>CAJAAV010000293.1 GCA_903937835.1 uncultured Chlorobiaceae bacterium | reverse complement strand
TTGGCTGACCTTGATACAGAGGCGATGGTTCGCTTTATCCGCAGGGCGCGACTGTTGCGCGGGTTTCCCCTTCAAGAAGATGCCTCCGCTTTTGAGCTGTTGACTCATCTTAATTTGCTGAACAAGGGTAGGCCTTCTCATGCTGCTGTGCTGTTGTTCGGCTTTTATCCCCAGCGTTTTCTTATCTCTTCGGAGATCAAGTGTGCCCATTTTCATGGTACAAGGGTTGCCAAGCCGATACCATCATATCAGGTATACAAGGGGCGGGCCTTTGAGCTTGTCGATCAGGCGGTTGACTTTGTTCTCTCGAAAATTGACCTTGCTGTGGGTACTCGTGCCGAAAGTGCGGAGGTTCCTGTCACCTACGAAATCCCTCCTGAAGTGGTAAGGGAGGCAATTGTTAATGCTGTTGCGCATCGGGATTATACCAGTACCGGCAGTGTTCAGGTCATGTTGTTTGCTGATCGACTGGAGGTGTGGAACCCCGGTACTCTTTCGCCATCACTGACCCTTGAAAAGCTCAGAAAACCTCATGGATCGTTTCCTGCCAACCCGCTTATGGCGGAGTCACTCTATCTTGCAAAATACATTGAACGTATGGGCACGGGAACAGGCGACATGATCACCTTTTGCAGCAATGCAGGTCTGCGTGAACCGGAGTTCAGCCTGACGGACGGGTTTGTCGTCACTATCTGGAGAAAGGAGAGTGCGCTGGTTGGAGCAGCAATAGAGAATATTTTGTTGCCCGCCGGGGAAGTCAGCGGGGTTCATGTTTCATCTAAACATGTTATTGGTAAAACGCCGGTCAAAACGCCGGTGAAAACGCCGATGAAAACGCCCGATCGGATTCTTGAACTGCTTGCGGCAAACCCTGATCTGACATTGGCTGAGGTGGCTAAAGCAATCGATAAATCTTTGAGAGCAGTGGAGCGAGCAAGTGCAAAATTAGTGAAAGAGAGGCGCTTGCGCTATGTTGGTCCAGCAAAGGGCGGCCATTGGGAGGTATTGACATAAGCATTATTAGCAACACAGAACACAATACCGCGTTCTTCGACAATGTCAGCATGAACTTTCAACGGTTAGTATGCCAGTCCGGCAGTTTGCCTCAAATGGATTTTTCGGTGGTGACGATTTTTCTGGCAATTGTATACAGAATAGAGGAAAAGCTGGCAGGTTTTTGACAATACTTTACCCCTTTCCTTACATTGTAGCAGAAATGGATGCCACAAATCATGCACCCTCAAGCAGGTCATGAGGCAGGAACTTTTAATCGGAAAAACAGGACTGAAATGATGATTCGCACGTTGCATATTCAGGGCTTCAAGTCCATCTACTCAGAGACTCTTTCACTGGGCAGGGTTAACTGCTTCATTGGCGCCAACGGGGTCGGCAAGAGCAACATTCTTGAGGCTCTTGGTGTGCTTGGTGCCGCCTCCAACGGGGTGGTTGATGATGAAAGCTTGCTCCGCCGTGGGGTCAGGGCTGGCTTGCCTCGACTTTACAAGAGCTCGTTTGCTTCCAAATTGACACCGCCTCAAATTTTTATTTCTGCTGAGGGAGAAGCGGGGGTAAACTATCGGGTTTCCCTGCTTAATCCGCTTGATGCACCCGAGCCAGCCTGGTCGTACAAGACGGAATTTTTAACTGATGGTGAACAGGAAATTGTTTCCGATGGTGTGCGCAACAGAAAAAACCTCAATCCACAAGCGGGGTTGGCCGCATTGAAGCTGGTTGATCTGGAACCGGCTAATCCGGCAGCACAGTTGATGCTGCGCTTACAGGAGTTTGCCATTTATTGCCCTAACACCCCGACGTTGCGAGGGGTTGTGCCGGATGTGCAGTCGCGTGCTCCTGTCGGGCTGAACGGCGGGCAATTGGCTGAAGGGTTCGATGCCTTGCGCAGAAATCTGAGCGATACCGATGGCGATGCAACGGTGGTGCTCGATCAGGTACTGGAACTCATCGACTGGGTTTCCGACATCCAGGCCACCACCCATGGCGCCGCCTTGCTTTCGTCCAAAGTGCCCCGCACCAGGTTGATGCTGAAATTCACTGACCGTTTTATGAACAAGAGTCGCAATGAGCTGACGGCCTATGATGCCAGTGAAGGGGCTCTTTACGTGATCTTTTGTGCTTTGCTCTGTCTGCTCCCGCAGGCTCCTCGATTGTTGGCTATTGATAATCTGGATCAGGCACTCAATCCTCGATTGTTGACTCGGCTTACTGCGCGCTTGTCGGGTTGGCTGCGTCACAATGGCCCTGATCGGCAATTGCTGTTTACGGCGCATAACCCTGCTGTATTGGATGGCCTGGATTTGAATGACCCCGAGGTGCGTCTGTTTGCGGTGGAGCGCAACAGCGAAGGAGTGAGCTGTGTCCGACGTATTGAGTTGGCTCCGGAGCTGGTATCTTTGAATCAAGAGTACCCCTTGTCTCGCCTGTGGGTGATGGGGCATTTGGGGGCGGTGCCCAATGTCTGACTTGCTGCGCATTGCACTGGTGGCACAGCTCCCGAAGAAAGAGCGCATCAAAAAATCAGTTCTGGAATATCGCAAATATGCTCCAGACATCACCACTCAATGGCAGAAGGTCAAGCAGATTTGCACTCAGGCGGAGAGATTTGAGCAAACCGTACTGGCGATAATTTGAATTGAGCAGGCCCGGATTTTCGATAAAAACCGGATCGCATCGGTATAACCCAGCTCTTTAAAAAGAATTTCTGTCACTTTTCTGATAAGCTCCTTATCTGGCATCATTTTTGTCAAGCTCATAGTAATTCCTCTTTTTCACAAAATGCAACCGGATTTCCAACCCAAATCGCCGCTTCAATCAGTGTCATGCCGGTAGACTTTATTCCCAGGGATCAAGAAGTGTTGCGCCAGAATCGTTCATGTCGGCTGTGTTTCGGGTAACCACGATCAACCCGTTTGTTATGGCAGTCGCAGCAATGAGCGCATCAACGACGGGGAGTGAACGCATTGTGCCCCAACAACGTGCAACTTCAGTGGTGATGCCAAAAATCCGGCCATTGAACCGTTCCATTAATTCATCAGCAAGCCACGCCTGCAATTGCATTTTTTTCCTGCCTTCCGCCAGCTTTGAAATTCCTTTTTCAACTTCACCAAGCGTGATGACACACAGGTGCAGGTTCTGTTCCTCCTGACCATCAATCCACGCTATAACTTTTGGTGACGGCTCCGCTCTGATCAGTTCAGAGATCACGCAGGTATCCAGCAGGTACCCTCCCCCTGACTTCACAGAATCACCTCACTTCTACCAAGATCTTTTGATCGTTTAAGGTCTATCCCTGAATCTCGGAGCGGTGAGTTATGAAAAAAACTTGAGAGGGGCTCACCCGGCTTGCGAACATTCATTGCCTTGTTGTATTCGTCAAAAGAGATAACCACTGCAGAAGGCTTGCCATGCAGGGTAATAGCCTGTGGCCCCTCATTGAGGGCGTTGCGGACCACTTCGCTCAAATGATTTTTTGCATGTTGCAGTTGCCATGTTTTCATCCTCTTCTCCCCATAGGTTATAGTCTGATCGTTCTGGCTATTATAGACAGAATATAAGGAAACTGGCAGGTTCTTGACAATATCTTTACCCCTTTCCTGCATTGAAGCAGAAATGGATCGCCGGTGAAAGCGCCGGGGCGGATTCTTGAACTGCTTGTGGCAAGCTCTGATCTGAAACTGGCTGAGACTGGATGCTTGAACTTTTCGACGTTGATAATTTACTCAATTCCTCTTGGTATTTTATTTGCATTATGCTAATATCTTGTCATGTATAAAATAATCTTTGCCAAAGAAGCTCAAAAAGCGTTGTTACAATTGCCCAAAAATACGGCACTACTGGTACGAAAGAAATTGGAGCAGTTAGCAATTGATCCTTATGCACCAATGACGAACGCGAAAAAGTTGCAAAACCGTTTGGGCTATCGGTTACGTATAGGGGATTGGCGAGTGATTTACGAAATACAAAATAATGAGTTAGTTGTTTTGGTCTTAAAAATAGCGCAACGCAAAGAGGTTTACCGATGAATGCACCTGTACAAGTAATCGAACGCGATGGTAAGCCGGAATGGGCAGTATTGCCCTATGACGCATACGTCCAACTTGTTGAAGAATCGGAAATGTTGCAGGATGTACGCGATTATGATGCGGTAAAAACTGCAATTAAGCAAGGCAAAGAGGAGCTTGTTCCCGGTGAAGTTACGTTTGCTTTGCTTGATGGTGAAAATCCGGTTAAAGTATGGCGTGAATATCGCGGTCTGACCCAACAGCAATTAGCTGAGGTGGCTGAGATAAGTACACCATATTTGTCGCAAATCGAAACTGGAAAACGGACTGGAACGATGGAAGTCTTATTGGCTGTGGCCAAAGCGCTGAACGTTACGCTGGATGATATTGTCTTTCAGGTTGAGAAGTGAAACAGGTACTGTTATTTTGAAAATTGATAAGCCAGGTTCTTGATCGGGTTACCAATCACATTAAAAAGGGTGGAAAAAACTTGCTGATATGATGTGTATTTGCTACATTTTAAAGCCGATAATCGAAGAATGTAGCAAATAAGATACAGTCATGAGTGATATGCCGGAACTTGGTGAGTTGCTTCATGCTCGTCGGAAGGCGTTGGGATTGTCGCAGCAGCAGGTTGCGGGTTGCAACGGGATGAGCCGGGTGACGCTCAGCCGGTTTGAAAATGGCATACTGCCGGAAATCGGGATCAGAAAAGTTATGGCTCTATGCGCTACCCTGGGGCTTGAATTGAGCGTCAAAGATGCTGCGCAGCGTCCCACTTTGCGGGATCTTGTGGCAGAACGGGGGAGGGATTAACATGCTCGATGTATGGGTTGCGCCTCATGTTGTCGGCTCTCTGGATCGTCATTCGACCGAGGCTGGCGATTATACCTTTGCCTATCGCTCTGCAATCGAGGCCGGTGCAGATGTTTCTCTGACGATGCCATGGTCGCTGGAGAGTTATCGGTACAAAAACGGTTTGCATCCGGTCTTTCAGATGAATCTGCCTGAAGGTCGTCTTCGGGAGTCGATCGAACTTTTGTTCCGCAAGCGTGTCAAAGGTTTTGATGCACTTTCTCTGCTGGAGGTTGTCGGTCGTTCGCAGATTGGGCGGCTGCGGTTTGCCAACGATCCTGGCGTGATCGATCAGGTTCCCATGCAAAGTGTTGCGGAATTAATCGCTTATGATGGGTCAGAAGATCTGTTGCAGGATCTTCTGGAGCGTTTTTCCTCTGTTTCGGGTGTATCAGGTGTGCAGCCCAAGGTGTTGATCAGGGATCAGGAGAGCGGAGCGGGTGACGCGTACACCCGAAACCAGTCGCGTGTCACCGTCAAAGGAGCGACTCATATCGTCAAGGGTTGGAGCGCGGATCAATATCCGCATCTGGCGGCCAATGAATTTTTCTGTATGAGTGCCGCTCGTCGAAGCGGGCTTGAGGTGCCGGAGATCTCTCTTTCGGAAAACAACCAGTTTCTCATTATCAGGCGGTTCGACCTGACTGAAGAGGGGCTATATCTGGGGTTTGAGGACTTCTGCTCCCTCAACGGCATCGGCACGGCGGAGAAGTATGACGGAAGCTATGAAAAACTGGCAAAACGGATTCGCCAATTCGTCTCGCCGGAGGAGCAACGTTTAGCGCTGGAGAGCTATTTCCGTTTGCTTGCTCTCTCCTGCACCGTCAGAAATGGTGATGCCCATCTCAAGAATTTCGGTGTACTCTACACTGCCGCCGACAAGCCGGTGTGCCTTGCGCCTGTTTTTGATATCGTTTCAACCACAGCATACATCAGGGGAGATTCCCTGGCGCTCACGCTGGATGGCAGCAAACGGTTTCCGACGGCCAGGAAACTTCTCTTCTTTGCACAAATGCACTGCAATCTTCAGCCAGCGCGAGCAAGAGTTATTCTTGAAGAGGTTGCCGATGCTGTTACCGAAACCATTGCCGACCTGCACCGCCATACGCTTGATTTTCCGCACTTTAAGCCGGTTGGTGATGCCATGCAGCGTGAGTGGAATGAGGGGCTGAAAAACTGCCAAGCAGGTTAATTCTCCTTTTGAAAGTTAAGCAGAGGTCACGATACCCCGGATTTTCTCCAGTGCAAGCTCCATATCTTCAGGCAATGGGGCGGTAAACGAGAGTTGCTCACGGCTTGTTGGCTGCTGAAATGAGAGGGTTTCGGCGTGCAGTGCCTGGCGCGGCAGCAGTTCAAGCAGGTTGCGGACGAAGCCCTCGCTTTTGCTGAAGGAGAGTGTGCGCAGGGAGGCGCCTCCGTAGGTTTCGTCGCCAAGGATCTGGTGGCCAAGGTGTTGGAGGTGCGCCCTTATCTGGTGGGTGCGCCCGGTATGCAAAGTGAGCGAGAGCAGGGAAAACCAGTGGAGGTTTTCGGTGATGCTGTAGTCGGTAATGGCCGTTTTTCCATCCTTTCCTTCGTAGGGGAAATTTGCCATCACCTTCCTGTCTCTTTTCGAACGCCCGATATTGGTTGTAATGGTGCCTGAGGGAGGGTTGGGAACTCCCCATACCATTGCCTTGTAGATCTTTATCACTTTGCGATCGGCGAACTGGCGGGCAAGACGGTGAAGAGCCACGGGATTTTTTGCGACGATGATCAGCCCTGAGGTGTTCTTGTCAAGCCGGTGTACAATGCCGGGGCGCAGTTCAGACTTGTCGAGTTCTTCTGCATCCTTGCCGATGTGGTGCAGAATGGCGTTGGCGAGCGTTCCCGTCCAGTTGCCGAATGCCGGATGGACAACCATACCCGGTTTTTTGTTGATGACCATCAGATCATCATCCTCATATATGATGTTAATCGGAATATCTTCAGGGGCCAGTTCCGGGGCGGGGGGGCGAAGAAAAGTCATCTGAATGAGATCGCAGGATTTGATGCGGTAATTCGATTTGATGATTTTTTCATTGACCAGCACCCGTCCCTCCTCAATGGCCTCCTGTACCTTGTTGCGCGTGGCGTTTTCCACCTGGCGTGTCAGGTATTGGTCGATACGCATCGGGGTCTGCACTCGGCTGACTTGAAGGGTGAGTTTTTTTGGTTCAAGAGGAGTCTCTTCCGCGGATTCCGATTCGTTTTTTATCAACTGATTTTGCATTTTTCGAAACTTGAACACTGCCGCCAGAACATTTGCGGAGTCAGTATAACAAAAGCATACCATATCTGCTATGCTTTCCATTGCAAGCCTCAACCCTCCCTGAAAGTTATAAAAGAGGTCACAGAAAATGCTCTGCAGGAGCGGGGTTTTTGAAAACCATTTTCTATTGTCTTTCTAAAAGCATAAATTCACTGTCAATTATTTAACTCCGTAAAAACAGTAAGCCTTTTTCGGTGAATAAGTTCATAGTTCACGGGGTGAAGGTATCAACTAAATGATCAATTATGACTCAGACTGAAACGGCTGCAAAAAAAACTGCACCAAGAAAAACAGTTGTGGCAAAGGCGAAGGCAGGTTCAGATGTGACGACAACTTCGGAACCGATAAAAGCAGTAAAGCCTGCTGCAAAAAAGAAATCCGGCCAGGCGTTTCCTTTTACAGCAATTGTCGGTCAGGAGGAAATGAAACTCAGTCTGATCCTCAATATCATTGATCCGAGAATCGGAGGTGTGCTGGTTATGGGCCACAGGGGTACAGGAAAAAGTACCACCGTCAGGGCGCTTGCCGAAGTGCTTCCTTTTATTGAAAGGGTGGAAGGTGATACCTACAATCGTACCATCGACCAGTATATTGAAGGTGAAGAGGCCAAAAAGGGACGGAAGGCCATTGATCCTGCTTCGCTGAAAACTGAGAAAATCCCTGTTCCGGTTGTTGACCTGCCGCTTGGCGCTACTGAAGACCGGGTTTGCGGTACCATTGATATTGAGCAGGCGCTCACCAGCGGTGTAAAAGCATTTGAGCCGGGCCTGCTTGCCCAGGCGAACCGGGGATTCCTCTATATTGATGAGGTTAACCTGCTTGACGATCACCTGGTGGATGTTCTGCTTGATGTTGCAGCAAGTGGCCTGAATGTGGTTGAACGTGAAGGTATCAGTATCCGCCACCCTGCCCGTTTTGTGCTTGTCGGTTCCGGTAACCCGGAGGAGGGTGAGCTTCGTCCCCAGCTTCTTGACCGTTTTGGTCTGCATGCCCGCATCATCACAATTCTTGACGTTGCCAAACGAGTTGATATTGTCAAACGCCGCCGTGAGTATGATGAAGATCCGGATGCTTTCATGAAAAAGTACAACCGCGAACAACAGAAGCTGCAGAAAAAGATACAGACCGCGAAAGATCTTCTGCCAGCCGTGTCCATGGATGACAGCGTGCTTACCGATATCGCAAAGCTCTGCATGAATCTTGGTATTGACGGTCACCGTGGTGAACTCACCATTGCCCGCACCGCTTTTGCCCATGCAGCTTTCCTTGGCGAAACTGTTGTGACCATGAAGCATGTCAAGGAGATTGCAAGTCTCTGTCTGCGCCACCGTCTGCGCAAGGATCCTCTTGAAACCCTTGATGCAGGTGAAAAAATTGATCGTGAACTTGCTAAACTTCTCGGAGAAGCGGAAGCCGTATAATGATAGCTTTTACCGATATCGTAGGGATGGATCTGGCCAAGCAGGCGCTGATGTTGCTGGCCGTTGATTCTGAACTTGGCGGAGTTGTTATCCCCTCGGCTGTAGGGTCGGGGAAATCAACTCTTGCCAGGGCGTTTGCTGATATTCTTCCTCCAGGCACTCCTTTTGTGGAACTTCCCCTGAACGTGACCGAAGATCGTTTGATCGGCGGCGTTGATCTTGAGGCAACTCTTGCTACCGGAGTCCGTGTGGTGCAACACGGCGTGCTTTCGAAGGCGCATGGCGGGGTGCTCTATGTCGACTCCATCAGTCTTCTCGACAGCTCGGCGGTGTCGCACATTATGGACGCTATTTCGCGAGGCGAGGTTCTTGTCGAGCGTGAGGGGCTTAGTGAGGTGCATCCGGCAAAGTTCATGCTTGTGGGCACGTATGATCCCACCGATGGAGAGGTCCGTATGGGGCTGCTCGACCGGATAGGCATTATTGTGCCTTTTACCGCCCAGAACGATTACAGGGCGCGCAAGAAAATTGTTAACATCGTGCTTGGTACGAGAGATGAAGAGGATACCCGTGATGAGCTGAATATGCTTGCCGGATTTATCAAGGCTGCAAGGGAGCAATTGCCCCATGTTTCGATTACTGACGAGCAGATTCGTGCGCTGATTCAGACGGCAATCAGTCTTGGGGTCGAAGGAAATCGTGTTGATATCTTTACCGTTCGTGCGGCAATAGCTTCGGCGGCACTTGCACAGCGCAGTGATGTTGAGGAGGAGGATATGAAGCAGGCCATCAAGTTGGTGCTTATTCCCCGTGCTACCCGTATGCCTGAGAGGGAAGCTGAGTCGAATGAAGCGCCACCCCAGGAGGAGCCGCCGCAGCAGGATGAGCCTGAGTCTGAGGACGAAGAGGCACCGTCGGACACTCCTGATGCTGAAGCAGAGGAGGAGCAGAAGGAGACTCCCGACATGATTGAGGAGTTGATGATGGATGCTATCACGATGGAGCTCCCTGACAATATTCTTAATATCTCGCTGGCATCGAAGAAGAAGACGACAACGGGCAGCCGTGGCGAAGCGCTTAACTTCAAGCGTGGCCGTTTTGTGAGAGCCCAGCCAGGCGATATGCGCAGCGGTAAAGTTGCGCTTATTCCGACACTGATTTCCGCTGCTCCGTGGCAGGAGACTCGCCGTCGCGACAGCAAGATGGCAGGCAGGCCAAAAACCGCCCTTCTCATCACCAAGGATGATGTCAAGATCAAGCGTTTCCGCGACAAGTCTGGTACGCTCTTTATTTTTATGGTAGATGCTTCGGGTTCCATGGCGCTGAATCGTATGCGCCAGGCGAAGGGTGCTGTTGCCAGTCTATTGCAGAATGCCTATGTGCACCGCGACCAGGTTGCCCTGATTTCGTTCCGTGGCAAGCAGGCCCAGGTGCTTCTTCCCCCCTCACAGAGTGTCGACCGTGCCAAGCGGGAACTTGATGTGCTTCCTACCGGTGGTGGCACTCCGCTTGCATCTGCCCTCTATCTTGGCTGGGAGACTGCCAAACAGGCTCGCACAAAAGGTATTACGCAGGTGATGTTTGTACTGATTACTGATGGACGTGGTAATATAGGCCTGCAGGCAACCTTTGACCCGACGGCGGAAAAGGCTTCAAAGGAGGATCTTGAAAAGGAGGTTGAGGCACTGTCACTCTCCATCCAGGCCGATGGCGTGGCCGCTATTGTTATCGATACCCAGATGAACTATCTTTCGAGAGGTGAAGCGCCCAAGCTCGCCCAGAAGCTCGGAGGACGTTATTTTTACCTGCCGAATGCAAAAGCCGAACAGATTGTAGAAGCAGCAATGAGCTTTTGATCACCGAAGACCTTTCCGATAAGTGAATTGGAAAGGTCTTTTTGCGGAATTATTCCCCTTCTTTTATACATTTAAGGCATAGTGCTCTATCACCTTTATAAAAGTGATACACTTAAATGCATACCTACTCCCTCTATTATGTCTGATCTTCGCAAGATTGTCGCTATTGTCGGCCTTGAGCAGTACAACGCTGGTCTCTGGAAAAAAATCAAGGGGCTTCTTTCCGGCGAAGCCGAACTGACTCAGTTGAGTGATATTGACCTGGAAAAAAAGAATCCTGAAGCAGCGAAAGCAATTCAGGAGGCTGATTGTGTGTTCATGAGCATGATCAACTTCAAGGAGCAGATAGACTGGTTTAAACAGCAGCTTGATCTGGCCACCAATGAAAAGACCATCTTTATTTTTGAGTCCATGCCTGAAGCCATGGCTCTGACCAAGGTTGGAAATTATTCTGTTGGTGACGGCAAGGCTGGCATGCCCGATATGGTCAAAAAAGTGGCTAAAATGCTGGTGAAGGGGCGCGATGAAGATGCTCTCTACGGCTATATGAAGCTTATGAAAATCATGCGCACTATTCTGCCGCTTGTGCCAAAAAAGGCAAAGGATTTCAAGAACTGGCTGATGGTTTACTCCTACTGGATGCAGCCGACGGCGGACAATATCGCCAACATGTTCAGGCTGATTCTTCGCGAATACTTTGATGAGCAGATTATTGTCGGGGCAATTGTTGATGTTCCGAACATGGGGCTCTACCATCCGGATGCTCCGGCATATTTCACCGATGTCAAGAGCTATAAAAACTGGCTGAAAAAGCGGGGGATAAATATTGACAAGGGCCAGAAAATCGGGCTTTTGTTTTTCCGCAAACATCTGCTGCAGGAAAAGACCTATATCGACAATACCATTCGTGTGCTTGAAAAGCAGGGTATTCATATCTTTCCCTCTTTTGTGATGGGGGTAGAAGGCCATGTGCTGGTGCGTGACTGGCTGGCAAAGGAGAATATCGATCTTCTGGTCAATATGATGGGTTTCGGTCTTGTGGGTGGCCCTGCTGGATCGACCAAGCCGGGAACGGCCGCTGATGCGCGTCACGAGATTATGACAAAACTCGATGTTCCCTACATTGTTGCGCAGCCTCTTTTGACTCAGGGGTTTGAATCCTGGAAAGAGCTCGGCGTCTCTCCGATGCAGATTACCTTTACCTACGCTATTCCGGAAATGGATGGCGCAATATGCCCGGTTATTCTTGGAGCCCTGCAGGACGGCAAGATTGAGACGGTTCAGGAGCGTATCGAGCGGCTTGCACTTCTGGTCAAACAGTGGCTTCGGCTGCGTGCGACGGCCAATCGCGACAAAAAGGTGGCCTTTATCGTTTATGATTATCCTCCCGGACTGGGCAAGAAGGCCAGCGCCGCGCTGCTTGATGTTCCCAGAACTCTTTTTGCCGCGTTGCAGAGACTGAAAAAAGAGGGGTATACTGTTGGTCAACTGCCTGCAACTTCTGATGCTCTCTTTCATGCCCTTGACCAGGCTACCGATCATCAGATCAAGCAGAACAAGCCTGATGCGCTGAAAGTCAGTTACGACAGCTTCAGGGAGCTGACCTCTTCAAGAGAACGTGAACGCATTGAAGAGCGGTGGCAGAAATTTCCCGGTGAAATTGTTCCGATCGGAGATCATGATGTTTTTATCGGAGGTATCCAATTTGGCAATATCTTTATCGGTGTTCAGCCGCGCATCGGGGTGCAGGGCGATCCCATGCGCTTGTTGTTCGACAAGTCCAATACGCCGCACCACCAGTATATTGCCTTTTACCGCTGGATAAGCCGCCAGTTTCAGGCTCACGCCATGGTGCATGTGGGTATGCACGGCTCTGTTGAGTGGATGCCGGGACTTCAGACAGGCCTTACCGGCGACTGCTGGCCGGATGCTCTGCTGGGCGAGGTGCCTCATATCTATATCTATCCAGTGAATAACCCCAGTGAGTCGACCATTGCAAAGCGGCGCGGCCTTGCTACCATGGTTTCCCATGTGGTGCCTCCGCTGTCACGTGCAGGACTCTACAAGGAGCTGCCCGCGTTGAAAGAGCTGCTGGTCGATTTCCGGGAAAGAAATTTTTCTGCCTCTTCCTCTGGTGAAGGACAGGGAGATGGTTCTGGCTTTGAAGAGGCCATTATGCAGAAAGCCGAGCTGCTCAATCTGACTGATGATTGTCCCCGTCCCAAGAGTGAAGGGTTCGGTGATTATGTCAGCAGGCTTTATATGTATGTCAGCGAACTTGAAAACCGGCTTATTTCCAATTCGCTTCATGTATTCGGTGAGGCGAGTCCACTCGAGGCCCAGATTATTACCATTACCGAAACCCTTAAAAATCGTGAGGAGGATGCCAGGACACTGACCTCTCTGCTGATGACTGCCTCGGGAAAGAAGGAACAATTTAACAGCTATGAGGAGCTGACCAGCCGGTCGAGAAAGGGCGAAGAGGAGGCCATCCGACTGCGTGAGTGGGTCGATACTGCGTGTAGGGAGTTTGTTCAGCAGGTACTGTTCGACAGGAAAAATGTTGCGGGAGCTTTTGCCTCAATAACAGGAGGCTCCAGGCTTCCCGCTGAAGATATGCCCTTTATTGAGCAGTTGATCAGGGAGGGGTCGCAGCTTCTCTTTGCGCTTCGCGACAATACGGGAGAGATGGATGCGCTCCTGAAGGTGCTTGACGGGCGTTATATCTCCTCGGGGCCGGGTGGCGACCTGGTGCGTGACGGCGTCAATGTGCTTCCTTCTGGCCGTAATATCCACTCTATTGATCCGTGGCGAATTCCGTCGGTGCTGGCTTTCAAGCGTGGTTCGCTTATTGCTGACAGCATTGTTAAAAAGCATCTTGAGGAAAATGATGGACAATATCCTGAAACAATTGCCCAGGTGCTTTGGGGGCTCGACACTATTAAAACCAAGGGCGAGGCTGTTGCTGTGGTGATCAGGCTGCTTGGTGCCGAGCCATCCTATGACGGGTTCGGTAAAATCAGCCACTATAGTCTGGTGCCGCTTGAAAAGCTTCGCCGTCCGCGTATTGATGTGCTTATGCAGCTCAGCCCTATTTTCCGCGATGCTTTTGGGTTACTGATGGATCAGCTTGACCGGCTTGTCAAGGAGGCTGCCAGGGCCGATGAACCGGTTGAGATGAACTATGTCAAAAAACATGTTGATGAGGCGCTTGCATCGGGCATGGCGTTTGAGACTGCGACTGCCCGCCAGTTTACCCAGGCTCCAGGGGCTTACGGCACCTATGTCGATGATATGATTGAGGATTCAGCATGGGAATCTGAAAACGATCTTGACGATCTCTTTATCCGCCGCAACAGCAGCGCTTATGGCGGAGGAAGGAAAGGGGAGAATGAGTCCGCGATTCTGCAGAAAATGCTTGGTTCGGTTGACCGGGTTGTGCATCAGGTCGATTCCACCGAGTTTGGTATTTCCGATATTGACCACTATTTCTCCTCATCAGGTTCATTGCAGCTTGCCGCACGCCGCAGGAACACGAAGGATGGAGATATCAAGCTCAACTACGTTGAATCGTTTACCTCCGATATCAAGGTGGACGACGCCGAAAAATCGCTCCGCATTGAGTACCGCTCAAAACTGCTCAATCCAAAGTGGTTTGAAGGGATGCTTAAACATGGCCATAGCGGTGCTGGCGAAATCAGCAACCGCGTTACCTATATGCTTGGCTGGGATGCGGTCACCAAAAGTGTGGACGACTGGGTCTACAAAAAAACCGCAGAGACTTATGCGCTTGACCCGGTAATGAAGGAGCGGCTTGCAACCCTCAATCCGCAGGCAATCAAGAACATTGTCGGTCGTATGCTCGAAGCGCACGGTCGCGGTATGTGGAAAGCTGACCAGAGTATGATCGATGAGTTGCAGGAGATTTATGCTGATCTTGAAGACCGGCTTGAAGGGATGACGGGCGACAAATAGGCGTTGCTGAGGGACTTACAGCGACTGTAAGTCCCTCAGTTTGCTACATTGAGGTCGAATAATTCGGAGCCTCTTTGGTGATCTTGACATCATGGGGATGGCTCTCCCTGAGACCTGCCGAGGTTATCCGCACAAACCGGGTGTTGGTTCTCAGCTCTTCGATGCCGGTGACTCCGCAGTAGCCCATTGCGGATTTCAGCCCTCCGATTAACTGGTAGACCACTTCATCAAGCGAACCTTTCGCCGGAATCCGGCCTTCAATTCCTTCGGGCACATATTTTTTTGACTCGCTTGACGCATCCTGGAAATAGCGGTCACTGCTTCCTTCCGGTTCCGACATGGCGCCGAGAGAACCCATGCCGCGATAGGCCTTGAATTTTCTCCCTTCATAGAGAATTGTTTCGCCAGGGCTTTCATCGGTTCCGGCGAAAATGCTCCCGATCATAACGGAATCGGCCCCTGCCGCAAGAGCTTTGGCAATATCGCCGCTGTATTTGACACCGCCATCAGCAATAATAGGTGTGCTGGTTTTGGCCGCCTCTTCCGCACAGTTCATGATAGCGGTCAACTGAGGCATGCCGACGCCAGCGACAATTCGTGTGGTACAGATACTGCCGGGGCCGATACCAACTTTTACGCAGTCAGCGCCAGCTTCGACAAGATCTCTGACTGCTTCCGGTGTGGCGACATTACCGGCGATAACCTGCAGCTCAGGCCAGGCTTTTTTGATGGTTTTAACCATGTCCAGGACGGCCTTGCTGTGACCGTGAGCCGTATCGACCGCAACAACATCGACGCCTGCATCAACCAGAGCACGGACCCTTTCAAGGGTATTTGCGCTGATACCTACGGCAGCGCCAACTCTCAGGTGCCCCTGATTGTCCTTGCAGGAATTAGGGAACTGTTTACGTTTCTGAATATCCCTGAAGGTAATCAGCCCTTTAAGGTTTCCGTCATTATCGGTAATGAGCAGTTTTTCAATCCTGTTGGCAAGCAGGATCTTCTCGGCATTTTGAAGGTCAACATCTTCACGTGCGGTAATGAGGTTTTTGCTGGTCATGATGTGTGCAATTTTCGCATCAGGCTCTGGCTTGATGCGAAGGTCCCTGTTTGTGACAATCCCCTTGAGTTTCATATTCTGGTCGCCCTCATGTTCTGGCCGTCCGATAACCGGGATGCCGGAAATGGAGTGCCGCTGCATCAGATCAAGCGCATCCTGCATTGTGGCATCCTCATAAAGGGTAAAGGGATTGCGAATGATACCGCTCTCATATCGCTTGACCTTTGCTACTTCGCGTGCCTGCTCTTCGATGGTCAGGTTTTTGTGGATAATGCCGATCCCTCCCGTACGAGCCAGAGCAATAGCAAGTCCTGATTCCGTCACGGTATCCATTGCTGCGCTTACTAATGGTATTTTCAGCATAATGGTTTTGGTGAGCCGACTTTCGGTGGTCGTCTCCTTTGGCAGGACACTTGAATATGAAGGAATAAGAAGAACATCGTCAAACGTCAGCGCTTCATAGAGAATCTTCGTCATGGGTAGAGCAGAATTAATGGATGGCGGCAAAATCAATTGCGCCAATTTACAAAATGTGAGCGTAGAATGACAATATTAATCACTGTGAACATCAATCAGATAGAAAATATGTCGAAAATAGAGGGTAAAATGTAATCTCGACAGGCTCTTTGATAACAGAATGCTTGTGAAACTCTAAAATAGAATGTAAATTACGGGCCGTTTATTATTATCGGAGAGGTCGCATAGTTGGTCTAGTGCGCTCGCCTGG
>CAJAAV010000292.1 GCA_903937835.1 uncultured Chlorobiaceae bacterium | reverse complement strand
GCAAGAAGAGTAACCTGTACTACCATCAACGACCCGCCAAGATTAGAAATTCCGTCAACAAGCACAGCTTCGGGGAGTATATCCCCAAGCGACTCAACAAGGAGATATTCAAATGAGTGGAAACAGACTTGATGTCACGATTGAAAACGTCAATGAAGTCTACGATGGCCCAGGTGGTATCCTTTGGGAGATGCTTATGGGCGAAGAAATTCATGTCGGCGGTGAACAAGAGACCAACATTCTGGCGCAAAAAGCCGGAGTCAATGCGGAGAGTCACCTGCTCGATGTGTGCAGTGCGCTTGGTGGTCCGGCTCGTCATTTAGCTCAAACCTGGGGCTGCCGCGTCACTGGCCTGGATGCTACCCAACGGATGCACACAGAAGCCATCAGCCGCACAAAACAGGCCGGACTGGACGACAAGGTCGAATACAAACTGGGAAACGCTCTGGACATGCCCTTCCGGGCAAATTCGTTCGATGTGGTCTGGGGACAGGATGCCTGGTGCTACATCACCGATAAAAAACGGCTCATCGAAGAGTGTGCCCGTGTCCTGAAACCGGGCGGCATCCTTGCGTTTACCGACTGGCTGGAGACAGGCTCAATGAGCAACGATGAATGGCAAGCTCTCTATACGTTTATGGTTTTTCCCTCTATGGAGACACTGGATGGTTATGCGACACTGGCCGAAACTGCCGGGCTGACGGTGATCGAGAAAGAAGACCTCTCTCCTGATTTTGCGAGACATATTCAACTTTACCTTTACAACGTGCAGAACGAGTTTCGTCAAGGGATTTTGGACAACTACGGCCACGAAATGTATGACGAAGTAGTACGTGGCATTACCCTGTGGCGCGACGCATCAGCGGCTGGCAAGGTGGGCAGAGGCCGGATAATTGCTCGCAAAGCACTGAGGTCTTGGACATAAAAGGAGCTTCTTACGAAGGGAACCCTATTGTGAGTCCGACAATGAATTGAAGCCTGACATAACATCAAACAACTCCGCATCAATTCCTGACTGACGCCGGTTATTATAAAGCCTTGCAAGATCTTCGAGTATGTCATCAATATTTTTTTCTGCTCGTTGCATAGCAGACAATCTACTTGCATTTTCGCTGGCTAATGATTCCGCGCATGCCCTGAAAAGTGACACAAAAAGATATTCTCTGACGAGAGCCCATCGAACAGTATCCGAACCGCTCAGCATCTCTGGAATAGCCTTTGTAGGCCAGACCGTACGGCGGATCTCCCGCTCCCAGGTTATATCAAGTGGAAGTAACCGTTTTGAAAGGGAGTGGTAGATCTCCCCGCTTTCAGGGCTGTTATAGAAAAGGTAAAGCTGGATCATTGCTTCTTTTTTACGAAGTTTTTCAACAGCCGCCAACAGGTCACCCACAAGAGGCGCAATGGCATTGACGGAACCTGCTACCGCAAAAAGTTCTTCCGGTTTATGGCATGCATCTGTTAATCGAGACTGAATTCTCTCGCCGACAGCAAGGATAATAGTTCTTCCTGATAACTCTTCAAGCTTATGGGTTACAACATCTGTAAGCTGATCATTAAACGAGCCGACAAGACCCTGATCTGAGCCAACCACAACAGCTATAGTTAGATGTGCCTTTTTTTCTGGATTGATGACGCGTGAATACTGGCCATCCATACCCCGCAGGCAGGCTGACAGACCAAGTTCAATGGCACGATAATAAACAATCAGAGCTCTTACGGCCTCCTCATATTGTTTGATATTCGAGGCAGCCAACGTTTTCATGGTACGAACAACTGAGCCAAGTGTTCTGGCTTTTCCAATTTTTTGACGAAGGGCTTCAATGGTTTCATTCATTGTTTATCCCGGAACTGTTTCATTGCCAAATCTGCAACCTGTAACATAGCACTGCGGTCTGCGGCAGAAAGTTCTTTGTCTGCAACGACCCTCATAATCAGCTCTTCGGCAAGATCAGCGGTAACCTGTATAACCTGCATTATGGCATCATGCACATCCTCAATGGATATGGCATCAAAATAACCTTCAGACAGAGCAAGAAGCACCATTACCTGATCAGTAGCAGAAAACAAAAAAAACTCATCCTGCTTGAAGCACTCACGAATCCTCTCACCATGATTGATGATCTTCCTGCTGGCTTCGTCCAGCCTCGTCCCGAAACGGGCAAAATTTTCCAGCTCCTCGAACTGCGCATAATCAAGTTTGAGACTGCTGATTACTGACCGGTAAACTGCAAGCTGTGCTTTGCCACCTACCCTTGAAACGGATTTAGCAATATCAACTGCGGGGAGTATTCCAAGTTCATAAAGAGTCGGTGAAAGATAGAGTTGCCCATCGGTAATTGAAATCAGATTGGTTGGGATGTATGCTGATATATTCTGCTCCTGAGTTTCTATGATCGGTAATGCCGTCAGAGAACCGCCTCCCAGTTCATCCCGCAAATGAGTCGATCTTTCAAGAAGACGGGAGTGGAGGTAAAAGATATCTCCCGGAAAAGCCTCTCTTCCCGGAGGTCTTTTCAGGAGAAGTGAAAGCTCCCGATATGCTCGGGCATGATTGGTCAAATCATCATACACAATAAGGACATCATCTCCCCGTTCCATAAAATATTCAGCTATACTTGTAGCAGCAAAAGCCGCGATATACTGAAGACCTGACGGATCATTACCTTCTGTAACCAGGACGATGGTATATTCCATAGCGCCTTTTTCACGAAGTTCAGCAACAACTTTTGCAACAGCAGAGGCTCTTTGGCCTATAGCGCAGTAGACGCACAGAACATGCTTTCCGCGTTGATTGAGTATTGTCGATATGGCAACAGCACTCTTGCCCGTCTGCCGGTCTCCGAGAATCAGCTCACGTTGTCCCATCCCGACAGGAATCAAGGCATCAATAACCATTATTCCTGTCTGAAGCGGCTCAGTTACCGGAGCTCGATCCATAATATGGGGAGCCATCCGTTCAAGAGGCAAGCGCTCAGAACAGTTCAGAGGGCCCCGTCCATCGAGTGGCCTGCCAAGAGGATCGAGAACACGGCCTATCAGGGCGTCGCCAACCGGCACATCCATTACCCGTCCGGTTCTTTCAGCCTTGTCGCCTGCCTGGAGTTTTGAGTAATCTCCCAGGAGTACGACTCCAATTTCATCAGGATCGATGTTAAACGCTATTCCATAAACATCTTCTGGTAATTTAACCAGCTCATCAAATTCAACTCCTGGAAGGCCGCTGATCTTGGCAATTCCGTTCAAAACGGTAGTAATTACACCAGATTCAACTGGTTTCAAACCGGCTGAATACAATTGCCTTGATTTCTCGATAGTGCTCAGCGCTTTATCAAGAGAGGTTTTGAGCAGGTTGTTTATCATGAACATTTTCTTTCTTGTCCCTCTCAAAGGAAACTTCTGCTGTTCGTTGAAGGGCATCCAGATATGCCTGGATATTCCATGAGATGCTGTGACCATTCATGCTCAATTCGAGCCCGCTGATCAGGTTGGCATCGGTTTCAAACGATATGGCATCAATGGAAAAGACATCCATAACAGCTTTATTCACGATATCGCGTTGTTCCTGTGTCAGACTGAAGACACTTCGGATAATCGGAGGATGGTTGCTTTGACGAAACAATCCTGTCATTACCGCAATATCAGCCTTTTCGGTTTTCCGCAAACGTTCACAGAATACCTTTACCATACAATCCTCAAGAGTAACATCGGCAAGTTCTTCCAAAACTTTTTTCGCAAGAGAGAATACTTCGGTACTGATACGGCCAATAATTTCCTGCTGGAGATTTATCTGTTCATGGTGTAACGATTCCTCAAGTCTGGCACGCAGATTCTCGTATTCTTTTCGGGCATCAATGAGTAGTTCGGCTTTCTTTTCATCTGCAGCTTTTGTGGCCTGCTGCATAATGAGCATCCGCTGTTTTTCGAGTTCCTCATTCTTTTGCTTCCATTCCGACATGCTCTGCTTCGCTTCATTCTCAACCACAGTTGCTTGTTGCAGTTCATAAGCGATTTTTTTCTCACGCGCATCAAGGGCCGTCACTATCGGATGATAGAGAAAACGTTTCAGCAACCAGGCAAGAATCAAAAAATTAACGAGCTGTGCAATCAAGGTAAACCAGTCGATCAGCATGGTTCAGTGTCCTCCAGCATGAGCGATCACATAATTCCAGAAAGGGTTGGCAAAAATCAGAATCATCGAAATCACCAGACAGTATATAGCCACTGATTCAATCATCGCAAGCCCGACAAACAATGTTCGGGTTATCGTTGCGGAGGCATCAGGCTGCTGGGCCAGCGATGTTAATGCCGAAGCAACGGCCCTGCCTTCACCCAGTGCAGGAGCTATACAGCCGATGCCCGTAGTGAGCCCGGCGGTAATAATAGATGCTACAGCAATAATGCTCAAAATGTCCATAGGGTCTCCCGTTTGATGTTAAACAGTTTCTTCATCTCGTGTCCTCGTCGCAGCGGCTATATAAACCGTAGCCAGAATGCTGAATATATAAGCCTGAACCATGCCGGTCAAAAGTCCAAGAATGCTCATAAGAACTGGAAAAACAAGCGGAGCGATGGTCAGGAAGATAGCAAGAATCATAGCGCCGCTCATCATATTGCCGAATAAACGGACAGCAAGGGCCAGAGTTCTGGAGAATTCGCTGATAATATTGAAGGGAAGCATGATAACCGTTGGTTTAAGGTAGGATTGCAAGTAATTGCCCAGACCCCGTTCACTAATGCCAAAGAGCGGCACAGCAATAAAGACAGAGAGAGCAAGAGCAGCCGTCGTAGAAAGCGAACCCGTTGGAGGTTCATATCCAGGGATGACAGTAAACAGGTTTGCCATTGCAATAAAAAGAAAAAGTGTCGCAAGGTAAGGAAGATATCTTGCGGGCTTCGGTAGTCCAACCTCTTCAAATTGCTGAAGAAAAAAGGTTACCAGAATTTCAAGAAAACTCTGCCATCTTGAGATATGGACGGCGTCCGACAGTTTTCTGGTCATAAACGCGGAACCTCCCACGAGAACCAGCATCAAAACCCATGTTGTAAGAATTGTCAGATTAAGCTTGACAAAACCATAGTGCCAGACAACAACATCATCACTTGTCAGATGCATGATTTGGACTCCTCTTGACGCCTCTCTTTTGTAAACATGACAACAAAAATCCTGGCTGCGATAAATCCTCCAGAACATAAGAGCAGGCGTTTCAGGCTTGTACCTGCAATCACATAAAATCCTGACAGCGTTATGGATGTTCTTGATACCATACTGATCAAAAACCAAACCCAGGGACGTTTAGAAACCAGGCTTTTTACTACAGTCAGCCATAGCCCTCCAAAAAACAATACACCAAGAAAAAAACCACCGGCTATCGCTTCGCCCATTTCAATGATCTCACTCATCTGATCGATCCTCATTATGCATATCCTTGTTTTCCTCCGCAACCCAGTGCCATGCGTTCAAACAGCCAATGAACAGGCCTGTAACAAGCAGCATAAGTGTCCATGAACGCTCTCCCGCATAATGATTATCGAGCCATAATCCCAGCATTATTCCAATGATCATGGGAATGACCACTGACCAGCCGACAAGACCAAACACAGTAAAACCTGACCAGATATTTCTGATGGCCCGTTTTTTTGCCTTAAGCTTGTGGTGTTCCTGAATTCCAACCTTTTTGCTTAGCGGGGTACCATCTAACGAAAGTTTATTTTTCTCTTTTTCATTCATGATGAAATTCCGCATACCTTCGAATAAAGCTGCTTTCAAGTTTTGCAAGAGAGCTGCGTAGAGTGCGTTCCCGTTCATCAAGATTGAGAAAATCATGTTCTACTGCTTCCTGAAGTTGACCGAGTTCAAACCCTCCTATAGCATGACGAACAGAAATAACAACCTTGGGTCCCGTTTTAACCATCACTCCCTGATCAACAGCGATATAGGTCTCACCCTCATCCCTGGTTTCATACATCAGAATACCAGGAACAAGCGGAGCAACGCAATCAAGCCTGTTTGGCAAAAAGCCATAAAGCCCTTTAGGCGTCTCGGCAACGATTCTCGACACCAGATCCTTCCTGGCAAACACGCGAAAAGGAACAAGGATTTCAAGATCCATGAATGCTGCTGTCATAATATTATTTTATTCGTGCATGCTGAAACGGCTTAGCGGTTCTATTACTGGTGCTTTTTTCTTCACCTCATCAATATTTCCGATCATATAGAGCGCACGTTCGGGATAACTCGCAAATTCATCACGAAGAATTCGTTCACACCCGTCAAGAGTCTCGCTCAGTGGAACAAGCTTGCCTGACATACCGGTAAACTGTTCAGTAGTAAAAAAAGGTTGCGTAAAAAATCTCTCCAGCCTCCTGGCGCGGGCAACAAGTCGACGATCCTCCACAGAGAGCTGTTCCAGCCCAAGCATGGCAATAATATCCTTGAGCTCTGAATACTGTGCCAGAATTTTTCTGATATCACGCGCAAGCTGATAATGGCGTTTGCCGATAATACTGGCACTCGCCATTTTGGAGCCGGATAACAAAGGATCAATTGCAGGGAAAAAGCCCTCACCAGCCCTCTTTCTTGAAAGAACCAGTGATGCTGACAGATGGGAAAATGTATGGACAGCAGCAGGGTCTGTAAAATCATCCGCAGGAACATAAACGGCCTGAATTGAGGTGATTGCTCCACTGTCCGTGTTGGCGATTCGCTCTTCAAGCTTCGACAGCTCAGTGCCCATTGTGGGCTGATAGCCCAGTCTTGATGGCATCTGACCCATCATACCGGATATTTCAGAACCTGCCTGGATAAATCGGAAAATATTATCGATAAGCAAAAGGACATCCTTGTGTTGACTATCCCTGAAATATTCCGCCATTGTTAAAGCAGCATGACCAACCCGAAAACGGCTGCCAGGGGGTTCGTTCATCTGGCCGAAAACCATCACCATATTCTTCAACACGCCAGCGGCACTCATATCCCGATACAGCTCTTCGCCTTCACGGCAACGCTCCCCGATTCCGCAGAAAATGCTTACACCGCTTCGATTGCTCACCATATTGTGTATCATTTCAGTCAAAAGAACAGTTTTCCCAACTCCTGCTCCTCCAAAAAGACCAGCTTTTCCCCCTCGTTCCAGAGGAACAAGCAAATCGATAATCTTTATTCCAGTTTCAAAAATTTCGGAGTGAGTGGAGCGTCTTGCGAAAGGTGGTGGATTTTGATGTACTGACCGCCATTCCACCCCCTGAAGCGGTCCCAGTCGGTCAATTGTGTTACCAAACACATCGAACATTCTTGACAGAATCGCCTTGCCTACCGGTGCTTGCAAGGGATTTCCAGTGTCTTTTACGGTCATGCCGCGGCAAACTCCTTCGGTGCCGGTCATGGCTATTCCCCTCACATGATGAGAATCCAATTGAGTAAGCACTTCGATTTTTACTTCAAAGCCCCTCCCAGTAAGTAATATGGTATAGATAGATGGAAGAATATTGTCAAACTTGACATCAATTATTCCACCCCTGATTGAGACAATAGCCCCAGTGTTTCCGTTTGTTCCCATTTGATCCATCATCAACAGATATACATGCAAACACCAGATCCCCAAAGGATAGATTTCTATTCATCGCTGCTTACTAACAACAAGTTAGTCCAATAAATTCACTCTGATCTCACTTTAGCTTTTATTACTCGCCCATTCTCCGAAATTGTAAAATCAGCTCAAAGGGTGTTTTATCAAAACCTGCATACATTCCAGTCAGAGAGAATCCAACATCGCTATGCCGTTGAAGAAAACTGTCGGCAGTGAGAGGATACGGTGTTGTCTGCTCACGGAAAACCTTCTGGCCACCTGAAAAATCCAGCAACCCCCAGGTTCAAGAATACCTGTTGAGCGGAAACCATCATGCTGAAACCTCGCGCAATAGTGACCCGGCCCGCATCCGGCATCAAGAATACTACTTCCCGAAGTACCGGCAACTTCACACGGGCGGATTACTCTACCCGCATGTGCAGGTGGGAGCGACTGATGGCACTGCCTGAGTAATCGAAGCAAAACGTCTGGAATCATGAATGCACTTTAACCGCATTGAGATGATACTCACTTCAGACTTGGTTTCACTCAAGAGCACCAAGCATGCATCGCTGGTGATACCGCCTCTTCTGAAATCAATTGCAACTTTATTACCCTTGTCTGGCGCAAAGGGTGACGCAGATTCGTATGAAAATTATGTTAGTTGAGTACTCTGTGATTTGACTATATTTTGTTTCAAAGTTCGGCAAAGATATGGCGTCTTGTTTATCGAATTTACTGCTTATTATATAAGCAATTGTGATATCCTTTGCACCTTTTATTTGTTTATGAATAATTCAGGCTAAAATGGAAAAGACATAATGACACTCCAAGAAGATAATGTACAAGCTTCCCAGGCCCCCCCTGCAGCAGTAAAAGCATCCGATGATTCAAAATCTGCCGCGACTTCTTCAGGAAAAACGAGTGATGCTCAGCAAACGCAAGGCAACATCGGAACTGAAAACTCTTCATCGACCGGTGGAGCGGCTGCCGGAACACAACCCCCTCAAAAGAGTTCTGAAAATAAAGCTGACGCTCAGGCAGCAAACGCAAAACCGGGTGTAAATCCGCCAGCTTCAACGCCAGCCGCACCGGTTCCCTCTGCCGTTGCCTGGTTGCGGAAAAATGGTGCAAGCGACACTGCCATAAAGGCTTTCAGTGATTTGAACTATCAGGATATCGAGGATCTGACACTCGATGTGATCCGGGAGGTACTTATTAATAGCAAAGTTGAAAGGGGAATAATCGACCGCCTGGTACGTATTCGTACACAGGAGCTTGCAAAACCCCAGCTTCTTCCAGCACCAGCATTGAAGCCGGGTACGGAGATCAATATGTCGGCCCCGACCCTCAAGGGGACCGATGGTGTGTCGATGAAGCTGCCTGATCTTGGTTTTGCTTCCAACACCGGTATCCAGGCAGCGGTGATTTCTGCGGCAGAACTGACTCCCGAACAATGGGTGGCGCTTGCAAAAAATTCCGATATGCTCACGGGTATCAACTTGGCGGCGTTCTATGAAGGGCGGTCGAGCATGCCGGAGGAGAGTTTTTCTCCTGCCCTGAACTGGGTTGTGCCAGGAAATGACGACTTCTTCAACTGTGAACATCTCTCTTCTCGCATTAATACCGAGATAACCTATTCGGCCAAACAGGCTTCGATGGTTGCCGCCGGATTTACCTCAGTCGACGCCAGTGTCAGCACGCCTTATGTCAGCGCCTCTGTTTCCGTTCAAGAGAGCCACAAAAAGGCCGAGTCGAGTTCGAGCAGCAAACTCTACATTGTCGGTACCTATGATTTCGATCGCGTCAGGGTTGACCTTGATCAATGCACTGTTGTCTCTCAAAAATTTGTCGACACCGTCACATCAGCATTGCATGAAAATGATCCCAAGAGCGCATTGACAATGGTTTTCGAGAAATACGGGCAGGTTATCGGCCAACAGGTAACGCTTGGCGCCCGGCTGTATTTTGTTCATGTCAAGGAAGCGTCCGAAGTTGCCAATATGGAGTCAGAAAAAGTGACTGTTTCGGCTTCAGTTGCCGGAGCCTATGCGGGCTTTGGAGGTTCAGTGGGGGTAAGCTCAGGCTCTTCCACTGAGAAGCAGCAATCCAGCCAGAGCATGCATGAAAGTATTTCGTTCCAGGCAATCGGGGGTGATGTGACACTGGTCAATGAACCAGAGAAATGGAAAAATACCATCAAGGTACCAGCCTTGTGGGAAGTCATTCGTTATGACAAGCTACGGTATACCTATGAGCTGTTGCCATCAGCCCTGAAAGAAGAGGTTCTTGATGTATGGAACGGTCCGGAATATATCGAGGGGAGGGTGTTTACATTTCCAGGCACGAAGGTTACAGCGCTGCTTGCTGATGCGATCGAAAAGGTATCCTGGAATGGAGGATTTGTCGGCATGGACGAAGGAAAAACAGGCAATCTATCGGCATTCAGCATCGCTTTAGATCGAAAAGTAACCGGACTCTCGGTTAAGTATTGGGGACGGTTTTCAGCCCAGAGAGCAGTCAGTGAATGGTTTGAAGATGGCAAGATGTGTTCTTCGACCGAAAAGGGAGCTGCACTGGAGGGGTTCCTGGTCGAACTTACAGGGTCGCGTGCCAAAAAATGTGATCTGCACTACCGGGCCAGGGTGGCAGGGAAAGAGACTGACTGGGTGCGGGGTGGGGAAAACTGCGGGATAGCCGGAGAGGCTATTGAGGCGATACAGGTACTGCTGACTCCGGCTGGAGCCGGTACCATCAGGATTCCAGCAGCATCCTGTGTGAAGGATGAGAGCGCTAATTATCATAAAAATTATAACAATGGAGAATTTGGGCCCGGGGTTATCATGGGAAGCAACGCAGATATGATGGTGCTGACCTACAAGGTTTACTATGGTGGGGCAAAGCCCGTCAGGCGTCGTCTTGACGCACTGTTTGCAGCACAAGATGTACGTCCAGTCAAAGTTGAATTCAATCAAAAGGTTGTTGCCGAGGCTGCTCTGGATTTTGCTACGGGTGGCTGGAACCCTGACCGTCAACGTGTCGGAAGAATGGGCGTTGTTGATCTCCTGCCAGGCTGGAACGTCCTCAAGGTAATGCGGAATAACGGCTCCCCGCATTTTCAGGAGTTCCGCCTGGTGGCCGAGGTGATTGATATTCCTGCGCTCAACTATAACCGTTCGACTTGCCATAGTAGCATTGCTACGGGGGCATATGGCAACGGTGTCATTTATGTATTGGGGGATCTTCCGGTTATTGCAGAGTATGAATTTGATTTTAACGGGAAAAAGCCAACGAGGCTTTCGCTTGAGTGTGTCTACACTGCTCTGGAGAGTCGCCCCCTCAGTATTGAGCTTAATGGCAAGCTTGTCTCTGATTCGGCACTGAAAGAGACGACGTGCGGGTGGCAAAAGGGTGACGGTCGAGCATTTGTGGTTGGACCGGTTGAAGTCAATCCCGGAAAAAATATACTCCGCATTACAAGTAAAACTGCAACGCCTCACATCAGTGAGTTTCGTCTGGTGCCTGATCAACCGTTCTTCGACTTGGTATTTGATGAGGCTCAATAAGATTTATTGACTTCGTGTTCTGAAACTCCAAGGCTTTTTCGTCGGTGAAACAGCCTTGGGTTTTTAGAAGATATTCAGTTTGGATGCTGAAGCAAGCTACTGAAGAAGTTACCGAACAATCCATCTAACCTCATACATAAAATGAATCAGGGTTCTGCTGTTTTCTAAGAATATGCCATTCTTCCGTTCCCCCGAAATTGTAAAATCAGCTCAACGGTGCTTCTTGCCTCTCATAGAGAACCTTGCTCCACAACTTGATCTACACCACCTTTCCGTCCTTGATAAATTCGCGAATAATGGCGTTTTCAAGCCATTTCGTATTGAGCGGTTCGTCCGGATTTGCAAGCGATTCGACGGCGCAATAATGGACGACATTCAGTATCCCCGCACCGGAGAGCTCAAAGCGAGTGGCTATCTTCTGCCAGTCGATATCTGCATCGAACGTCATTTGATGCGGCAGTGTTTTGACCCATATTTTATGCCGCTCATCAGCCTTCGGCATTGGAAACTGGATGATCGCTTGAAATCGACGGGCAAAAGCTTCATCGATATTGTTTCGGCGGTTGGAGGCCAGAATGACAAGGCCGTTGTAGCTTTCAATACGCTGCAACAGATAGGCAACTTCCTGATTGGCATACTTGTCGTGAGCATCATGGATTTCTGTCCGTTTGCCGAAGAGCGCATCTGCTTCATCAAAAAACAGGATCCAGTTTTTGTTCTCAGCCTTGTCGAAGAGTCTTGAAAGGTTTTTTTCAGTCTCTCCGATATACTTCGATACAACACGTGAGAGATCGATACGAAAGACCTCCTTTCCTGTCTGCTTGCCAAGGAGGCTTGCCGTCATTGTCTTGCCTGTGCCCGGAGGTCCATAGAACAAGGCGCGGTAGCCGGGTTTGATTCTTTTCTTCATGCCCCACTCATTCAGCAGCGTCTCGTTATGAGTAATCCAGTTTTCTATTTCGCGGATCTGCTGCAAGGTGCCTGACGGCAGCACAAGATCGTCCCACTCCATGTCAGTCTCAATGTATTCAGCCGGGAACTCCATGCTGAAACGGGGCTTGCTGACGGTACCAAGCGTGAGTTGTTCAACCACCTCCGGGTTGAGAATCAGGCGACCGCTCATTGCCGGTTCGCCTTCACGAACAGATTCCAGCCAGAGAATGTGCTCTTTGGCAAACCAGTGCTCACTGCCGAAGATGCTTTGAACTTCAAGACGCTTTTCGATATCGTTACCTGCGAGAATAAATTGGGCCGTTTCGCCTGTCGGGAGTATTCCCCGGTGGTTCGTACCTTTGACACCGCCGAATTCAGGGAAATCTCCACCTTCGGGGATATGTTCTGTGATGATTTGGTTGAAGAAATCGGGCAGGATATGGGGAGCTAACGCCGACATAAGAATAGCAAATTCCTCATAGCCGGGATTGTGGCGTTCCATGAAATCGGCAAGCCAGGAATTATCACTGGAAAAGCTTAATGGACTTCGATCAAGGAATTCAATTTGCCCGAGGTATACGCGGAGAGAACTCGATACACTATGCTTCAGCCAATCGAAGATACGTTGGAGGTCCGCGGCATTTGAGTTCATCACTAATAAAGTCAATAAAGTTATTGAGACCTCATACGGGCCATATTCTCAAACTATAGGGGGTTTAACACTTACTCCGCTTCCTTTCAAGTGCTTTGAAGTAAGGAAATTCGCTGTCATTTCGACACCTCCTAATTTTGCATCAGGTGCTGAATAATCAGGTTTTTCCGATTCTATATTTTCAGCGCTGAGCCCTTCAATTTCAACTTCTTTGGTTTGACCTTTTATTTCCTCGCTTGCTGAAGCAGTAAAATGAAGAGTCTCTTTACGCTCTTTTTTTGAATCTATAACAAGATTAAGCGTTGACAGGTTATATCGCTTTTTGATGGGGATCAACTTCTTGCGCACAACCTCTTCATTAAAGTGTTTTTCAGTCAACAACTTTTCGGCGTCACTGATTGCGGCCAATTTATCACCTCGTCTCTTCTCCTCACTTCTTTCATCATCTTTATTCTTGCCGTTCAGCTTTTTCGCTCCCACCTCAATCTTGCCAGCACTTTTTTTCTTTCCACCACCGCCCGGGGTTACAACCCATTTTTCCCCTTGGGGTTGGACGTTGAAACTTACGCCTTTCACCTTGCCTTTGATGGAAACCAATGCTTTATCCAGTTCAGTCTTCGAATAAGGAGCTTTGTTTTTCAGCTCCTCCAAACTGCTCTTTAACGTCTTGTTGGCATCCTGGGCTGTTGCGGCATTTTTATCCGGATTACGGGATTTTCCGCTACTCAGCGGGGATCCTTTCTTTCCTTGTTTTGCGTCAGCTTTTTTCGGCGCGGCTTTTTTCGGGGCAACTGATGGCTTTGGCACAGAGCCATCTTCCTTGAATGTCCCCTGCCCTGCTCCTGACGCGCCAGTTTTTTCAGGCAAGGTTTTATCCACCATGCTTGTCATAAACTTCGATGGGTCAAATTCAGGTTTTTTCAGCTCGATTTCGGGAGCCACACCTGAACCCAAAACATAGTCTTTGACTGTAGCACTCAGGCCGATCGGGTCGGTCAAGGGCCACTCTTTTGAGAAGAGCGGCCAGGTCCATTTTTCATCAGGAGCCGGTGACCACCATGGACTATCAAGTTCAATAAAAAAGTCGCCACCCAAACCAAGCATTGGTTGGGCGATCATCTCCAGTGTACCGCTGACGTAAAATATCCCCGGATCTCTATATCCGATGGTTGGACGTGCATCTGCATACGCCTTGACTCCTATATCGGCGTTCAAACCAATGCCGAATTTAATATCATGCGCAATAATTTCAATTCCGGCACCTCCTTCAGCACGCAATCGCAGCCCTGCATAAGCTGAAATATTGATGGAGCCGGAGATTTGAATATTTTTCTGGATATCAGGGTCGGTAGAGTAGGTACCAAGAATTTCAATGTTATAAATTTTTGCGGGACCTAACTTTGCCAGTGCGTGCAGACTGATATTGGCAAATAAATTCAAATTACCGACTAATGGAATTCCATAGTAAGCTTTTGCTTCAAACTTGATGAGTTGTTTTTCCCAATCTCTTTGTTTGAATAACTCAATTTCAGCAGGAGGGGCTATTTTACCGATGACGGTAATGGCACCGTTTCCATCCACAACAACATTGACGGTTCCGGCAAACCATGTTGTCAGATTAAATCCCAATTGACCTGTTGCGGCAAGGGCTCGTTGTTTCTGGTTTGATTTCGGAGCGGGAACAGGTGCGGGAGCAGCAGCATTTTGAACGTTTTCTTTGCCGCCTGCGGCAGAAATTGCGTTTTTGGCAAAGCTGTTGGCGGCATTGAGATCGGTAGCGACAAATTGAATTTCGCCTGATAACTTATCGGCATTATAAGAGGCTTTACCACCTATATCAACGGTTCCGTCAGCGTTATAGATAACATCTGCAGATCCACTGAATGATTTATAAGCGATCGCCAACGAAACCTGACCTGTCAGGTTATCCTTTGTATTATCTAATTTTAAGTGCCCTTTTGCGATACCTTTAACAGTAATGTCGGCTGTAGCGTCAATTTTTGGTTTGTTGGTATTTTCAATGGATAAATTTAGCAGGGAGTCGACAAAATCCCCGATTTCAACCTTGAGATTTGTCACCCCAAGATTTAACTTCCCATTATCAAATCTATTGACCGGTGTTGGCAAGTTCCCGACCTTAAGGCCCAATCCTCCGAGCAAGGCCGAGTTTTTTTGAACTGCTTTCAGCCAGTCATTGGTATTTCCTCCAGCCGGTATTAACGAGGCATATCCTCCGGAAACCTCACTGTTTGTAACCTTGAAATTTATATACATTCCACCGAGTTGCTCACCCCATGCGTTGAGCAAAGGCATCGACCCTTTCCCGAGCGAATCATAATTTTTGCTCTTGTCGACTTTAATCTTCACTCGTCCTTCACCGGTCAACCCTTTCACCATAACTCGAACATCCAGGCCTTTGCCGCCTTGAGCCTCAATTTCGTCTCTGACCTTCTCTGTAGGGTTGAAGGTATTGGAAGAGAGAATGACAACACCCGAACTTGCAGTTATATGATTGCCTGTAACAGCAGAGGCTGGCTGAATTTTCGTAGTTGCCGCATCCCGTTTTTCAGAAGCAGATACTCTCGCCGGAGCCTTCTGAAGCTTCTCTCCGGGCTTGCTGACAGCCATTTTCATCTGAACAGCAGGAGCAAAAAAATCTCCACCTCCAGCTTTTGAAAAAAAAGGGCGACTCGCCGCTTTCGTTGGGGGCGTCGAGGTGGTTGTCGATGATTTATCTGCGCTTGTTTTCATTGGTCTGGCATTATGCTTCAAAAAGCCCGGTTATATCCACTCAACTCTGAGCATTTGTAACATCCACGGCAGCTTGATCATGGAAATACCCCAGGGAAGCTGCTCTAAAAGAATATCGTAGCTTTTCGATTCGACCTGCAATAACCACTCGCCATCACTCTTTTGGGAGAGTTTTCCTGAACGTTTGAGAAATGTCTCTCTCACACCGTCAATACCGGTGTTTTGCAAAATTTCCCAGTGTCGAATAACTGCGGTGAGGAGAGCCCTGGCTTCCTCTTGTTCATCAACAACCAGAGTTATATCCGATTCCACGACAGCGTCAAGTGAGATATTACAAAGAATTTTTGGAAGAACTAACTCATATTCCGGGACATCGATTTCTCCGGTAGCCAGAAAATACAACAGATAAAGAGCTTTGTCTGGTTGGAGAAGGATTTCGTCATCAGCAATACCCAAAGCCCTGAAAAATTGGGGCAGAAAAGGATGTAAAAGAACCAACCCGGCAAGCCCGATATAGATACCCGCTTTTGCATCGGGATGTTGGAAAGGAGAAGGTAAACCCGAGTCATCCGTCACCAGTTCACGATGCTCTTTCTGCAATGAGGCGGGCAATACATTCGCCGAAGTATCTGTTTTCTTTTCATCAAACAGAAGCGACGGGCTCTGCATTCCAAATACTGAATTCCGGAGTACTGAATCAGTTAAGGGGCTACCGGACGCAAGAGCCGCCAACGCACGTTCCCATAGCTGTAGCTCAAGCTGTTT
>CAJAAV010000291.1 GCA_903937835.1 uncultured Chlorobiaceae bacterium | reverse complement strand
GAGGAAGCAGCAGCAATTTCCGGGATAGATGTACAATTGCTGCGCCATTGAAATTTTTAAGAAAATAGGTCCGCAATTCTTCAGCAACTACACCCGATTAGCATAATCAATGCCCTCGATACCCCGACGGGCATTACCACCCTCTTTCGCAAACCGCTCTTTGCCATTCGAGCCAGAGAAACGTGGCGGTTGCTCTGTGCCTTGCGATCCTCTCCTCATGCCGCCTTCGTTGATGCCTTCGGCAGTGCCCTGCACTATACCGACAATCGCCCCGCCGTCAGGGCCGATGAGCTTCTTCAGACGGAAGGGTTCACGGACGCCTCGGTGTCGGTGATTCAACCGGGGATTGAAGATAACTTTATCGCGCTCATGGAAGAGAAACAGGGGAGCGCCCATGTATGAAGTGGAGATTCTCTTGTACCTTGACCTAACTCTTGACCTGAAAAATATGCCCTATGAGTGAGCCGGTGATTCATACCGACAAACTGACCAAACGGTTTGGCGATTTCGTGGCGGTTGATGCGCTCTCACTCACCATCTCTGGCGGAGAGATTTTTGGCTTTCTCGGAGCCAACGGGGCAGGCAAGACCACCGCCATCAGGATGCTGACCGGCCTTCTCGCTCCCACATCCGGCAAGGCCATGGTTGCAGGGTTCGACCTCTACACCGGTGCAGAGTGCAAATGCGTGCAGGATAACGATTCGCCGCCCTGTCTGAAAACAGGCAATGAGTGCTGAAGAGGTAGCAGCGATTACCGGGATAGATGTACAGTTACCGCGCCATTGAAATCGGTTTTACCCTCCTGCGTCGTTCTATACCTGATTCAACACAGTTCGGCATATTGACTCGTCCATCAACCCGACAACTGACATGTCGAACAGTACACAACACTTTGTTAAGGGGGATGTTAACGGCGGCTAGGCGGTGTAGCAATAAATAATCGATCGACTTTTTCAACTCTCGAACCATTCAGGCAGTGCGCCGCCCGTTGCTTCAGAATAAAGCACTTCAGGGGCAACATCAACCTCGTTATACCATGTCAGTATACCAAGTTCTGTGTTGATGGAAAATTGTTTAAAATTCTCAAGATTTTTCAGCTTCTCGAAAACACCGCCTTTCTCGATATATTTACAGAAATCAACAATACCTTTTTTACCATCTTCAAAAAGCAATTCCAGTCGGTAATCATTGATATACTGCGCTGCAACAACATCCTGCGTCATAATTATTCTCCTATTTCAAGGGTTCAATTTTCTGAAGTTGTTGATTATCCCTTGCCAGATCCCAATTACTCATCAACTCAGCTCGATGCAGAGAAGCCCACTCCATTACAAGACCAAGAGCGCGAGGCGGAAAATTACCTTCCAAAATCTTGAGTGACAAAATTTACTGCCGAACTTAGCTTGTTAAATATAACATCTATGATTGATATTCTTGGACACCGTTTGCACAGGGAATTTTTTTCTTATATCCTACGCTTTCGATATAGGCAAACAAATGGTGTACAGAAAACCATGAGTACCCGATCACCCCGAAAACTGATCACTTTTGACTGGGCAATGAACCTGTTATTGAAGGCCAATTAATTACTCCTCGGATATTATTTCGTTTATTTTTGTTGAAACCAAAAAATGTTCAGAAAAAATCACTTCTTTTTTGCTTTCATTCAATGCGTCAAATTTTTCATTATACACTGTTGTTTACAATAACCCTGTCAGTCATGGGGCTAACAACAGCAAAGGCCGCACAGGCTGCTTCCGCTAAAACTCAGGAGCTGTCAGCGATGGTCAAGGTGTCACCCATTCGATCTTTTCCGCAGTCGAATACAGAGTTGCGTAAAAGTGTCCGCTCTTTTTCTGCTGATGTTGACCGGCGGGTCAGTGCTGTCGGTTATCCGGGTGGCAACTCACTGGCGATTGTTGCCAAAAAACTTACAGCAGAGTTGCCAAGTGATCTTGCGCGGCTCTATGCCATTTACAGGTGGATCACGACGTATATCGAGTATGATGTTGATGCCTATTTTTCTGGTGATTTGCGCAATGCCGTTGGGGCTGACAATGCCTTTCGTCGTGGCAAGGCTGTTTGTGACGGGTACTCTGCGTTGCTTCAGGAGATGGGCGCTGTTGCCGGATTACAGATTGAGAAGGTTGACGGCTATGCCAAAGGATACGGCTATGCAGTTGGTGTTATGACGGGGGGAGCCAACCATGCCTGGAATGCTGTGAACCTTGCTGGTCATTGGTATCTGCTTGATTCGACATGGGATGCAGGTTCACTTGATGATTCCGGCCACTTTTCAAGAAAGAGCGGCAGGTGGAATTATTTCCTTGCTGATCCAGAGTTTGTTATTACAAGCCATTTTCCTGAAAATCCGGTGTGGCAGCTTTTGCCGAAACCTGTTACTCACAATACATTTCTTGCCATGGCTTCAGTGCCTCCCGGAATGATTGATCTTGGTGTGGATATATCGAAGCATTCGCGGGCACATATTGATGCCGTTGTTGCACCATACCGGTTTGATTTTGGGGCGAATGTGCAGCAGTTGAGCGGTCGCCTGCGTGCTGGTTCAAAAGAGGTCAACGGAACATGGGCCTTGCAGCTTCGTCAGCCCGACAACCATTTGAAACTTCTGTTTTCGGCTCCCAAAGCTGGAGATTATGTGGCAATAGTCTTTGTGTCAGAAAAATCCACTGCTACTAACAGCAGTGATGCCATATCGTATAACATCACCTTCACTGATGTTGCATCGTATCCGAAAGGGTTTCCTTTTGCCTTTACTGACTATTATGCACACCATGTTGTACTAACAGAGCCGTTGAGCGGTGTGGTGCCTGCCGGAAAACTGGTGCGTTTCAGGCTCAAATCGGATGGCGCTCAAAAGATGATGATTACCCAGCATTCAAAACCTGTGGCTCATTTGCTGCTGAACAGTGGCTATTTTACTGGTGATGTTACGCTTTTGCCGGGAGAGGCAGGGGTGTTTGCCAACTATGGTACAGGGAACTCTTATGCAGGGCTGCTGAACTATCAGGTTGAATGATGATCCCCCGCTATGCTGGAGATGTTTAGCCAAAGATGAGGGTGATTATTAAACAGACGATGAAAAAACCGCCTTTCTTGCCAGCTTGCCACAATGAAACTCTTGATCAGTAAGCGTGTTGCAAAAGATACCCGGAAAATTCGAGATGAACGTATTTTACTGAAATTGCGCAAAATAATTGCTGCTATTGAGGCTTGTGGTTCACTTAAAGATATTACTGAAGCCACTGAGTAGTCAGGGTATTCTGGTTATTATCGTTATCGCACAGGCGTTCGATGAATTAAGGTTTTCAACGCTCAAGCCATTCAGGCGATGCCCGCCCGCCCCGGCAAAACGGAACACCCGCAGGGGCAAACCCCGTGGTTTTCCTCCCGTAATATTTTGATTTTGCGTTTTTTGCCATTCTGTTCACAATAATTTCACTACGTTTGAGGTAATCATTTTGCTGAAGCCTCGGCATTGTATCAATCTGTTCGCAACGCTCAATAGCATCAACACTTCAACAAGTCTGCATCATGGCAAAAACAATGCTCTTTATCGACAGTCGGGTCAACGATCTTGATCTGTTGGTCTCGCAATTTGAAGCAGGAACGGAGTATAAAGTTCTTGATGCCAGTTATGATGGGTTGCTCCAGATGGAAGAGTCGCTTGCGGGCAAAACCGACTACAGTTCGATACAGATCATTTCACACGGCTCTGCGGGTGCGATAACCATTGGCAGTACCGTTCTTACCTCGAACAACCTT
>CAJAAV010000290.1 GCA_903937835.1 uncultured Chlorobiaceae bacterium | reverse complement strand
TTGACCTATATCGGCTCTATTTTTCACCATCTTCTCTCCAACCCGGCAGCAAAAGGGGTAACAGCGCTTGTCGTCTATCCCATGAATGCCCTCATTAACTCGCAGTTCGAAGAGTTCAGCCGATACAAGAAAAATTACGAGGATGCCACAGGGAAAGAGTTTCCGATCATCTTTGGCCAGTATACGGGCCAGGAAGGTGAGGAGGCACGCGAGAAAATGCGGAAGAACCCGCCGCATATTCTGCTGACCAACTACATGATGCTGGAACTGTTGCTGACCCGGATGCGCGAACGCAACATACGAGACAGCATCTACCTGAATCTTCGGTTTCTGGTCTTTGATGAACTGCACACCTATCGCGGTCGTCAGGGTGCGGATGTCTCCATGCTGATTCGGCGGATTCGATCCAACTGCGTCCAGCCGATCGTGAGTATCGGCACCTCTGCCACCATGGTTTCCGATAGTGTTGGCAATCTTGAGCATCAAAAAGCAGCGGTTGCCAAGGTTGCCACAACACTCTTTGGCTGCCCCTTCACCTCTGAGCAGGTGATCAACGAAAAGCTGGCCCGTTCACTTTCTCCCAATGGCACTATTCCGGCCAAACATTTTCTTGCCGCAGCCATTGAGTCAACCATTCATCAGGAGGGCGATATTGAGGCACTCAAAAAGAACCCGATAGCCGTATGGCTGGAGAACAAGATTGCACTTGAAGGGCGGGGAGATGATCTCGTGAGGGGCAAACCAAAACGGCTGAGAGAAATTGCGGCTGAATTGGCGACTGATGCTGGTATGCCCGAAGAGAGGTGCCGCCTTTATCTGGTGGATCTACTCCTCTGGATCAGCGCGTCCAATGTTCGACAGCAAGAGTCGGGAGAGCGTTATACATTTTTGCCCTACAAGCTCCATCAATTTATTTCGCAAACGGGGTCTGTCTATACAACTCTTGATCAGGATGAGAAGCGGGATATCTCTCTTGAGCCCGGGGTCTATACAGTAGATGAGGCCGACAAAAAGCCGATTTTCCCCAATGTCTACAGTCGCGGAAGCGGCCATCCCTTCATCTGCGTCTCCCTTGTCGGGAACCAATCACCATCTGCCTTCTGATATTTCATCATCTAAAAAAAAAAATTAAAAATCCTCATCATTCTCCCAAAATCACCTTCTGCATCAGCATCTGGTTATTGCCATAAAAGGGCACATCCGTTGCGCCGAGCACTGAAGGCGGCAGATCCTGCAACTCGTTGAGGTTGCTCATTGGCACCAGCACAAGCCTGGCGCCGTTTTCAGAGAGCATTGAGACCTTATCTGAGAAGTTCAGTGACCGTTCGATGGCACCGCCGATGGAGATGTTGCCAAGGATTGACAATGCTGGTTTGAGGTTTCTTTTGTAGATCGCGGAGATGATGGCGACGTAGGCGGCAGCCCCTATCCCTGACGCAATCGTTGAGCCGAGAAGTGATGTCACCTGAATGGAGATATCGTAGTTCTTGAGGGAGTGCTGCTCATTGAGAATAGTTTTCTCGTTGGCCTTGATGTATTGATAGCTGTTTTTTATGTCTTCCTTTGGTGCAGTGCTGTTGGTTCCGGATATGTTCAGTTTTCCGCTTCCGGTAACAACGGCGGTCTCGATCCTCACCAGTGTCAGGTTTTCTCCATCGCTTGTTGCGGTGTAGCAGACACCTGGCTGAAGGGGCGAGTTTTCGATAAGGTGGGAGCTTCTCTCTTCGGGCAGGGAGACAAAGCTCTCTTCCTGAGTGTTTTTGTCGATGAAGGAGAAGTTGGTGTCCCAGAACTCCATGCCGCCGATACGTTTAAGCTGCTCCTTCACACGGCGGCGCATTTCGAGAGCAAGTGTCAAATATTCCTGCACCTCCTCCCGTGTGTACTTTCCGTCAGGATGGATCAGCTTGATAAATCCTGAAACCGTTTTCTTTACAGGCTTGGTGTCGCGCTGCTTGAGGTGAGAGCCAAGCGCGAAGAACTCCTCGACAACGTCGGTATGGTTTATCTTGCGTTGTGATTTGAGGCACTCCGAAAAGAAGTCGGTACTGAAGCCGAAGTTTTTGGTGAAATGCTTCGGCGCAAACTTGGGCATCTCCCAGCCGGGCAGATAGTAGTGGATACGGTCAAGAAAGGCGGTATCACTGTTTATTTCCGGGGAGAGAGGGCTGAAAAGGTTTGAGTTCTGCAACACGGTTTCAATCGGCTGGTTGATGTTGCCGTTCAGAACAATTGAAGCACTCCCTGTAATTTCACCACCGGCTCCGGCACGGGAGAATGAGCCTGATTCCATATAATCCTTCATCAGCGGTATGGCATCCCGCTCCTTGAAGAGCTTGTCGGTTGCTTCGTCAAAGGTGATGGCATCCCACTGCCCGACAGCTCCCACCTTGCCGGTTGAGCCATGCACAAAGAGCTTGGCAACGGTTCCCTGCCC
>CAJAAV010000289.1 GCA_903937835.1 uncultured Chlorobiaceae bacterium | reverse complement strand
CTCCGCACTGCTGATGGTGACCAGCTCCCTTGTTGTGGTAAGCAACTCCCTGCGGCTGAAAAACCTGTGACCAAGCAACCATGAGCACCACCTTTTACCTGATCGGCATCGGTTTTTTTATCGGCGTCGCCGCATGGTTCCTCTTTATCTGTGCCGTGAAAAGCGGCCAGTTCGACGACCCCGAAGCGCCGAAATACCGGATGCTTGACGATGACGACGAGCCAGCAAAAGCGGCAAAGCCCCCAAGGCTCAGAACACCCGCAAAGAGGAAGATCCCATGAGCAGCGCCCCCCTTCTCGCCATGCTGCTCTCCGGATTTGCTGGAGGATTCGGCCACTGCATCAGCATGTGCGGGCCTGTGGTTGCCGCCTTCACTGTCGGCGAAACCCGGCAGGGAGTGCTTCACCACCTGCTCTACAACCTCGGGCGAATCACCACCTACACCATCCTCGGCGCCCTTGTCGGCCTCTCCGGCTCATTCCTTTTCCTTACCGCCTCCATCGAGCAGCTCCAGCGAGCCATCATGATCATCGCCGGACTCTCCATCATCCTTATGGGTCTCTCCACCGCAGAGTGGCTGCCACGCAGCTCCTCAACCAGGAGCTGCACCCCCGGCAACTCACTCATCCAAAAGATCATGGCCCTCTTCAAAGCTCCCCGCTCCATCGGCGCTTACTACCCCATGGGCATCGTCCTCGGCTTTCTCCCCTGCGGCCTCACCTACACCGCCCTCCTCGCCGCCGCACGCGCCGCCATGGAGGCACCTCACCCCTTTGCAGGAATGCTGCAAGGCGCCCTGATGATGATGCTCTTCGGCATCGGCACCGCGCCAGCGCTGATTCTTGTGGGGAAGGTGGTGAACAGTATCAGCGGCAGAATGCGGCGGTGGTTTTACCGCGTGGCCAGTGTGATTATGATTGCGACGGGGGTTTGGTTTGTGGTGGAGGGGTGGTGAGAGAGGTTTTAGAAGGTTTGAAATTTGCGTATTATTAGCCATAGATGTCATATCCTCTATGTTTTAAGACGATGAATGATGTTATGTTACCACTAACTCAACACGCTAAACATAAAATCGCCATCTATGGGATATCTAAACAGGATATTGCCACGGGATTATCTGAAACATTTTTGGAGTGTGAAGATGTGATTGAAAAATCAGGTATCAAAGGATTTATCATTCGATCGATACCAGTTATTGCAGTCATATCAATTGAAACCAATAAAATTATAATGGTTTATAGAACTGACAGTACAACTATCAACAGCAGAAGGAGAAGTGGACGATGGGATTGTCAATAAACACTACAGGACTTGAAAAAACTGTCGATCCTGAAACTGGCAGTATTTTATTTTATCGTAAAAATTTTTCAGGAATCCCCGAACAAGTAGTACATGGCGATGGCTTTACTATTGAATTAAGCGGCAATGAAGTTGTACTGATTGATATTTACAACACGGATTTGCTGTTATCAAAATTAGCAGATGAAGTAATTGCTGCAAAAGCATCGTGATTATTATAAACCGATCAACAAGTAAGCAATCAGCAAAAAAAACCTGATGCCTTACCACTTCACCAATGAAAAACCGTTATGCTTATTGCAACAGATCGTTGGCTTGTTTTGTCGGGGGGAGATGCAAAAATATGAAATGTGGTCAGCGTCAGATCATACCAACATCAGAATTCTGTTGATAGGTCGGAATCAGCATAGTTATACTAACCAAGTAAAAAACGCCGAAAAAACATATAATAACAGTATAAGCGACTGATATTCAGAGAAATAACAGCATTTTACATACTTTGAAAGTTTCGCATTATATGGGTTGTAATTCAAAAATCTGCGGTATATGCGGATCCATTTTAATCATTGTTATGCTGAAGGAAAATTTTGATCTATGAACCAAGACTGGATTCTCCAAAAAAAAGAAACCCGACGAGCCTTCTCTAGTGCGACCTGGCTTCCTTTGAGAGCCTCCATCAATGACGAGCAGAGTGGATTTCAAAATATTGGCTACGTCAGTGAGTACTTTGGATGCGGGTCTGTTGCCTTCCCTCCTGAGCATCGGGAAGTTGCAGAACGGCTTTGCTGCGATGATATTGGAATTGGTTGCAATGTACAGCCGTATGCTTACGAGGATGGTTACTACTCATCCATCGAGCAATATCAATACAACGACAAAGAACCCATCGGAGTTCACCTTGTCTTTGAGCACCCTCAACCGGTAGTTGGCGGAAGGCTATGGATACTGAATCCTGATTTGATTGTTGCTCTACGTCTGATAAAAGATGGAAATAACTGGGTAAGGCCAGAAGAAAATTTCGTTGTTGTGGCTCGTGAGGTTCTTGATGAAAAAGGAGATCATCGCCTTATCGAGATCAAACGAGAATTTCTTCTCGATTATTTATCGGCAAGAAACCTGTCACTTCGCATCTCTTACTACCGCCAAAGAGTGGAAAATGTCGCTGAACTTGAAAACAGCGCATACGCTAATCTAACGAATCAACAAGAAAAACGAGATGGTGGAAGATTTGAGCTTCTAATTCGGAGTTTAGAAGATGTCTATGGGGGGAGTTTGGCTTCTATCAGGGTATGGCGAACTGATGTTGATGAAGATGAAGACGCCCCAGTAATGGGGCCAGAAAGTAATGACAACACCGACTATGAAAACTCGCAGGGGCATCTAAGTGGTTGTGAAGGTATAAGGGTAGAAGGCAAGTTTTGGCGTGATGAATGGATTGAGCATCAGGGGCAAAGTAAGCGTGTTCGAGGAGATGCAGATACAAATCTTCCTCAATTCATAGTGGAGACTGACGGGAAGCGAATGGCATCTGCCGATTTAGATAATGAAGACATTGGCCGATGGCTGTGGTTCCGATCCAGCATAGTAAATGAGCTTCTCGGTCTTCGGGGCTTTTCTCTTGAGTGGTATACGGCAGAAACAGGTGGTATTCGCTCCACATCTGGGTGTGTGACCCACTTCGGAATTAATTCTTCGGATTTAATCACTGTCTATGCCTATGACATTGCCCGTCTTGACGCATGGGAGCAGCATATTTGGGCAGCTCACAACGTTGTTCCGGACGGGAAGGTTTCAAATGAGCTATTAGCATCGCAAGTAAAAGCAAAGCCAGCATCTACTCATGCTGTTGAAGAACTTCTTTTCAAGGTTATGGAGTGGTTAGAGGAGGGATTTCGTCAAGAGTTCAACGTTTCTCTTTACACTCACGACATAGAGCATACCGCTGCCATGGTGAATATATCCCGCTTTGCGAGCAAAGATCAGGCATCATTGCTGAGATTAGCAAAAGAGCTTGTTCGTGTTTTTTCAGATCGGCTTGATGTACGTGAGCTACGCATGCTTTCAACGCACCCTAATAAAGAAAAGCTCGCATCAAACAAGCTTCTTGAGGATGTTCTTGCTCAGAAAATTGGGGCTGATAAAGCTCATCGCGTTTTTGGTACAATTGTTGGCGCTTATGACATGCGAGTAGGTGATGCACATCCGACCAGCTCGAAGATTGGAGATGCATTAAAACTCGCAGGAATTGACGAAAGCAAGTCGTTTCTAAGACAGGGCGAACAACTGATTTCGAATTTCGGACAATCAATTTGGTGGATTGGGAAATTGCTTTTTGAAACATCGGAAGAACCAAGTGAATAAAAATATGCGGGCATAACGCTGCGCTCCAAAATTTCCGGTGAGCGCACAGAGGCTGAAACTCCAATGCAGTTGTATCAACCCTGAAGGATTTTTAACGACAATCACCAAGGAGATTACAATATGTCCACAATGATGATAAAGGAAGAAGCGCATAAACTCATTGACCTGATAGCAATATGGGATGACCTGATGCACGAATTATACGTCCGTAAAACAATTGATCACGGATTGACGGACAGCAATGCAGGTCGAACCAAAGACGTACAGAAGATCCGCAAGAAGTATGGTTTGCCGAAATGAACGTCCACAGGAAAGTTACAGCCGAGGAAGATTTGCATTCCATCTACGGTGCAAAGGATCTTCTTCACTCATGAGAAAAAAACAATAAACCTCCAATGTCACTCCAAACCCAAACACACAGCCAGACAGCAAATTTTATCTGGAGCATCTGCAATCTGCTCCGTGGCCCCTATAAACGAAATGAATATCGGAAAGTCATTCTTCCCTTGACGGTCTTGCGTCGCGTTGACTGCATTCTTGAACCGACCAAGAGCAGGGTACTTGAAGAGTTTGACAAGCTCAAGGGAAAGTCAGAAAACATCGTCAGCGCTCAACTGCGGACGATCACCGGAGTGCCCTTTTATAACCTCTCCCGGCTCACCTTCAAAAAGCTGCTTGACGATCCTAACCAGATTGCGCCCAACCTGAACAGCTACATCAACGCATTTTCGCCCAATGTTCGGCAGATTTTTGAAAAATTCGAGTTCGGCAGTCAAGTCAACAAGATGAATGAGAAGAACCTGCTCTTCAATGTCATCAAGAAATTTGCGTCCGACGAGGTTGACCTGTCGCCACAGAAGATTGACAATATGCAGATGGGCTATGTGTTTGAAGAGATCATCAGGATCGGCGCTGAACAATCCAATGAGGAGGCGGGAGAGCACTTCACGCCTCGCGAGGTGATCAAGCTGATGGTCAATCTGCTGCTCTCGCCCGAAACCGACCTGCGCAAAAGCCACGTGGTCAAAACCATTTATGACCCTGCCTGCGGCACTGGCGGAATGCTTTCAGTGGCGGAGAAGTACATCCGCGACCTCAATCGTGATGCCCAGCCGCATCTTTTTGGGCAGGACTGGAACGACGAAGCCTGGGCCGTCTGCCGGGCAGACATGCTCATCAAGGGGGAAGAATCTGATAACATCAAGCCCGACTGCACCTTTGAAAGGGATGGTTTCCCCAAAGCAAGGTTCGACTATATGCTGGCCAATCCGCCCTTTGGTGTGGAGTGGAAACAGCAGCAACGCTTTATCGACAATGAAGCACGAACGCTTGGCTTCGATGGCCGCTTTGGCGCAGGCACTCCCCGCATCAACGATGGCTCTCTCCTCTTCCTTCAGCACATGATCTCCAAAATGCGCTCGCCAGAGGATGGCGGAAGCCGTATCGGGATTGTCTTCAACGGCTCTCCCCTCTTTACCGGCGACGCGGGTAGCGGCGAATCGAGTATAAGGCAGTGGATTATCGAAAACGACTGGCTCGAAGCCATTATCGCCCTGCCGGATCAGCTCTTTTACAATACCGGCATCTCCACCTACATCTGGGTTATCACCAACCGCAAGGAGGCGAGACGGGTTGGCAAAATTCAACTGATTGATGCTCGCGAATTCTTTATCAAGATGCGCAAAAGCCTTGGAAACAAGCGGAACCAGATCGGTGACGGCGAAGAGAACCGGCCCGACCAGATTGGCGAAATCAGCCGAATCTATGGCAACTTCACCCACAATGAATCCCGGGCAGTTGAGAGTGACGGTATCACGAAACCGGTTATTGTCAGCAAGATTTTTGACAACAACGACTTTGGCTACAACAAAATCACCGTGGAACGTCCATTGCGCCTGCACTTCCGGGCAAGCCCCGAACGGATTGCCCTGCTTGACGACCTGCGTGGATTCCGGAAGATTGCCGAAAGCGAGAAAAAGAACGAAGCCATCCGTCAGCAGGAGATTGAAGCGGGAATACAACGGCAGGCGGCCATCAAGACCATGCTCTCCGACCTCGGCAAGGCAACCAATGAGAAGCTCTTCAAGGAGCGGATCGCCTTCCTGAAAGAGCTCAAAGCCATCGACCATAAATCAGGAGTGCGCCTGAGCACACCGGAGTTGAAGCTGGTGCTCGAAGCGCTCGGCGAAAAAGATGAGAGCGCCAAAATCTGCCGCGACGCCAAAGGCAACCCTGAGCCTGATTCCGATCTGCGCGATACCGAAAATGTGCCACTCAAGGAGAACATCGAGGAGTACTTCAGGCGCGAAGTGCTGCCCCATGTGCCTGACGCATGGATTGATCAGAGCAAAACCAAGGTTGGCTACGAGATACCGCTGAACCGTCATTTTTACCGCTACGAACCGCCCCGTTCGCTTGAAGCCATTGCCGCTGATGTAAAAGTGCTCGAAACGGAGATTGTGGCTATGCTGGCGGAGATTACCGGCAGTGCGGAGGCTGGACAATGAAGACGAAAGCCTATCCGAAATACAAACCCTCCGGTGTAGAATGGCTGGGAGATGTGCCGGAGCATTGGGAGGTGAAGGCACTTAAATATATTTTTGTAAATTTGGACAGTAATCGAATACCAATATCAGGTGAAGATAGAGCTGGTATTGAAAATATTTATCCATATTACGGCGCCTCTGGGATAATCGACTATGTAGACGATTACATTTACGATGAAACTTTAATCCTTGTTGCTGAAGATGGTGCTAATCTTTTATCAAGGAGTACTCCATTAGCATTTAGAGCTGAAGGCAAATACTGGGTCAACAATCATGCACATATTCTGCGACCAAAATATGATGCTATTACATATTGGGAATGTGTGTTACAGATATTCGAATACGCACCATACGTTAGTGGTTCAGCGCAGCCAAAGCTGACATCTGATAATCTTGGAAGTTTCATTTTACCCGTTCCCCCTCTTCCCGAACAGCAAGCCATTGCCGCCTTTCTCGACCACGAAACCGGACGCATTGACGCGCTTATCGCCAAAAAGAAGAGCCTGCTTTCCCTGCTGGCCGAACAGCGCACTGCCATCATTTCCCGCGCCGTCACCAAGGGACTGAACCCATCCGTCAAGCTGAAACCCTCTGGTGTTGAATGGCTGGGAGATGTGCCGGAGCATTGGGAGGTTTGGAAAATAGCACATAGTTTTGAATTAATCGGCAGTGGGACAACCCCACCATCTGACGAGCTTGAATGGTACGATGGATCAATTCCGTGGATTACAACAAGTGAGCTACGTGAAAGCGTGATTTGTTCTACAGAAAAAACTGTAACCAAAGAAGCCACCCTGAAATTTTCCGCATTAAAAATATTCCCCAAGGGCTCTTTGGCTATTGCCATGTATGGAGCTACGATTGGCCGACTGGGAATATTCGGCATAGATGCATCAACAAATCAAGCATGTTGTGTCATGAATGGCGGTCAGGTCTTCTCTATTCCATTTGTCTACTTTTGGATGCAAGCATTCAAGGAATCAATAATACTGCTTGCATCTGGTGGTGGTCAACCAAATATTAGCCAAGACAAAATAAAATCGATTAAAATCCCATGCCCTTCAATCCCTGAACAGCAAGCCATTGCAGCATTTCTTGATCGCGAGACCGCGAAAATTGACACGCTTTCGGCAAAAGTTCAGACTGCCATCGAACGGCTCAGGGAATACCGCACTGCCCTCATCAGCGCAGCGGTAACAGGAAAGATTGACGTGCGGGAGGTTGTTGATGAGCTTTCCTGAAATCAAGTCAATCAGTGGGTATCTTGAACTTTTCGATTCAAATTCGGAATTGAAGAAGGCTCTTTATCGTGGACAAAGTAAACCTGTGAATGATCCTGAATATAAGCTCATTCCATCGGTTGGGCGCGTTCCTAAAGCAGGAGTGATTCCATTCATTGATTTTGTCAAAGAAGAAATCCGCTCTCACGACATTTTCAAGAATCAAGTCATTGCCAATGTTGCTTCGATCCCCAGAAATTCATGGGAGGTTCTGGCTTTAGCTCAACATCATGGCATGCCAACACGCTTTTTAGATCTGACTCGAAATCCCTTGGTTGCCCTCTATTTTGCGGTACGTAATCCTGAACATGACGGATCGACCAGTGCTGTTTACGCTTTTGTGACACAAACCATTGAATATGAAGAGCTGATGAGAAATCAGCAGGATGACTCTCGTCAAAAAATGGAAAAAGATGCATCAGCCTATAGACGAAAGAAAACACGTCTTCAGGAAGAGCATATAAAATCTCTGGCTCTCAATCTTGAAATTTCACCGTTCGACATAACACACAACGTCATCTACGATCCTCCGCATGTTTCACCGAGAATCAGAGCGCAAGATGGAGTTTTATTGGCTTGTCATCAGCCAACAGTCGTCATACCCGAAACAGATTACCGAGAAATCCTGATTGATAGAGACAGTCGTAACGACATACGAATTGAACTCGAAACTTATGGTGTATTCGACAAGCAGCTTTTCCCTGATCTTGATGGATTGGCAAAATGGCTTAAATTCAAAGTATTCGACGCATAGGAAACCATGATGACTATCGAACGACTCAAGGCGTAGCGGTGACAGGGAAATTTGATGTGCGAGAGGCGCTCAAAGACAACTGTTGCGAAACCTGCAACAGTCCGAGTAAGCAAGAATGAGCTGGAAAAAGGAACAAAGTAGCGAGCAAAATATGCACATTCCAAAACCATCAGCCTGAAAAATCAAAAGCGACGATATGTAACAGCAACTACCGAGTTTTTCCCGGTAGTTCAAGCGGAAAAAACATTGAACCGGAAATTATCATGAAAGCCACCGTAACGCCTGAGAAAGTTGATGTGGAGAACGCTCTATGAGCAGTTACCAACATACAACTGAGTATCTTCTTGG
>CAJAAV010000288.1 GCA_903937835.1 uncultured Chlorobiaceae bacterium | reverse complement strand
TAAAAACCAGCGCGGTTTTTATCTTTTCATCTTTTAAAAGGTCGACCAGCAAGGCATTTTTATTGCCTTTATCGACGAAATAGATCGATTGATTTATGATTTCTACCGTTGAGGAAACAGGTGTTACCGATACCTTTGACGGGTGATGCAAGATGGTTGCCGCAAGCGTGACAATTTCAGGTGGCATGGTGGCAGAAAAGAACAGTGACTGCCTCTTTTTCGGAAGCACGGTCAAGATTTTTTTGACATCGTGAATAAAGCCCATATCCAGCATTCGGTCAGCCTCATCCAGAACGAGTATTTCGACGTCGCGCAAGTGCAGAAATCCCTGATTGAGGAGATCAAGCAACCTGCCTGGTGTTGCAACAACAATGTCAACACCGCGAATCAATGCGGCGGTCTGAGGGTTCTGATTGACACCACCGAAAATCACGGTATTGGTCAAGCCGGTATGGCGGCCATACGCGTTAAAACTTTCTCCTATCTGAATAGCCAGTTCTCGTGTCGGGGTAACAATCAGGCTCCGTATTTTCCGTTTCCGGTCATAAACTTTGTTGGCGCTGAGCAACTGGAGAATTGGAATGGCAAATGCGGCTGTCTTTCCTGTTCCGGTCTGCGCACAGCCAAGCAAGTCGGTTCCCTGTAAAATAATCGGTATAGCTTCGGCCTGTATCGGTGTTGGAGTCGTATAGCCCTCTTCCTGCAGTGACTTTAAAATTGGATCAATGATGTTCAGTGACTCGAATTGCATAGTGTCTTGTTAGTTATTGAATTGAACGGCTACAGAGAGCAGACAAATCTTTCTGGGAAGCTCTCCTTATAATGCATGCACGCCCTTCGCTCCACAGCGTGAAATGTCCCTGTAGCAGAGAAGAGAAACAGACTGTCTGTACAATGCGGGGATGTTTTCTATGCCAGCCGTAAAAAGCGCTCTTTAAGGGGGAAATCACATCGCGCCAATATAACGATTACACCTCTTATTGCAGCATGCCCTTTAGAACACCTGTTCTGCTTAAAAAATTCACGCCTTGCCGGAAACCCAGGCCGGTATATATTTCCACGCACTCTTCATTTCACGGTTGTGAATCCGCCATAACGGATCGTGCTGATGAACCAAAGCCCAGAATGCGCGGGAATGGTTGAGATGAACCGTGTGGCACAGCTCATGAACCATAATATGGCGTATGAGATACTCGGGCAAAAAAAGCAGTTTGTTGTTCAGTGTTATTACCCGACTGGACGAACAACTGCCCCATCGAGAGTGCTGCAGGCGAACCTTTGCTTCGGCATAGTCAAAATCAAGTGAAGCTGCAAGTTGTTCAAACGATGGCAGCAGAAGCATCCCCGCACGATGCTTCAACCAGGAGAAGAGCAGTTTGCGACAAAGCGCATCATTGGCGACATCACCTGAAACAAGCAGGCTGTTTTTTGAACGCTCCTCAATATCAGCCTCTCCAATCGCAGTTTGAGCATACTCCACCTCCCACTCTTCAGCAAAATGGGGAAATGTAACCGTGCAGGGCAATCCATTATCCATTGCAGGAAGAGGCTCCTGCCGATGAGCATCAAGTTGCGCCGCTGTCTTTCGTATCCACAATTCATGACGGTTGAGCAGCGGGACGATATGCGACTTGTTGAAACCTTCGGGCAACACAACAATCAGTCCATCATGCGGAGTCATCTTTAACCGGGCATGTTTTGCCCTTGCACTTACCTGTACCGTATAGGGTGGAGGAAAACTTCCCCTGTCAGAATCAGAAGACAAATTACTCATCAACCAAGCGCGTTTTGTAAATCTGCTATAAGATCGTCACCATCCTCAATACCCACTGACAGCCTGATAATGGTATCCGTAATTCCTGCCGCCTCGCGATGCTCTTTATCCATCGACGCATGACTCATGGTTGCCGGATGCTCAATCAGCGACTCAACACCGCCAAGACTTTCGGCAAGCGCAAAAAGCTTTGTGCCTGTCAACACCCGGTTGACAGCCTCGATAGCACCATCAAGTTCGAAAGAGACCATGCCGCCAAAACTTTTCTGCTGTTTTTTGGCAAGCTCGTGTTGGGGATGATTCACCAGCCCGGGATAAAAAACCCGTTTCACCTTCGGGTGCTGCGCCAGAAACTGCGCCACCGCAAGTGCATTGCGCTCATGCTCTCTCATGCGCACCACCAGCGTCTTGATACCGCGAAGCACCAGCCAGCAGTCGAAAGGCTGGGCGCAGGTGCCAAGCGCATTGACCATGAATTTCAGCTTGGCATCAAGCTCTTTACTGTTCGACAGAACCGCCCCTCCAACGACATCAGAGTGACCATTCAGGTACTTGGTTGTCGAATGAACCACAATATCAGCGCCAAGCTCAAAAGGCTTTTGCCCGAAAGGCGAGAGAAAAGTGTTATCAACGATGGTCAAGAGGCTCCGCTCTCTGGCAAACGCTGACACGGCTGCAATATCCACAAGGTTCAGCAAAGGATTGGAGGGCGTTTCAACCCAGACTGCTTTCGTCCGTTCATTCACATAAGGAACAAGGTTTGCCGCCGTCTGAAGATTTACAAAATGAACCTTTATACCGAAATGTGCCTCAACCGTTTTCAGCAGTCTTGAAGTGCCGCCATAGCAGTCATCAGTGCAGATAATCTCGTCACCCGAATGGAACAGGCTCAGGGTTGAGGTAATCGCTGCCATACCAGTGGTAACAGCAACTGCTGACGAACACCCTTCCAGAGCGCAAAGATTGTCTTCGAGCGCCTTGCGGGTCGGATTGCCGCTTCTGGTATAGTCAAATCCCCGGTGCTTGCCGATATCCTCAAACACAAAAGTTGAAGACTGGTAAATCGGGGTCATAATGGCGCCGTAAGCCTTGTCAGGGCCTACTCCAGCATGGATCGTATCGGTCTGAAAACTCATAAACAGCTTGTTTAGAAAAATGAAGGGGATAATACAACAAAAAAACCTCTCCCCTGATGAGCAAGGAAGAGGTTTTTAATAAAATTCACTCTCTTTTGTAATGGCAAGTCGCTGAAAGCAATCCCGCCTGTTTTGAAAAGAGAAGCTGTAAAACGCTCTTTTTCACTCATAGTTCTTCTGCTTCACCAGGGAGTTAAACAACCAGATGCATAGATCGCAAAAGTAGAATGTGGCACCGTGTTCCTCTCTGACAGGAATCGGTTGTCAAGGCTTCACCGGGTCTATTCCCTCAGCCTTTCTTGATGACCAGCCATGGAACAAAGAACTTGTTAACAATTGTTAATATATGGTTTCAGAAAGAATAATACAAGCGAATCCGTCATACTCTGAAACTGTAGCAATCATCTGTCACTATAGTACCCATATACTGAATGTAGAGTTACAGTTACATTTTTTCAGAGAACCCTTGTCGCCTGATTTTTTTAGCCACGGTATCTCTTCTGGAGCATTTGTCAAGTGTATATCAGAGTGTGTCCCATTACTCAAACCCAAGAAAATTTATGATGTCCGCTTTTTTGAGAAGACGGGTTTTCGCTTTTTCAATGGAGCTTTTCAGACCTCCTGCCACCTTTCGGATTCGAGAGATACTGATCGATATCAGCCATTTTTCCAGCAGGCACAATTGCACGTCAGATGATCTTCCAATATTTCAAAATCATGCAGGGAGGGTAGGTCAAGAAAGAAACCCAAAAAGCAACAGCGGAATTTTGTTTTGAAATCCTGTCTCGATATCGTCAGCGACAACAAAGCTCTTGTCGACCTCGCTGCTTTGGCGGAACCACTTCCATGCAAGCCGCGCCCATTGCATCAAACCCTTTTATTACGTACACTGCTACGGTTTTTTCCAGAACAACGCAACAAGCTTGAACCATGAATATTGACCGGCGCCTCTTTCAGTTGCTTAAGGAAGAATGGAGGCCCTTTATCGTTTCGATCATATCGGGAATTCTTGCTGCGGGAATGCTGGTTGCCCAGGCTTACTACCTCAGCCAGGTAATCGACAGCGCCTTTATCCAGAAAAGTGGTATGGAGAGGCTCCTCCTGCCGCTCAGCCTTTTTGCGCTCTTCAGCACCCTGCGGATGGCTTTCAACTGGTTCTCGCATACTGAAGCGAACCGAGGCTCGCTGATCATTCGCGAAAAAGTGTTCACCCGGCTCACCAGCACGGTCGGCGCACTCGGGCCGAGCTATGCTAAATCGGTACAAAGCGGACGGCTCAGCACCACTCTCCTGAAGGGGGTTGAAGCGCTCGACGCCTACTACAGCCAGTACATTCCGCAGATCTTTTTTGCCCTCTTCACACCCCTCCTGATCGCTGGCATCATACTGCCGCATGACCTGATCTCCGGCGGCATCCTGCTCGGCACCGCGCCTCTCATCCCTCTTTTTATGATTTTGATCGGGAAGTCGGCCAGCACCATGACTGAAAAGCAGTGGAAAACCATGAGCCGGATGAGCGGCTTCTTCCTCGATATGCTGCAAGGGCTGCCGACCCTGAAACTCTTTGCGCAGAGCAAACGGCAGCACGACGCCATTGAAGAGTCGGGCGAAAGCTTCCGCCACGCCACCATGCGTGTGCTGAAAGTGGCCTTTCTCTCCTCCCTGACGCTTGAACTGGTGGGCACCATCGGCACCGCCATCATTGCCGGCGGCATAGGGCTCCGCCTTATGGCTGGTCAGCTCACCTTTCAGCATGCGCTTTTTGTGCTGATACTCACCCCCGACTTTTACCTCCCGCTGCGCCAGCTTGGCACAAAATTTCATGCCGGGATGGAAGGGGTCAGCGCCTCAAAGGAAATCTTTGCCATTCTCGACCAGAGCCTCCCTGCTCCTGTGCAGCAGGCCATCTTTGCCGTGCAGGAGAGCGCCGGAAAAAGGCCCATTCTCCTTACTGATGTCAGCTACACCTATCCCGGCGGCTCGCGGCCAGCGCTTGAGGGGATCAACGCCACCATTCCCGCCGGAAAAACCACCGCCATCATTGGCCCAAGCGGTGCGGGAAAGAGTACCCTGATCAACCTGCTCCTCCGCTTTCAGGAGCCCGGTGAGGGAGGCATCACCATCGACGGCAATCCGATTCATGCCATCCCGCTTGAAGAGTGGCACAGGCAGATTTCATGGGTTCCGCAGCATCCCTATCTTTTCAACGCCACGCTGGGAGAGAATATCCGCCTTGCAAAGCCAGATGCCTCCGCAGTGGAGATGGAGAGCGCTCTGAAAAAGACAGGCCTCACCACCTTTGTCAGTACGCTGCCCGACGGACTTGAGACCATGATCGGCGAAGAGGGCGCACGACTGAGCGGAGGAGAGGCGCAGCGGGTGGCGCTTGCCCGCGCCTTCCTGAAAAACGCCCCGCTGCTGGTGCTCGATGAGCCAACCTCGCACACTGACCCGGAACTCGAAGCCGCTCTGCGCAGCTCCATCCTGGAGCTTATGAGAGGGAGAACCACCATCATCATTGCCCACCGGCTTGAAACCATACGCTCAGCCGAGCGTATCATCGTCATCAGCCACGGAAAAATCACCCAGAGCGGTACGCACGAGGAGCTGATGGCCAACGGAGGCTTTTACCGCGACAGTCTGCTTCTGCAACAGGAGAGAGAATCATGAAAACCATATTTCGCTTGACAGGACTGGTAAAACCATACTTCTGGTGGATGGCTCTCGCCGCACTTATCGGCTTTGCCACCACCGGCAGCGGCATCGGGCTTCTGATGACCTCCGCCTACATCATCGCCAAGGCAGCCCTGCAACCGCCGATAGTGACCCTGCAACTTGGCATCGTGGGAGTACGCTTTTTCGGCCTTGCACGGGGAGTATTCCGATACGCAGAACGGCTCATCTCTCACAATATCACCTTCAGGATTCTCGCAAAACTCCGGCTCTGGTTTTACGACGCCATTGAGCCCCTCGCACCGGCACGCCTCATGCACTTCAAGAGCGGCGACCTGCTGCAACGGGTTGTGGACGACATCCAGAGCCTCGAAAACATCTACACCAGAGTGCTCGGCCCACCGCTCACCGCACTGCTTGTGGCCGCACTGATGTGGTTTCTCCTCGGTGTCTACTCCCTGCAGGCGGCGCTGCTCATCCTGTTATTTCATACCCTTGCAGGCATCGGTGTACCGCTCCTCACCAAGCAATTAAGCCGAGGCGTCGCCATCGGCATCATGAACTACAAGGCTGAGCAGCAGGTGCTGGCGCTTGACCTTTTTCAGGGCATTGGAGAGCTGCAACTTTACGGTAAACTTCCGACACACCTCACCGCCATGCAGAGCGCTGAAACCGGAAAGCTCCAGCTCCAGAGAAAAAACGCCATCATTGAAGGGATGCATGAATCGCTCACCGGCCTCCTCATGAACGGTGCCCTCATCGCTATTCTCTGGGCGCTCATTCCCTCAATCTCCACCGGCGCGGTCAACGGAATTTCACTCACCGTCATCACCCTCGCCGTCATGGCCTCGTTCGAGCCTTTTCTGCCGCTGCCATCTACCCTCAAGCACCTCGAAGCCGACCAGCACGCCGGAGAGCGCCTCTTTGAAATTCTTGATGCCAAGCCGGAGACCATTGCGCCAGCTACTCCCCTCCCCTTTCCGGCAGAACATACTATTCAGGTCGAGAAACTCAGCTTCGCCTACCCCGGCAGCACAGCAAAAGCGCTCGACCGCCTCAACTTCACCGTTCTTTCTGGAGAGCACATCGCCATCGTAGGCCCGAGCGGTGCCGGAAAATCGACCATAACCTCCCTCTTCATGCGCTTCTGGAACAGCAGCGAAGGGAGCATCACCATCGGCAGCCACAACATCACCCTCTTCGATCCCGAAGAGCTGCGCCGCAACATCTCCCTCGTCTCGCAACGCACCTACCTCTTCGCCGAAACCATCCGCGAAAACCTGACTATCGCCGCACCAGAGTCCACCGACGACGATCTCAAAAAAGCGCTCACTGCCGCCGGGCTCAGCCACTTCACCTCAAAACTCGACGAATGGTGTGGCCAGCACGGCATGAAACTCAGTGGAGGAGAGCGCCAGCGCATCGCGATTGCCCGGGTTCTGCTGCAGAGTGCGCCGATCATGATACTCGACGAAGCAACCGCTAATCTTGACGGAGTGACAGAGAGAGAGGTGACCCAGACCCTGAACGCCATCAGTGCAGGGAAAACGCTGATAACAATTACCCACCGGTTAAAGGCGATGGAACAGTATAACCGGATTCTTGTGCTTGAAAAGGGACGGATTGTCGAACAGGGTGTGCATGGGGAGTTGATGGCCGGGAACGGGCTTTATCGGAGGATGTGGGAGTTGCAGCATGTGGCATTCACATAATCAAGCATTACACAAGCCTTCCCTTTGGTTCCGGAACCTGCCTGCCGACAAATAAAACGGAGAGGTTCAACCAAGGCTGGCCAGTGGAATGTAGTGGAAGAGAGTCATGAATAACTTCGACACGCGAATGAGCGATAATTGATTTTCTCATTGATCTCTGAATTGATGTATACCGTTGCCAGACAGAGCCCGTCAATATTTTTTCCTGCAATGATAAATCGCTTTTCTTTTGGTGGTTTGGTATCCTTGACGTAGAGCTTAAGAACACTCCCAACTTC
>CAJAAV010000287.1 GCA_903937835.1 uncultured Chlorobiaceae bacterium | reverse complement strand
TGATCGGTGTTGAAGATTTCCGGTGTCCCGTACTTTCTTAACGCTTCTTGCAGACAGTCAACGCAAAAGGTGCTTTCCAGCGAGTTCGATAACCTCCAGGAGAGTACTTTCCGAGAATAGTCGGGTAGCAACGGCGCATTACTGCGCCGCCGCCCCCTAAAAACCGGACTTGAAAGTTTCCCTTCATCCGGCTTAAGCCTCTTCTAAGGCACCTTGCGGCACCCGGTTTCACCCTGAGATAATTTGGATATTTCCCTTTTGTTCTGACTTTTTGGTGAGTTCAGTGCTTGAGTGGCCTGTCGGGCTTCAAAGTACTTCTTCCATTTCTGGTCATGGGGGTTAGCATCTGCCTTGATTTTGATGTGCCGTCTGATTGGTGTATCGGATTCCAACAGGAGCCTGATTTCTTTTCTCCCCTGTTTTTCATCTTCAGCGGCGAACACCCAGTTTCGGGAGCCTCTGGTTTTGAAATACTTGGCTTTAACCCATCGGGCACCCTTGTTCGGATGTCTTCTGGTTGACCACCCCCACAGCATTGACCAGATTTGGTTATCAACATAAGCAAAGGTTTTCTTTGCGACTATATGGCAGTGATAGTTCGCCCACCCCCGTAGAACGGGGTTGAGCTGGCGTATCAGACTTATCTGCTTTATCGTTTTGTTTCCTTTGATGATTTCCCTCACTTTATTAAGGTGTGCCTTGATATTTGCTTTCGATGGTTTTATTAAGAGTTTCCCATTATACTTGCGCATATTCCAGCCAAGGAAATCAAATCCTTCCGTGATGTGCGTTATTCTGGTTTTTTCAGGTGACAGGGTAAGACCACGTATTGCCAGAAAATTAACCATGACTGGCATGACTTCATCTTCCAGCCACTCTTTCGAGTTGCCGGTGATAATGAAGTCATCAGCATAACGTACCATGTGCATTTTCAGACCTCTTTTCTTGGCTTGCGGAAAGGCTTTTGCAAGCGCATGTTCAAGGCCGTCAAGCGTCATGTTTGCCAGAACCGGACTGATAACCCCGCCCTGTGGCGTGCCGGCTTCTGTAGGAAAGAGTTCGTTCTGATACACAAATCCTGATTTAAGCCATTTTTGAAGAACCGTTTTATCCGTTGGAATGTTGGCGGTCATCCAATCATGACTGATATTATCGAAGCATCCTCTGATGTCTGCCTCAAGCACCCATTTCGCCCGATTTTTCCCGGCAAGGCAAATAAAACATTGTTCACCTGCATCAGCGGTTGAGCGTTTTGGCCTAAACCCATAAGAGTTCAGGTCAGCAGTAGTTTCGGCAATTGGTTCCAAAGCCAACAGGTAAAGTGCCTGCATGGCACGGTCTTTCATTGCTAAAATACCAATAGGTCTTGTCTTGTCCTTTTTCTTCGGAATAAGAACTCTCCGAAGCGGAAGAGGCTTGTAGCCCCTTTTCTGCAACGATACAATCGCATTGGTCTTTGCTGTCGATGTATTCCAGATAATACGGTCTACTCCTGGAGTATTCTTTCCATCGTTCTCAGTCACCCGTTTCACGGCTAATGCTTTGCCGCTGAACGAATGGGTCAACAGCCATTGCAAGGCTTTTACCTTGCCATACCTGCCAGCCTGTGTTGCCTTCACAATACGCGCTTGCAGCTTTTTTACCTTATACCGAATAACCACCCAATTGATGGTTGGCCAGTTGAGGCCGGATGATGCACATGCAACTGTTCCTGCATTCATTTGCTTTTGTTCCGTTAATAAAGTTCTGCCCGTTCTCTTGTGACGAAAGACCATAACTGGTCTTCTACAGTTGGGGTTGATTTTAGCCCTAAAAAACTCTGTAACTCATTGTTTTTCCTTATCCGATGTTTTGAAAACCTCAAAAAGGTGGTGCCACAGAATTGTTAATATCCCCTTGTAATAAAGAAGATTGATTGTTATTTTGAGGGTGTCCTAAATAAAAGGAGGCTTTCATGTTTGCACGAATCAAAACATCTGGTCGTTACCAGTACTTGCAACTGGTGGCAAACCACAAAGAACAGGGTAAGACAAAACAACAGGTCATTGCGACTCTTGGTCGTCTTGATCAACTCCAGGCCAAGGGTGACATTGAGAAAATTATTCGCTCTCTTGCCAAATTTTCAGAAAACACCCTGCTGGTTCTTTCCGGTAAAGGCGAAGTCGATGCTCATGCGGTCAGTATTGGGCCCGCTCTCATTTTTGACCGGCTTTGGCATGAGCTTGGACTACCAAAAATCATTGGCGAGCTCCTTGATGGGCGAAAGTTCGAGTTCAATATGGAGCGTACCATTTTTCTCACCGTACTCCATCGGCTCTTCTGTTCAGGCTCTGACCGGAGTTGTGATCGCTGGCGACGGGATTATGCCATCAACGGAATGGATGGTATCGCCCTGCACCACCAATACCGTGCCATGGCTTTTCTGGGTGAGACTCTGACGGAACAGGATGGTGCCACACCTTTTTCTCCTCGATGCAATAAAGACCTTATCGAGGAGAGTCTTTTCGAGCAAAATCGCGATCTTTTCACTGGCCTTGATCTGGTATTTTTCGATACCACGTCAATCTACTTTGAGGGTGAGGGTGGCAAAACAATTGGTCGACGAGGACACACGAAAGACTCTCGGCCAGATCTTCGCCAGATGGTAGTAGGAGCATTGCTTGATAGTAACGGTCGTCCTATTTGCAGTGAAATGTGGCCAGGCAATACCGCCGATGTTACAACGCTTTTGCCTGTGGTTGCAAGGCTTCAGAACCGATTCAATATCAAGAGCTTTTGTATTGTGGCTGATCGTGGTATGATAAGTGCTGATACCATGAAAAAGCTTGAACATCCTGATTGCAACATGTCCTATATTTTGGGAGTCAGAATGCGGAATGTGAAAGAGGTTCGGGATAAAGTAATGTCTGACATGGCTCCTTGTTTGGAGGTATACCCTGAAAGCGATCTCCTCAAAGATCCATCACCCCTTGCGGTCAAAGAGGTTTTCGTTGAAGGGAGACGTTACATTCTCTGCCACAACTCTCGTCAGGCAAGAAAAGATAAAGCCACTCGTGAAGCAATGATTGCTGCGTTGACAGAGCGAGTCAAAAGTAACCTAAAAGGATTAATCGGTAATAAGGGTTATTCTCGTTATCTCAAAGTTAATACAGGAGGTATGAGTATCAATCAGAACAAGATTGAAGAAGAAGCTATTTTCGATGGCAAGTGGGTGCTGCGTACCAATATGAAGGATCTGTCTGCTGAAGAGGTCGCGCTCAGGTATAAAGAACTGTGGCAGGTCGAGCAGGTGTTTCGTGATATAAAATCAGTATTTGAGACTCGCCCTGTTTACCATAAACAAGATGAAACGATACGGGGCCATGTCTTCTGTAGTTTTCTTGCACTGGTACTTCGCAAGGAACTCGATCAACGCCTGGAAAAAGTTGGCCATCAGTTTGAATGGGAGGACATGAAACGCGACCTGATGGCCCTCCAGGAGGTAACCATTGAGGAGAACGGACGAAAGCTTGCTATCAGAACAGCCAGTGCTGGAATTTGCGGCAAGGTTTTTCAAGCCGTACATGTAGCAATACCGCAAAGTATTCGTAACGTATAATCCAGAATGAAGACATGAACAAAAAACACACCATGGTGGTGCCAACACTTTTTTTAAAAACGCCAACTTGTTATAGTAGAGGTAGTTGCGTTTTTGAATTGTAGAAGACGAGTATAACAATCCCTCTCAGAACCTGAGCCAGAATGCTGGAACCACAAGCGCAGACGCAAACCAGCTTGGAATCTACAGTACCTGTACACAGAAAAACCTGTTCCTTCAGGGCCTGGTATCTTACGGCTGGCTGAATTATTCCAACAGCCGTTCAGGCGTCGTCAGTACAATCACCGCCAATCCGGACGGGGAGACTTTCGCGGCGGCTTATAAAGGTGGCTATCTTTTTGACGTCGCGCCGTCAGTGAGATTCGGCCCAATTGCAGGGCTCACCTATGTTCAGGCGCATGTTAACGGTTATAGCGAAAATGGTGATCAGGTTCTCACTCTCAATCTGAACGAGCAAACCGCCAAAACCGTGCTCGGAAGTGTTGGTGCACAGGCTCGCTGCGCTTTCGACCTGGGAAGCACAAAGCTCGACTCCTATTTGAACTTTACCGTCGAAAACAATTTCGAGGGTTCAGACCGTGTCATCCAATACAGCGCTACCTCTGCTCCGCTGATCGTCAATTCATGGACGGCGACAGGCGCACCGAACCACGCTTTCGTCCGGCTCGCTACTGGCTCCAGTGCCAATCTGACGAACGCAATCGCCGTCACGATGAACCTGTCGCAGACGATTGGGCAACCGGGTGGAAATGACTTTTATTGCACGGGTGGCCTGAAAATCTCGTTCTGATTAAACACATTCTTATTTGTCTCCCGGGACGGGCACACTTATAGTTCCCTAACTGCCAAGCGGTAAAAACGGTAGCCCAAGCTCTTTCAGAAACTCATTATGCTTTCGGGTGGCATCAACAATTTTCTGTTCAATCTCAACCAACTTTCCATGAACAGCTTGAAGGTCAACTTCTACCTCTTGTTGAGCAGTGCTGATGTAGCGGGAGATATTCAGATTGTAGCCGTTGGTTTCAATTTTATCCATTGAGACACGGCGGGAGTAGCGCTCTTCCTCTCTACGAAATTGATAGGTATCAACAATCTTGTCGATATCATCCTCCCGCAACCGGTTTTGCCGTTTTCCCTTCTCAAAGTATTCGCTGGCGTTGATGAAGAGCACGTCGTCGGGCTTTTTGCATTTTTTGAGCACCAGAATGCAAGTTGCGGTAGGAATGCCTGTTACCTGACACCCCCCGCACAGATCCGTACGTGCGGAACTATCGCATACGGCTCCTGCCTTGAGTAATAGCGAATCGTACCTCCGGGAAATCATGGCATGTTCGGAGGTGCGGGAGGTAAGCATCTACGATGGGCGTAAATCGTTGCCAGTTCATGGC
>CAJAAV010000286.1 GCA_903937835.1 uncultured Chlorobiaceae bacterium | reverse complement strand
GGGGTATGAGTGAACAACGCAATATCAAATATGTCAAAAAGTGGTATCTCTTTTATAATCAAACAGATATAAAAAGCCAACAGCTTGTTGGCCAATTACCTTGGAGACATACCATTTCGATCATCTCCAATGCAAGGTGGGCAAAGAAGCGCTCTCTTATGTTCAGCAGACCTTGCGCTGAAAGAAGGGGATAGTGCGGTGCAGGTTCAGGGGTAAAGTTATATTTGTTGATGTATTTTGATGAGCTGAAATTGTGTGTTATTCAGCAAAGTGCCGTTACTCCGACAAGGCAACCACTCGTGATGGGGTGTAATCAGTGTATTTATCTGATCAATATAAAAACAGGAAGAATGTGTTACAATAAGATTGTAATTCGCCTCTATGTATTTCATTAGTGGTATATTAACTATCTTTTTATTGGCGTATTTATATGTATTACGATTCAAAAATCTGTCGTTCAGGTGGATCAATTTAATGAGTGTTATGCTCAATGAAACATTGATGTAAGGAGCGTACATGCCTGGTGCTAAAGTTCTGACGAAAGCTGCCACAAGTAACGCCGGTAAAACACTTGCCACGTCATCCAGTACTAAGGAGAAGTCGGCTGCCTCAAAAACACTCGTCAAACGTTCAGTTGCAAGACGGAAAGTCCATGTGGCACCCAAAACAGGTTCAGTTTCCCGTGCAGCCGCAAAAAGTGCCGTAAAAAAAGCCATTGCAAGTCGTAACATGGACAGTGGCAAGAGGTGAGATGGCAACATCATTGTACGTATACTGTTGAGGAATAATGCTTTAGGACGTTGCTCTACCCAGGATAGAGTTTTCTGCACTATACTCAACAATGCTGACTATTCAACATACTGAAGAGGATCTAAGCCGGGCTTACGTTCAGGCAATTGCCGCAAAAGCCGGGGTGAATTTGAGCATGAAAGATCGCTCACACGATTATACTATTGATGGAACATTTCACCAGATATCGTATTTCAATGGCCATTATCATGAAACTGGTTTCAGTCTTGATTTTCAGCTCAAAGCATCAAAAAACTGTATCATCGATGATACACATCTTCGTTATGATCTGGATGTTGAAACCCACAATTATCTGGTTGATCGTGCTCCAAGAGCTGCCACTACGCCGGTGATTCTTATTTTGATGGTATTACCTGAAGCTGAAAGCGAGTGGCTCTCTCTTTCAGAAGAAGAGTTGGTGTTGCGTCGCTGCTGTTACTGGCTCTATCTCTCTGGAAAGAGAAGCAAGAATGCGAGAACGCAACGAATTGAAATAAGCAGGCAAAACTTCCTGGCTCCAAATATCCTGAACGAGGTGTTAACTGCCCTTGAGAAAGGAGAACTTCCATCATGAACAATCACGATATAAGCATTCAGCTCCGCGTAGAAGATATAACCGCCTACATTCGTAAAGCCGGTTGGACCAAGCTTGAGCATCCCAATCCATCCTTACTCGTTTACCAATACGAGCGTAACGACGATTACAACAACCAGATCAAGCTTGTTCTTCCAAATGGTAACGACTATCGGGATGCTGTTGCCAAAATCCATTCAGCGGCCAAACTTATCGCGGCACTTGAGCAAGTTTCCGTTTCAGATATTGTCCAGAAGATAAAAAACCGCTCGCTTGATATTTTTCGTCAGCGGATATACAGCAGCGCCCGCCTGACAAGTTTACCCCTTGAACTGGCACCTCTGGTTATTTCACGCCTGCGCGATCTGGTCTATTATGCCGCCTGTGCGGAGGAAGATAATCAGCCCTACTTTGCCAAAGGGCGGAAAATTGGAAAGGAGTATACCCATAAATGCAGGTTTGGTCACACGTTTCAGGGCAGCTTTGGACTGACCATCGAAATGCCATTGCCACCCTCCACCCTCACCCTGCTTCCTGATATTGAAGCATCACCGCTTGAACGACGGGTTATGGAGCGCATTGTACGAGGTTTGCAATTTGCCGTTAAAGGTGTTCGTGAAAGTGATATCGGCATCATGACCAGCAACTATGAACAAGGCTTCAATGCAAACTTGTGCGAAGTTATGAAAGAGCTTACTGAAGATCTTGATGATTTTAATCTTGAGTACTCAATGCTTTGGTCTCCCGAATTTAACGCCAGCGCCGATGTAAGTTCATTTTCAAACATCATTATTGAACCATCAGTTTTTCGGCCATATTTTGAAGCCGCTGCAAAATCACTTCGGGCAGTAACTGAATCGCATGAAACGGAAATAATCGGTAAAATCATACAATTAAAAGCTGAATCAATCGACACCGATGATGATTCAAGCGACTCCGACGGAAGGCAGGTGATCATTGCCTGGGATATCGGCAACAACCGCAAGGTAAATATCAAGGTCTCCCTGAGCCCCGAGAATTACCGTACAGCATGTGATGCGCATAAAGATAACAAAACCGTATCAGTCATGGGACGGCCCGAAAAAGTCGGCAAATCGTGGGTATTAACCTCACCGGCAAATTTTGCCATCAATGAAAACGGTGCATAGGTGTGGATATATTCGGTTCAAACCGGATATTCAGGATGATGAAGCCATCTGGTTGATGTTTCCACTCAGAAATGCGGCAGGGACATTACCATATATCCGCAAGGCATTAGGGTTGAAAGACCGGTCACATATACATAAAAGCTTCTTGCACACATGGGGTGCAAAGCGGTTGACATCTTTTTCGGGTAGATGTGTTTTGATTGGCTGAACTTGTTTGTTATGCTGCAAAAGAAGGTTTTTTGGCAAGGTATGTACCGAGAGATCGTGTTTGGTGGTCAAGTACCATCATTACTTTATGATGTGTGGCAACAGATTGCAATATAATGAATTAGGTAGGGCATACGATACGAATAACATGACATGAGAAGGAGAGCAAATGCAATGGTCAGAAATACGAAAACAATACCCAAGTAAGTTTGTATTACTGGGAGAGATAGTGGAAGAGAAAATGTCAGAGACCCAGTCGAAAATTCTGGAAGGAACGGTTCTGAAAATCAGTGATAATGGAAAAGAGATAAGACAAGTTTACCAAGAATACAAACATAAGGGAAGGGAAGTTTTATATTCACTCCCTTCAACGCCGGAAGAATTCATTGTCGAAAATATTCCCTATTAAGGAATGATGAGGTGAATTTTGAATTGAAGCATGGATTGATATGGATTACTTTTGAACTGATTTATGAGGGAAACAGCGTAGTAATAGACAACTGCATTGTAGATACAGGTTCGGCAGCGACTGCAATTGATATAGATTTAGTCAACTTCAATTACGGCAAATCAGCGATAGTCAAACGATTATTTGGGATAGGAGGAGGAACTCAGGAAGTAGTTTCTCAAAATGTGGGGAAAGTTATCATCGGTGGTAAAGAGTTAAACAATATCGAGATTGAATTTGGAGATATTCATGCTGAATTAGGTATCATTGGGTTTGTTGGCAATGATATTTTGAGTCGGTTTAGTATTCTCATTGATTACCCAAAACAAGAGATACAATTTAGGGAATTAAAATAGTGAGCAAATAGGGTCTCCATAGAATGACCGAATATCACAAAAAACGACCAATGCGCATTGTGATTGTTGCTCCCGGCAGTCTGGTTGAGCAGTGGCGTGAGGAGCTGTTCGAAAAGTTCGGGCTCGAATTCCGCGTTTTTACCAGAGAGCTTGAAGCGGCCACCCCAAGCGGGAACCCCTTTAATGCCGAACCGGGTTGGGGAGTCTCATCGATCAATTACAATATACAGGATCTTCTCGCTCTTGCAGGAGGTAATCAATGAGTACACGATACCGTATCTTTCTTTCGAGCGTCCAAAAAGAGCTGGCTGAAGAACGTCAGGCTCTGAAAACGTTTATTTTGAATGATGCCCTTCTGCGGCAGTTTTTTGACGTTTTCCTTTTTGAAGATATACCGGCCTCAGACCGCCGACCTGATAACGTCTATCTTGAAGAGGTGGATCGTTGTGATCTCTATCTCGCACTTTTCGGCGATAGTTATGGTTCCGAAGGGCTGGAAGGCATCTCGCCCACAGAAGAGGAATTTGATCGCGCTACCAAGGCTGCAAAACCCCGAATCATCTTTGTAAAAAGCGAGAATGCATCTGGCCGCCATCCAAAAATGCAGGCGCTGATTCGCAAAGCAGGCGACCAGCTCATCAGACGCCGGTTTGCAACTATTCCTGAATTGATTGCAGGCGTTTACGCCAGTCTGGTAGAATATCTTGGACGATGGGGAGCGATTACCACAGGCCCTTTCGATGCTTCAGCCTGCCGGGGAGCTGCACTCACCGATATTTCAGAAGAGAAGGTGGCAACATTTCTTGATCGGGCAGTGCATGAACGCGGTTATGCCCATGGCCGGGGAACACCGATGCGTAGCGCACTGGTTCATCTCAACCTACTCGACAATGATCGACCGAGTAACGCGGCCATACTACTCTTTGGAGTTCAACCGCAGCGCTTTCTGCTTTCATCCGAAGTCAAGTGTCTCCATTTTCACGGAACCCAGGTGAGGAAACCGATTCCCTCCTATCAGGTGTATAAAGGAGACCTCTTTCAACTGGTCGATTCCGCCATAGACTTTGTGATGGGCAAGCTCAACAGAGCTGTAGGTACCCGTGCTTTAAGCAATGAGGCGCCGGTCACCTACGAAATTCCCCGTGATGCCGTTGCTGAAGCAATTGTCAACGGCATTGCGCACCGCGACTACAGTTCCAATGCCTCTGTTCAGGTTATGCTCTTTTCTGACCGGCTTGAGGTGTGGAATCCGGGATGTTTGCCGCCATCCTTGACTATCGACTCCCTGCGGCGCCCTCATGCTTCGATACCGCATAACCCGCTTATTGCTGAATCTCTTTTTTTGACCCGAATCGTTGAACGGGCAGGTTCAGGCATTCTCGACATGATTGAACTTTGCGCCGAAAGCGGGCTCCGGCCACCTGAATTCCGACAGGATGCCGGTTCGTTTATACAAACCTTGTGGAGACCGCTTCAATCCGGCACGACAGAAGAGAACGTTACCGCGCAAGTCGGCACCAAGTTGGCACTAAGTCAGCACCAAGTCGAAGTTCTCTCTAATTGTATGGAGGATAGTGAGTTATCCAAGTTTATGATCATTGTTGGTCGCTCAGATCGCACCAAGTTCCGGCACCAAGTTCTTAATCCCCTCATTACGGCTGGATTGATTGAAATGACCATTCCGGATAAACCACGAAGCAGCCTGCAAAAGTACCGAATAACTGAAAAAGGCAGAATCTGGCTTACAGAAAGGAAGCAATGATATCAGACTATCCCATAAAATCACTCCGCAAGCTTATCGAGGTTGCACTGCCGCTGGATGCAGTGAGGAATGGTTACACGGATTTGCAGAAGTTGGCAGGTAACAGAGCGGTCGCGGCAGGAAGAACAACTGATTTGAGCGACAAGTTAATACATGAAAGCACTCAACATAGAGGCGAAAGAGTTGTAACCCCTCCCATGTCAGCCAAAAAAAACAAAACCCTCAATGGCTCATAAACTTTCACTGTCGTGGTTAGAAAACTTCCTTGAAGAGGCCTGCGAATCGCTGCGCGGGCATAAGGATGCTTCGGAGTTCAAGGAGTATGTTATTGCCATGCTCTTTCTGAAACGAGTCAACGACCAGTTTGCTCTTGAACGTCTCACGCGAAAAGGGCAGCTTGAAAAACGTGGTGTAGCAGGCAAAGAGCTCGAAGAGGGTCTTGAGCGTGAAGATGCCTACAAGTTCTTTGTCCCGCACCCGCTGGGAAAAAATCAAGCATCAAAAGCAGGAGGTGGGCTCTGAGCTGATGAAAGCCTTTGCCGAACTGGAAGAGAAGAATCTCGGCAGCCTTGAAGGTTGAAAAGAACAAAGCACAATGGTGGGGAGAATTGGCCTAAAACTGAAATTCCCTACACTCAACGTTCGAATGAAGTGGGCATTATTTGCATCAATAAATCGTTTTTATTGAATATTCTATTAGCTATCTTTGAAAGAAGACTCACTGTGATCGTTATCTTTGTTCTGCCATGAAATCATGCTTAAGTATAAGAGCCCGGATGAT
>CAJAAV010000285.1 GCA_903937835.1 uncultured Chlorobiaceae bacterium | reverse complement strand
TCTATGAAGTTCGTATGCAATCATTGGCCGATGTCGAAAGCAAGATTGCCTCTGCGGCAGAACGGGGCATCGAACTAGGCAGAGAGGAAGGCGTTGTCGAGGGACAATCCAGGATCCTCAAGAGGCTCCTTGAGCGTCGCTTTGGCACCCTCCCGCAGTGGGCAATGGAGAGGTTAACCCACGCAACTGAGAACGATCTTGAAACATGGGCCGACACCATCCTCACCGCCCCAACGCTGGAAGCGCTCTTCTCCACCGACGAAGCCCGTTCATGAGTTCAACCTCCGATGAGCAACAGATAGCAACGCTTCTCAAACGCCTCTGGCACCACATTACGCCGAGGCGCAGGGGGCAATTCGGGCTGTTGCTGGTGTTGATGATTGGCGCTTCGTTTGCAGAAATCATCAGTATTGGAGCAGTGCTGCCATTTCTTGCCGTGCTGACTGCCCCGGAGAGAATATTTGAGCTTCCGGCAGCGCAGCCGTTTATCAAGGCATCAGGAATTACCACGCCCAGCCAGCTTCTGCTCCCGCTCACCATCATCTTCGGCCTGGCAGCGCTTCTCTCGGGTGGTGTGCGTATGTTCCTTCTCTGGGCCAGCACTCGCCTCTCCTACGCAACCGGGGCCGACCTCAGCATAAGTATTTACCGGCGAACGCTCTACCAGCCCTACTCGGTGCATGTCGCCCGTAACAGCAGCGAAATCATTAACGGTATATCAACCAAAACGAATACCGTCATTTATACCTTTACCAGTATTCTGAACCTCATCAGCTCAACCATTATTTTGCTGGCTATCCTGATTACCCTGGTTTCAGTAGATCCTGTTATTGCGTTGGCGGCTTTTGGCGGTTTTGGATTGCTCTATGCGTTGATTATCAAGATTACCCAGAGCCGGCTGGTGGTGAACAGCCAGCGTATTGCTCATGAGTCTACGCAGGTCATCAAATCGCTGCAGGAGGGGTTGGGGGGCATACGTGACGTTCTGATTGATGGCACGCAGGCCGCTTACTGTCAAATTTACCGCAATGCTGATTTGCCATTGCGCCATGCTCAGGGGAATAATTTATTTATCAGTATGAGCCCCCGCTATGCTCTTGAAGCGCTGGGTATGCTGCTGATCTCTGCTCTTGCCTACATGCTTGCCCTTCAACCAAACGGTATCGCCAAGGCCATTCCTGTTCTCGGCGTTCTTGCACTTGGTGCCCAGCGTCTTTTGCCGGTGTTGCAGCTTGCTTATGCGTCGTGGTCGGGCATACAGGGAGGTCAAGCCTCGTTGAAGGATGCTCTTGAACTGCTCGAACAGCCGCTTCCCGATTATGCCGATCAACCGCCCGCCAAGCCGTTGATGTTCCGCAAACAGATTGAGCTGAAAAATCTCTCATTCCGCTACACCGAGCAGACTCCTTTGGTACTCAGTAATCTCAATCTGAAGATATCCAAGGGTAGCCGCACGGGTTTTATCGGGGTAACAGGCAGTGGAAAAAGCACACTGCTTGATGTTGTTATGGGGCTCCTGCAACCCACCGATGGCGCTCTTGAGATTGATGGTCAGCCAATAACCTCAGCCAACAACAGGGCATGGCAGGCGCATATTGCCCATGTGCCGCAGGCTATTTACCTCTCCGACAGCACTATTGAGGAGAACATAGCCTTCGGGATACCAAAAGGCAACATTGACCATAAACGGGTCAAGCAGGCAGCGCAACAGGCACAGATTGCGCACATTATTGAAAGCTGGCCTAAAAAGTATAACACTTATGTTGGAGAGCGTGGTATCCGTCTCTCTGGAGGGCAGCGGCAGCGCATCGGTATTGCGCGCGCTCTTTACAAACAGGCTGATGTTATTATTTTTGATGAAGCAACCAGCGCTCTCGATAACGACACAGAACAGGCGGTGATGGAGGCAATAGAAAGCTTGGGAAATGAATTGACGATTTTGATTATTGCTCACCGGCTTACCACGCTTAAAAACTGTACTCAGGTTGTGGAGCTTTGGGAGGATGGTATAAAGCGTATTGGCGCTTATGGTGATATTGTCGGTACCCAATTACTTGCTGTATGATTGATTTTCAACCATTGAGAATTTTGAAAGCTTGAAGAGTAAAGTGTAATAATTGTGAAATGAAATTTTTGTGAATGTTAAGTTCCGATCATTTTAATCATTTATAGCGTATGGCAGAAGTAACAATTGGAAACAGAAAGGTTGGAGATGGGCATCCCGTTTTTGTCATTGCAGAAATTGGGATTAATCACAATGGGTCGATGGAAGTTGCAAAAAAACTTATTGAAGGTGCGGCTCTTGCTGGATGCGATGCAGTTAAGTTTCAAAAAAGAACTCCTGAGTTGTGTGTGCCAAAGGATCAGCGAGATATTGAGCGTGATACACCGTGGGGTCGCATGAAATATATTGATTATCGATATAAAGTAGAGTTGGGGCGGGATGAATATCTGGAGATAGATCGTTTTTGTAAAGATCATGGAATTTTATGGTTTGCTTCCTGTT
>CAJAAV010000284.1 GCA_903937835.1 uncultured Chlorobiaceae bacterium | reverse complement strand
TGCCGACAAGCACCGGCTGCCCTTTTTTCTGCAGCTCCTCAACCTTCAGCACGATGGCATTGTATTTCTCCCGTCGTGTTTTATAGACCAGATCATCCATATCTTTGCGGATAATGCTGGTATTGGTTGGAATAACAACAACATCGAGTTTGTAGATTTCATAAAACTCCGAAGCCTCGGTTTCTGCGGTACCGGTCATGCCGGAGAGCTTTTTGTAAAGACGGAAAAAGTTCTGGATTGTGATGGTTGCCATGGTCTGTGTTTCACCCTCAATCTTGACATTCTCCTTGGCTTCTATTGCCTGATGCAGTCCATCGCTGTAGCGGCGACCAGGAAGGATTCGTCCGGTAAATTCATCAACAATCATCACCTGACCGTTCTGTACAACGTATTCGTCATCCCGCTCAAAAAGCGAGTAGGCTTTTAAAAGCTGACTGATATTGTGCAATCGCTCTGAACGGTCAGCAAAGAGACGGTATACCGCATCTTTTTTCTGTACCTTGTCCGCAACCGCAACTGATGGATCACTTTCAATGACAGCAACCTCTGAACCAACATCCGGAAGCATAAAAATATCGCTGTCCTGCTGGCTCAGTTTGCTGAGAAACTCTCGCCCTTTGTCAGTCAGATCAATAGTGCCAGCCTTTTCATCGACAGCAAAATAGAGCGCATCGTCCACCTCCTGCATCCGGCTTGAATTGTCTTTCAGATACTCGTTCTCGGTCACCTGCACCAGCTTTGCCACACCCGACTGGGAGAGCATCTTGATATAACGGGTATTCTTGGGTTGTCCCCGTTTAACACGAAGCAGAGCCAGGCCGGCATTTTCATCACCCGGCTTGACTTTTGCGAGTTTTTCGGCCTCAGTCAGATACGATGCAACCAGATGCTGCTGAGCGCGTACCAACTGCTCAATCCAGGGTTTGATGTCCTGAAATTTGCTGTTGTCGGCATTGGGAACCGGGCCAGAAATGATCAGTGGTGTTCTGGCTTCATCAATCAGCACACTGTCCACTTCATCAACAATGGCATAATAGAAGCTCCGCTGCACCATCTCTTCCGGTGTTCCGGCCATATTATCACGCAGATAGTCAAAACCAAACTCATTATTGGTGCCATAGGTTATGTCGCAGGCATACTGCTCCCTGCGCTCCTCAGGTCGCATGGTATTAAGAATAACACCTACGGAGAGATTGTGAAAGGCAAAGACAGGGTTCATCCACTCCTTGTCTCTCTGGGCAAGATAGTCATTAACGGTAACGACGTGAACGCCTCTTCCGGTCAATGCATTAAGGAATACCGGTAGTGTCGAGACGAGGGTTTTGCCTTCACCGGTTGCCATTTCAGAAATCTTCCCTGAATGGAGTACAATGCCACCGATGAGCTGAACATCATAGGGCACCATATTCCAGATCATCTCTCTTCCCACAACAAGGTACCTGTGCCCTTTAAGACGTGCACAAGTCTCTTTGATAAGCGCAAACGTTTCAGGAAGGATATCCTCCAGCGCAGAAGCGGTTGCCTTCTCATACTCTTCAGCCATAGCATCCAGCCGGGCGTTTATGGTTTCTACCTCGTCAAGATTAATGTCCGGATTGTCCAGTTTCCGGGAGAGATTTTTTTTCTCCAGCTCCATTGGTTCCAGGACATTACGGACTTTCTGTTTCAATTCCAGCCCTTTATGCCTCAACTGGTCGTCGCTGAGTGATGCCAAGCTCATCTGTTGTTCGTTAATACTGCCGATGAGAGGCTGGATTTTCTTGATATCTTTTTCGTGTTTGGAGCCAAAGACCTTTTCAAAAATTTTCAACATGGGGGAGTGTACGCTCTAAAATTTCGTTTTTTTGGAAACAGCAATGCCTTACGCGGCACTCTTTTCGCTCTGATACAATAGTTTGTCAAGGTATTGAATTAGAGATTGATAAAAAAGCAGGAAGCGCTGAAAAAAAAGGCGGCGACAGGTGTAAACTCCTTTTCCCGTCATTGATTATATAGATGGTTTGCTTTGTCAATGAGTTTCTCCAGCCAGTTCAGCAAAAAAATCTTTCAGGTGCCTTGTGCCATAAGAAGGAGCAACATGGTCGAATTTGAGCGCTTCAATGGCGAATGAAAAGAGGTCGGCCAGATTTCGGTTAAAAAGGCCTGTAACAATAAGCCCCCCTTCAGCAAGCCAGAAAGGGAGAGGAGTTATCCAGGGAGTTTTACCGCAGGCATGGAATGCCATCTCCATAACCTCCCTGAAGGTATAGACATCCGGGCCACCGACAGGAATTTCACGGCATTCACCCTCCACAGCATCAACACAAACCTTTGCCAGATCGGCGCCATGTATCGGATTGATTTTTTTTTCTCCTTCACTGATCATGAAGATGTGGCCGCTTTTGGCCATTGAAAAAAATCGGCCCATGTCGGAAAAGTAACCGTTGGGACGTATGACTGCCCATGAAACACCCGATTGTTTCAGATCAGCAACAAAAAGCTCGTGCGCCTTGATAGAAAGAATCTCCGCCATTTTATCCTGGTTGAAGACCGAGACGTAAATGAATCTTGAGACCTTTTCAGCGAGCGCCTGATCAAGAATCCTTTTGTTGCCCAAATAGTCGACGTCATGGCTGGTCAGTTTCGGATGGGGAGCCGTGAGGCCGAGTGCAGAAAAGACAAGGTCAATACCGTTGCATATCCCTTTGATGCTTTCGGGAGAGGTCACATCACCGATAACGATCTCATCGATCAGATGGTGAACAGCCGGCTCTCCGTGTGGACCAGGATGTTTTATTTTATCCGGATCCCTTACCAGAGCCCGGACATGATAGCCTTTCTCCTTGAACTCCTGTACTGCATATCTGCCAAGATATCCTGAGGCACCGGCAACCAGTACTGTTTTTATGTGTGTCATTAACGCTCCGTCAGAGTTGATGTTAAGTTCAAGAAAAAAATTTAAAAGGATCGGAGTTTTTTTTCCTCTTTTCGCCAGCAGTGAAAGAGAATATGCCCTGCATAACCAGCAAAATCCGGGTTCAAGAAAGTACGAGCCTCAGCATCAAGCATAAGATAACTCGCGGGTGTTAAAGATCGAAGGGCTGTTGTGCTGTTGAACCATTTTCCAAGGTATTGTTTGACATGGGTATCGATCGGGAATGCGTCAAAACGACCAAGACCAAAGAGTGCGATACAGTCAGCAATTTTAAATCCGATCCCCCTGTTTTGACACAATGTGTTGCGAAGCTCTGAAAGAGGAAGCCCTCGCTTTGCAAGGTGGTCGAAGTCGATTCTGCCTTCGGCAACTCCCTTGGCAGCAAGTACAATGTTGGTCGCCCTGATGCGATTGTTATTTGTGCAGATGCTGAGAGCAAGGGGATCAACTGCAGCAAGGCGTTCCGGAGTGGGGAAAATATGGAGAGCTATTTCCTTTCCAGCAAGAGTTATGGATGTTTTTTCCCCATAGCATTGTAAAATCATTGAAACCTGTTTTCTGACCAAGTGCATTCCAATACCCTGGGCGCACATAAAAGAAATCATGGTTTCGAAAGGATTCTGCCTAAGAATTCTTAAAGATAAATAGTTCCTTAAAAGCTTCCATTTCTCTTGATATAAGACAGGGAAACTGTCTGAAAAAATATGGTTAATATCAATGTCA
>CAJAAV010000283.1 GCA_903937835.1 uncultured Chlorobiaceae bacterium | reverse complement strand
CGTATGCAACCCTGGTGAAGGTTATCTCGGTCAACATCCTTTACTTTGAGCTTGGCCACGGCACCGACTACATCTATCATGGCACCACAACCTTCACGGGAATCCATGACCATGATAAACTGGAGCTTGATCTTCGGCAACAGAAGCTGTACGGCAAGATTCAGATACACAATATTTACCCTGAATACTACCTGATCAGGATCAACAACTTTAACCGTCTTGCAACAACATCACTTGACGAGTGGATATACTTTTTCAAAAACGAAGAGATCAAGGATGAGTTCAAAGCAAAAGGGATTCAGAAAGCAAAAGAGTCTTTCTCCCTCCTGAGTTTGTCTGAAGAAGAGCAGTTGGCCTATGCCCGTTACCAGGACAACCTGCGGTATGAGGCCAGTATGGTAGAGTCAAACTATGGACTTGGGCGTATGGAGGGCAAGGAGGAGGGGATTGAGATCGGAATTGAGAAAGGAATTGAGAAAGGAATTGATATAGGCAAACTTGATATTGCCAAACGGTTGGTGAAGCATGGGATGAGCATTGAGGAAGCAGCAGCAATTTCCGGGATAAATGCAGCGTTGCTGAGCTCTTGAAATTTTTAATAAAATCGGTCTGCAATTCTTCAGCAACTACACCCGATTAGCATAATCAATGCCCTCAATACCCCGACGGGCATTACCACCCTCGTTCGCAAACCGCTCTTTGCCATTCGAGCCAGAGAAACATGGCGGTTGCTCTGTGCCTTGCGATCCTCTCCTCATGCCGCCATCGTTGATGCCTTCGGCAGTGCCCTGCACTATACCGACAATTGCCCGGCAGTCAGGGCCGATGAGCTACTTGCTGCTCTTCAGACGGAAGGGTTCACGGGCCTCGGTGTCGGTGATTTAACCGGGGATTGAAGATACATTTATCGCGCTCATGGAAGAGAAACAGGGGAGCGCCCATGTATTGAAGTGGAGATTCTTTTGTGCCTTGACCTCACTCTTGACCTGAAAAGTGTGCCCTTATGAGTGAACCGGTGATTCATCCCGACAAACTGACCAAACGGTTTGGCGATTTTGTGGCGGTTGATGCGCTCTCACTCACCATCTCCAGCGGAGAGATTTTCGGCTTTCTCGGAGCCAACGGGGCAGGCAAGACCACCGCCATCAGGATGCTGACCGGCCTTCTCGTCCCCACATCCGGCAAGGCCACAGTTGCAGGGTTCGACCTCTACACTGGCGCAGAGGAAGTAAAACGGAACATCGGCTACCTGAGCCAAAGCTTCTCCCTCTACGACGACCTGACAGTGCGCGAGAACATCCGGTTTTTTGCCGGTATCTACGGCATCACCAATCAGGCTATTGACAAGTCGGCGTTTCTGGGATATGATCTACGAAGCATCAGAGTGCCGCAGCAAACCGGAAGAAACGGGGAGAGGGCAAACCCGAGGGTTTTGATTTTTTAGGGTTTACACACCTATGCAGCAAGAACCGGAAAGGAGGCTTCTTTCTGAGACGGAAGACGAAAAGCAAAAGTCAACGCCAAACAATACGGGAAACCAAAGAAGCCCTGAGAAAGCGAATGCACGCGCCCATAAAACAGACAGGAGACTGGCTGAAAAGTGTCGTGCAAGGCTACGGGCAATACTATGGAGTACCGGGAAACATCAAGGCTCTGAGAAGTTTCAGAAGCTTAGTGGCGAAAGCGTGGTACTGGAGCTTGAGACGACGAAGTCAGAAAGGAACGGCCATGAACTGGCAACGATTTACGCCCATCGTAGATGCTTACCTCCCGCACCTCCGAACATGCCATGATTTCCCGGAGGTACGATTCGCTATTACTCAAGGCAGGAGCCGTATGCGGTAGTTCCGTACGTAAGGATCTGTGCGGGGGGTGTCAGGTAACTGGCATTCATACCGCAACTTGCAAATTATAGGTGATGTGAAAGAAT
>CAJAAV010000282.1 GCA_903937835.1 uncultured Chlorobiaceae bacterium | reverse complement strand
GCAAGAATAGGGACAATCGAGAGCAACGTTTGAAAAGCAAGAGAACCGGCACCAAGAAAAATTCTGTCCTGAATAAAATTTTTCCAGAAAAAAGGGAAAAATGCCCGGAAATACCCTGTGAAAGGGGCACGGTCACGAGCACCAGAATTTTTCAATATCTTTGCGTCTTCTTCCATCGCTTCTTTTTTTTCTTCCATGTAACAGTCAAAGAAACACTCTCTTTATTTTTCAGGGGAGTACCCGCTTCCAGCGGATTTTACTCTGGTCATCAGCAGCAAACCGGTAGTAAAAAACAGCAACAGCGATGCAAGCGCCGCTTTCTGACTCCCAGCCTGTGAGGAGACCAGGCCGAACACAAATGGACCTGCTACCGCCGAAGCCTTACCGAACGTTCCGTCATAAAAGCCAAAAAACTCAGTGACATGCTCACGGGGCGTCAGTCGGGTCATCATTGAACGGGAGGCTGCCTGGGATGAGCCCATCGACATGCCTGCAAGCATTCCTGTATAAAAAAACAACTCTTTACTGTCTGCAAAAATAGCCGCGACAACAACCACAAACCAGATCATGAGCGTCATCACAATGGTTCTTTTCGGGCCAATTTTGTCAGTCGCAAAGCCAAAAATTATCGAACCGGCGATGGCTGTCGTCTGCACCAGCATAAAAAAGACAATTAGCTCGCCTGTAGTAAAGCCAAGAGTGTTCTGCGCATAAATTGACGAAAAGGCAATGACCGTTAAAATGGCATCATTATAAAAAAAATAGGCAAGAAGAAAGCGCGCAAGATCAGGATAGTTCATGATATGCTGCACCGTATACCTTACTTCCCTGATGGAACGACTGAGTGCGGCAAAAGAGATGGCGGCTCTCTTTTCTTTTTTTTCATCCCGCAGCACAAGGAAAAGCGGTGCAGAAAAGAGTGCAAAAAAAATTGCTGCTATCAAAAAACTTGACTGCACATTCGACACATTGGAAAGGACAATTCCATTGCTCAACAGCGGTTTGACAAGAAGCAAAATAGAGAGTGCACCCAGATAGCCCATGGCAAAACCATAACCGGAAACCCTGCCGATGCTTTTATCTGAGGCGAGTTCCTTGAGATAGGCATCATAAAAGACAAGTCCGCCCTCAAAACCCATATTGGCAAGAATAAAAAGAATAATAGCCGCCACAGCCATTCCGGGCCCTGAAAATGAGAGCAAGACCGTAGCTACAACTGATGTGATGGTAAATACGAAAAGAAAGCGCTTCCGTTTGCCGGAATAATCGGCCGCAGCTCCAAGCACCGGTGATATAACAGCTACAAGAAGCATGGAGAGACTGACGCTGAACCCCCACAAGGCATCTCCTGAGGGTTCACCCCTGCAGATCACGTTTTTAAAGTAAAGGGGAAAGGCAAACGTGACCATCATCACGCTAAAGGAAGTGTTTGCAAAATCAAAAAGCAGCCAGAAAAACACTTTATATTTCTGCATATCTCGCAACAACCCTTTACACAAAGGCAATATGACGGAAAAGCGACTCAAAAAGCCCTCTTCCATCAAGAGAACCGAGCCTCTTTTCGCTGGCCCGTTCAGGATGGGGCATCAGTCCGAGCACATTCCCTTGCTGATTGATAATGCCGGCAATATTGTTCAGTGAGCCGTTTGGATTGGCTTCATCAGTCACAAGGCCTTGCGCGTCGGTATACTTGAAAACAATCTGGTCATGCTCTTCAAGGCTTTCGATTACTTCCCGAGGTGCAAAGTAGTTTCCCTCACCATGCGCAATGGGTATACGGAGTACTTCATCCTCTTTATACAGACTGGTAAAAATCGTCGAGCCGTTCACCGCCCTGACAGTGGTCTGACAGCAGAGAAATTTTTTATCCCGGTTTCGGGAAAGAGCTCCATCAAGCAACCCGCTCTCCAGCAGCACCTGAAATCCATTGCAAATACCAAGCACCGGAAATCCTTTGCGAGCAAACTCTATAACCTCCTTCATAATAGGAGAAAAACGTGCAATTGAACCCGCGCGCAAATAGTCGCCATAGGAAAAGCCGCCTGGCAGAATGATCGCTTTTACCCCCTGGAGATCATGGTCATTATGCCAGAGCATTACAGGTTTTATACCACTGAATGATGCAACAGCATGTTCAGTATCATGATCACAATTTGAACCCGGAAAAACGACAACCCCTACGGATATTTCAGACATAAAGCCACCTCTTTAATTGTCGAGAGCGTTTTGAGTATAAGCCCCGCAGGGGCGACATGCTGGAAGCACTCGATTACTTGACATGTTCCAGCTCAAGAGAATAATTTTCCATAACCGGATTTGACAATAATTTCTGACAGATCTCATTGCAGATACGTTCAGCCTGCACAAGCTCCTCTTCATTGACAGTCACCTCGATATATTTGCCTATTCTTGCTGATTCCACAGTACTATAGCCAAGATTTTTCAGGGCATGATCGACCGCCTTCCCCTGCACATCAAGAATTGACTGACGCAGGGTAACCTTTATTTTTGCGATATATGGCATTATCACGAATGATGGGTGAATAAAAAAAATCAGGTCTGCCACTGACGACGCCACAGCAGGGTGATTGACCTCACAATACCGAGCAGAATATACAACAACATAGCAAGAAAAAAAGCTTTGGAGTGAAAGAGAAGCACGCTGAACATGGCGGTAATATAGAGCGCCATTTGCACAGGCTGACGCCTGAAAGAGTCAACTGTTGGCTTGGGCAGTGCATCATAGTTTACCTTGCTGACCATAAGCAGGGCAAGAACGGTTGAAAGTCCAGCCAGAACAATCTGCATTGATGCAACAGGAAAAACCTGTGCGCCGCTCATCCAGAGCACAAAACCGGCAATAGTCAACGCCTGTGCTGGAGTCGGAAGGCCGGAAAAGGACTCTTTTTCATACCCAATCATGCCGATATTAAATCGGGCAAGCCTCAGACCACTCCCGATCATCAGCAGAGAACTTACAAAAATACCGGTCATGCCCGGTAACCCTTCAAGACCAAACTTATAGACCAGATATGCCGGAGCTGCACCGAAGGAGACTAGATCGGAAAGAGAATCAAGCTCAACACCAAAATCAGAGGTACCATTGGTTACCCTTGCCACAAACCCGTCAATAGTATCAAAAAATGCCGCCAGAATAATAAACCAGCATGCTGCCACAAAACTCCCTTCCCCCGACATAACAATGGAAATATAGCCGGAAACCATATTCATGACCGTAAACACCGAAGGGACGAACGATCGCGACACAAACGGAAAGCGCGGTGAACGCTCTTTTGAACCGTTTTTCAGAAAAGGAGGATAGCGTTTTTGGCTGCCATGTTTGCCATCATCATTCATAAAATTGAGTGTATCCCGTCTTTAATCCGGTTATTTCTTTTATAACTTTGAATGTAACGAATTGTATACTCTTTTTAGAACGGCGAAATAATCCTGTCCATGGATGAAAAAAGACAACTTTTTCATCCGTAAAATGTTGTAAACCGGAAAACAGGTTGGTATGACAAGTTTTACCGGTCACGGGAGATGGCGGATCGCGTAGAGAGAGGACGCTTCAGGTGAAGTTGCCTTTTCATGTCGATCACGCTCAATAGCTTTCATCAACCGACGGAAAATCGCCCTTCCTGACATCTCCTACATATTGTTTGGCAGCCTGTTCGATAACCGTATTCAAATCGGCATACTGCCTGACAAAACGGGGATGAAACTCCCTGTTGAGGCCAAGAATATCATTGATGACAAGCACCTGTCCATCACAGGCAACCCCGGCACCGATACCAATGGTAGGAATGGTGAGTGATTTTGTAACCTGGGCCGCCAGGGCAGAGGGGATTTTTTCAAGCACAATGGCAAACGCCCCCGCCTGTTCGAGAATTTTGGCATCTTCAAGAAGCTGTTCGGCTTCCCTCTCCTCCTGTGCCCGTACCCGGTAACTGCCGTACTTATAGATAGACTGCGGCATCAGGCCGAGATGACCCATGACGGGAATCCCTACGTCGGTAATTCTCTTGACGGTATCAGCAATAACTCTGCCGCCCTCCAGCTTTACGGCATCACACTCATGCTCTTTCATTATTTTTCCGGCATTGCGCAATGCTTCCTCTCCTGAAAGCTGGTAGCTCATAAACGGCATATCGGTTACCACCATGGCCCTGCCACTCTCGGCATGAACACCCCTGACAACCGCCTTTGCATGATAGATCATCTCCTCGATCGTAATCGGCAAGGTCGTACTGTGGCCAGAAAAGACGTTGCTTGCAGAATCCCCGACAAGGAGAACATCAACACCTGCCCGATCGAGAATTCTTGCCATAGTATAATCATAAGCGGTCAGCATTGATATTTTTTCACCATTCTGTTTCATGTCAAGCAACCTTCTTGTCGTGACATGGGCACCTTTCTGCTGAATGCTTTTGTTCATGGTATTTACCTCTTAATAAATTGAATGTTCGTAATCATTTAATAAGCTCTGACAATTCGTCAGGCTGAAGCTCCACAACGTCGACACCGTGCACCTTTCCGAGAGCGCTCCGCATGAGTCCTACAAGACAGGAGTATTCTGGAATGTAGCCGACAATCTCTTCAAGCGAAGTGGTTTTACGCTCCATTTCATTCCAGATCTCCTCAAAAGCCTCCCCGTCTGACAACGCTACAAAGGTACAAAGTTCTTTATGGCGTGATGAGAGTGGAAGTGATCCGTGCTGCAAAAGAGTGTTACGGGTTCGCCGCTGGGCTGATCCAACCAATTTCCTGCCCTCAACCTGAAGCTCATACCTGGCTGAAGCGGTAAAACAGCTCACGGCTACAGGAGCCACTCCCTCCTGTGGGCGGGCAAGAGTCGAACGACAAAACTCCGCATGAATACCAAGACCTTCAAGAGCAAGCCTGATCACTTCATGCACCATACGGTACAACTCAGAATTCTGCTCCAATGACTCTGTAAAAAAACTGTAGGTAAATTCCTCGGCATGAAAAACGGCCCTGCCTCCCGTAGGCCTTCTGACAACATCGATCCCTGCCAGGCGGCATTTATCACTGTCAATACCAGAAACATCCTGATTGTACCCCAGGGTAACAGCATAAGGACGCCATGCATAAAAGCGCCAGAGACAACTGTCCGGACCGAACTGCGTCTGAAACCGGCCATCAAGGAATGAGGCCATAAGGCGCCGGTCAACCTCCATATTTTCTTCACCGGTATGCATGCCGGAATCCAGACAATAAATCCGGGAAAAAAGTCTCTTCATCATTGCAAATTTCGATCAAGATAGCTGAAAAGGATTTTGCAACAAAATAGTGTACGGAAATGTTCTCCGAGACCGGTATTTTCATGAAAAATGCATACCTTAAACCGTCACTAACGCATACTCATGTCACCCATTACTGTTGCTCTTATTTTTGGAGGCAGATCCGCTGAGCACGAAATATCGATCATCTCTGCTCAGTCAATCGCAGCAAACATCGACGCTGAACGCTACAGAGTTCTTCCGATCTATATCACGCATGATGGAAACTGGCTTTTTGAGGGTATTGCCCGCGACATGCTGAAGCTTGATCTCTCTGCTCTTTTAAGAACATCTTCACTTGAAGCCGCAGAAGCAGCACTTCGTGACATGGTTCAGCACAATAACCAGAAACCTTTTGATCTTGATTTCAAAGCGGCAGGAATTGAGGTGGCTTTTCTTGCGCTTCACGGTTCTTTCGGAGAAGACGGACGTATCCAGGGCTTTTTGGATACCTGCGGAATTCCTTATACAGGATGTGGTGTCCTCTCCTCAGCCCTCACCATGGACAAGGCCCTCACCAAACTTTGTGTTGCAGATGCAGGCCTTGCTGTCGCGCCATCCATAACACTTTTCAGCACCGATTACCAGACAGACCCTGACACAGCTCACTCCCTGATTGAAAAGCAGTTTGAGTATCCGTTTTTTATCAAACCAGCCAATCTCGGGTCATCGATAGGAATCTCAAAAGTGCATCACAGTGGAGAACTTTCACAAGCCCTTCAACATGCATGCTCACTTGACTGGAAGGTTCTGGTCGAAAAAACAATCAAGGGAAAGGAAATTGAAATCGCCGTGCTGGGCAATGAGCAACCGCAAGCCTCCGTATGCGGTGAAATTGAGCCCGGCAAGGAGTTCTATGACTATCAGGATAAATACATTTTAAATACAGCGAAGTTTTTTATACCAGCACGGATTTCCGCCAGCCTTCAGGAAAAAGTCAGAGCTGCTGCACTCCGGGCATACAAGGCACTGGGATGCCGGGGAATGTCAAGAGTTGATTTTTTTGTTGATGAAGAGAGTGGAGAAATCACCCTGAACGAGGTCAATACCATTCCTGGATTCACCGATATCAGTATGTATCCAAGACTCATGGACGCTGTCGGCATCCCTTTTCCAGAACTTACAGAGCGTCTGATTCAGCTCGCACTGGAACCGACACGCCTGTGATGATGAACCCGTACCTTTTTTTTGCAGAAGTTTCGCTTGATATATCAAGAAAAGAGTTCCGGTCAGGAATTGATAAGCTCGACTCATTTTCCGACCTGTTTTCAAACTCATATCTTTTTTCTATGCTCTATGCAAAAGCACTTCTTGGGCTCAATCAATGCGCTCTGGCTGGTGAATATCTTCGAAAATGTTGCTCCATAGCCCCGGCGAACCAGATTGCATGGAAAGAGCTTGCTAACCTTCAGACTTCAGCAAAAGGAGAACTCTCAAAAGTCACATCAGCAATTTTTGACCCTGTCACTGATGAGCTTGAACAGCTTTCTGCAGCGCTGATGAACTTTGAACCGGTAAAAACAACAGAAAACTCCGATCCGACCTCGATCCTTGAACAAAAAATGCCTTTTTCAGATGATACTTCTATTGCCGTGCCAACCGAAAGCCTGGCAAATCTTTTTACCGCTCAGGGTGCCTACAAAAAAGACATAAAAATCTATACGCATCTTATCCAGCTTAAACCCCAGAACGCTGAACAGTATCAATTGCAGATCGACTTGCTTCTTGATCGGCTGTAAAATCCCTCCGAAATGAGACTCCATGAAATGAAACGATTTAGCCGATCAGCTGATTGTATAATTAAGTATATTGCGGGGCCCGGAGATGGGTATAAAAGAATTTCTAAACGGTTAGCGCGAGTATCTTGGTTTCCAGATCTTTATTTTCTCTCTGTATTGCGGTTTATTTTCTCGCTTCCCCCTTGACCGGTCAAAGCGCTGAAATGGCTGAAAAAAAACTCTCTCTTGCCAATTGCATTGAGATCGCGCTGAAAAACGCAACTTCAGCAAAAAAGGCTGAATACAGCCTGAAACTCCAGGGTGCTGACGTTTTGAGAAGTTACGGCAGCTTTCTTCCCCGACTTTCTGTATCAGCAAGCTATATTCCCTATAACCTCAGTCGAACCTATACAACGAATTCTCAAGACAACCTTGCCGCTTCGCCATTCAAAATAAAAACAGAAAACGAATCGGTTAGTTTCACCCTTACAACATCCCTGAATCTCTTTAATGGCTTTCACGATTACGCATCACTGCAATCATCTCTCGACAATAAACAGGCTGCAAGCCACACTCTCTCCAGGGCGCTTGAGAATGTTGCCTTCGATGTCACTCAGGCATATTACCAGGTACTCCTCAATCGTGAACTTCTTGATATTTCGCGCGAAAACCTTCTGGCCGCGCAGGATCAACTGACCCTCACTGATCGGCAGTTCCAGGTGGGGCTTAAATCAATGATCGACAGATACCAGCAACAAGCTGATACTGCTGAAAGCGGACAGTCGGTCATCAAGGCAGAGAACCGCTGGCAGCAAAGTAAGCTGGAGCTTCTGCGCCGCTTGCAGATCGATCCGGGAACAAAAATCGCCCTTGAGCCCTCACCGGATGAGCTGAAAACTGTGGCTTTTGTAACGCCTGATATTGACAGCCTTGCCACTGTTGCCCTGAACCGGCGGAACGATCTTAAAAGCAAAGAGCTTGAGACAAGGGGGGCGAAATGGCAGATCACCGAGGCGAGGGCCCAATGGTACCCTGCTCTTAATCTTAATTTCAACGCAAGCACTGCCGGAACTGAGTACATGCGGCAAACATACAACGGATTACCCAGAGAATACTCCTATCCCTCACTCTCTGATCAGCTTGGAAATTCAATTGGTTATTCTGTTGCACTCAACATGAGTTGGACAGTTTTTGATGGATTTCAGACCCGCTACAATGTACAATCAGCCAAAATCAACCAGATGAACAAGTCGCTTGATGTTGCTGATCTGAAAAGAAATATCGTCATTGATCTTCAGCAGGCGGCAGGCGAGTATACGTCAGCCTTCAGGCAGATCGAAACTGCCAGGATAAGCCTGAAGGCTGCACACTCTGCCTTTGAGGGCATCAAGAAAAAATATGAACTCGGAGCTGCAAGCTTTATCGAACTCAGCACAGCCCGAGCCACTCTTTTCAATGCCCGATCAACTCTTTCACAGGCAAACTATAATCTGGCACTTCAAAAAAATGTCCTTGATTTCACAACGGGCAATAGACCACTACCATAGCAACCAGAATCCAGTACACCATACCGATGAGCAAACGACCATCCTTTCTGAAACGAAAAACAGTATTGATAACCCTTGCAGTGCTACTGACCGGGACTGCTGTAATATTAACCCTTCTCAAGTTTCGTGAAAAACCTGTTGAGGTAACAACTGAGCAAGCATTTATAAAAGAGGTAGTACATATCGTTACGGCAACCGGAAAAATTGAACCGGAACTTGTACTCAACATTTCTCCAGACGTCTCGGGCGAAATTATCGAATTGCCTGTCAGTGATGGTCAGATCGTACAAAAAGGAGATCTGCTGTTTAAAATCCAACCGGATATTTACATCAACCAGGTAGTACAAAGCCTTGCGCAGCTTAATTCCGCAAAATCGCAGAGCCTTGAGGTGAAATCAAAAAAGCTCAAAGCTGATGACGATTTCCGCAAAGCATCGCTGCTTTACAAGGATAAACTGATCTCCGAATCCGACTACATAGCATCCAAAACCAATGCGCAAGCAGCTCAGGCGTCCTTTAACGCATCGGTTCATACCATAGAGCAGAATAAAAGCCTGCTTCAGCAAAATCAGGACAGGATGAAAAAAACTGTTGTACAAGCACCCATCAACGGTTCCATCATTGTGCTGAACAGCAAGCTGGGCGAGCGTGTTGTCGGCACAGGGCAGTTTCCCGGCACGGAAGTGTTGCGTCTTGCAAATCTTGACAGCATGCAGGTTGAAGTTGAGGTCAATGAAAACGACATTGTCAACGTCAAACCAGGCAATCCCGTCTCCATCACGGTCGATGCTTTCGGTGAGAGGATTTTTAAAGGGATTGTCCGTGAAATTTCCAATTCGGCTATTTCCAGAGCGGCCGGGACGCAGGAAGAGGTGACCAATTTCTCAGTGAAGATCCGCATCTTCAATCATGAACGCCTGCTGAAACCAGGCATGAGTGCAACGGCGGATATTGAGTCAGAACGGATAAATAACGCCCTTGTAGTCCCTATTCAAAGTGTTACTATAAGAGGAACATCTGACCCGACAGTGACTCCGAAACCGGAGAAAAACGCGGTAACCATTGCAGTCCCCGGCAAAGCAATTGAAGGCCGACAGGGAGTATTTGTCATCAAATCAGGCAGAGCATGGTTCCGTCCGGTGAAAACCGGTACAACCGACAACACCCATATTATCGTCACAGAAGGAATCAGGAAAGGAGACGAGGTTGTTTCCGGAAGTTACACAGCCATTACCAACGACCTCAAGAATGGATGCTTGGTCAAACCTTCGAAACATTAATACCTGTAATGCAGACCAAAGCTATCATCACCATGCAGTCGCTCTGTAAATTTTATGAAATGGGTGATCAGGTCGTCCGGGCACTGGACTCAATCAACCTTGATTTCAAACTGAACGACTATGCCGCAATTATGGGGCCATCGGGCAGCGGAAAATCAACACTCATGAATATTATCGGGTGTCTTGATACCCCGACCTCCGGCAGGTATGAGCTCAATGGTCAGAATGTGGCAGAAATGGACGATGATGAACTTGCCCGCATCAGGAACCGCGAAATCGGGTTTGTCTTTCAGACTTTCAATCTGCTTCCCCGCCTTAACTGCCTGCGGAATGTCGAACTGCCTCTGATCTATGCCGGTGTTGCACCTGAAGAACGCGAAGAGCGTGCTGCAGAGGCCCTTGTCAAAGTAGGTCTTGGCGACCGGATCACGCATAAACCATCCGAGCTTTCCGGCGGCCAGATTCAACGGGTGGCCATAGCAAGAGCTCTCATCAATAAACCGTCAATAATTCTTGCCGATGAGCCAACAGGTAATCTTGATACGGCAACAAGCCGCGACATCATGAATATCTTTGGAGCACTTTCTGAAGCAGGCAACACCATTATCCTGATCACTCATGAAGAGGATATTGCACGCTACACCCGCAGAGTCATTCGTCTTCGGGATGGAAAAATTGAAAGCGACACCAGGCAATGAACTTGTCCTACAGCCAATTTCGGTATGAAACCGGAGAGAGCCTGAAAATGGCCCTCTACCAGATCAGGGCAAACAAGACACGGTCGTTTCTCACGGCGCTCGGCGTCATTATTGGCATAGTTGCCATCACCATGATGGGTACTGCGATAAACGGCATCGACAGAGGATTTGATAAAAGCCTTGCCATGCTGGGCTATGACGTTATCTATGTACAAAAATCGTCATGGAGCACTATGGGCCAATGGTGGCGGTACAGAAACCGTCCTGACCTGAAAACGGAGTATGCCGATCAGCTTAACAGGATTATTGCCAATAATGCCCTTTCGGAACTGAGTATAGCGGTTCCGCAAATGTCAACCTATCAGGCCTCGGCAAAATACAGGGAGAAAACCCTCGAACAGGTCTTTTCTCTTGGCACCACCTATGACTATCTTCAGACCGCTTCCGGCAATCTCTCTTCAGGCAGATTCTTTACACCAGGTGAGTCTGTCAGAAATGAAATGGTCTGTGTCATCGGTGACGATATTGCTGTCGGACTCTTTCCCAACGAGCCAGCTCTCGGCAAATCGATCCAGATCAAAAATCGCAAATTCAGGATTATCGGAATCTTCAAAAAACAGGGGAAGTTTCTCGGCCTTTTCAGTTTTGATAACCAGATCATCATGCCGCTCGGTGCCTTTGAAAAGGCTTACGGGAAAAGCATGTTCATAACGATAAGAGTAAAAATCAAGAACCAGACGCACGTTAAAGAAGCCAAGGAGGAACTGCTCGGGCTGATGAGAAGGATCCGGAGAATCGCTCCGGGAAAAGAGGAGGACTTTTCAATCAACGAACAGCAAGCATTCAAAAGCCAGCTTGACCCCATCAAAAACGGTATTGCTGTGGCGGGGATCTTCATTACCGGCATGTCACTCTTTGTCGGCGCTATCGGCATTATGAACATCACCTTTGTCAGCGTGAAAGAACGCACAAGAGAGATCGGACTCCGCAAAGCTCTTGGAGCCAGACGACAAACCATCTTGTTGCAGTTTCTCATAGAATCGGTGATGATATGTCTTATCGGCGGGGCTATCGGACTGGCAACAGCACTCTTCATTACCTTCGCCATCGAAAAAATTGTACCTGATTTTCCGATACAGTTCTCCCTTAACCTTGTCATCACGAGTCTTGCTGTTTCGGTCATCACAGGCATTATCTCAGGCCTCGCTCCTGCCGTGACGGCCTCAAAACTTGACCCGGCAGACTCACTGCGTTATGAATAGGAGTATTTATGCTGCTGCGTGAAACCATCACACAGGCGATCTATTCTCTCGCCATCAACAAGCTTCGCTCCTGGCTTACCATCATGGGAGTCGCTGTGGGAGTATTTTCCATCATTGCTGTCATGACCGCCCTCGATGCCATCGACAAAAGCGTCGAGTCAGGCCTGACAAGCCTCGGAGCCAACACCTTCCAGATACAGAAAAATCCTGCAACTGTTTTCGGAAGCGGACACAGTAGAAACCTCCTCGCGAACAGGAAAGATATCACCTGGCAGCAGGCGCTGTTTTTCAGAAAAAGCATGGAAACAAAAGCCCGAACTATCGGCTTTATCATCTCAAGTATGGCCAATCAGGCAAAATATGCAAACCTGACCACCAACCCCGATGTTACCATGACCGGCGGTGATGAGAACTTTTCAGCATCAAGTGGCTATACCCTGGCAACCGGTCGGAATCTCTCCGTGGGAGATATCCGGTCTGCAAGAAATACAGCCATCCTTGGAAGCGAAGTTGCGGCAACACTTTTTCCTTCAGGCGACAACCCGCAGAACAAATTTATCAAGGTAAACGGAGAGGTCTATACTGTTGCTGGTGTTTTTAACAAAAAAGGGGCGGCGTTCGGTCAAAGTCAGGATAACTTTGTGCTCATCCCCATTACACGATACCTTGATCATGTCAACGAAAAAAGCAGTCTCTCCATTACAATCGAAGCACTCTCACGCAAAGATTATCCTCTTGCTATCGACCGGGCAATCGGTGCAATGAGACTTGCGAGAGGTCTGACGGTCAAGGAGCCCAATGATTTCGAAATCAGAACAAATGAATCACTCATTGACTCATTCAGAGATATCCAGCGGGCCATCAGCACCGGAGCTTTTATCATCAGCTTTATGGCTCTCCTGACCGCTGGAGTTGGCATCATGAACATCATGCTGGTCAGCGTCACAGAAAGAACCAGGGAGATCGGAATCAGAAAATCGGTTGGAGCACCCCGAAAAATAATTCTTCATCAGTTTCTCTTTGAATCGCTTTTTCTCTCACTCGCTGGCGGTCTGATCGGCATTGCAACCGGCACCGCGATCGGCAACATCGTAGCATTGCAATTCAATCTGCCGCCGATATTTCCATGGATATGGATAACAGTTTCCATGGTTGTCTGTTCGGGAATCGGTATAACTTTTGGGCTTTTTCCAGCATGGAAAGCTGCAAATCTCGATCCGGTGGAAGCATTGAGACCAAAGTAATCCAAACAAGTTCCATGCAATAAACAAAACCACCATGATACTGGAAAGCATCATAGCAGTACCGGAATGTTGCTGAAACCATTGCTTGATTCCATCCAAAGCTGTCCACCAGGTTCCTGCGATTCCGGTAACAGCCAGAATGGAAAAAATGCCAAAAACAAAACATAATGCAACGGCAACAAGAGCCAGATTCTTGTAGCGTTTCAATCTTTTTTCAAGTGACGTTGCGGCTTGCTGCGTCTGTCAAACTCGGAGAAATAACGCTCCCGGATTTTTCCGTTATCGATTTTCTTGTCCAACAGCACTTTTTGCTCAACTGTAGCTCCACGTTTCAGCTTCTCAATAAATGCGGTTAAACCATCGCGATCTTCTTTCCCTGATTTTGTTCGCATGAGCGACTCAATCAACAAATCATTCACTTCGTTATCCAGCGAGAACTTTTCTATGGTCTCAAGTACAATGGCTGCCTGCGCCTCGCCAAGAAGCGCCGTCACATCATCACTTTTCCCCGGAAAGATCGCATCAATAATTCGTTCAGCCCCATCAAGCCGTCCCCAAAGAATATCGTTCTGGTGCCATATTTTTTCCAGAAATGCCCCGAAGTTACCAAGCTTTGTGCCAGCAAGTTTGTGACATCCTGTTTGTCGTTCACCGATCAGATGGTCTGCATCTTCAGGACTGACCCGAATGACCTCTATATTGTCAAGTTCGCCGATGTTTGTTCCGTAAAGAATATTACACAACAAAAACACTTTCTTAACAAAGAAGTATTTTGAACTTTTTCCGTAATCGGCAGAGAATTTAAACTTGTTATATTATTCCTGTGGCATCCGAATGATTTCATGAATTCTTCGGCCCTTTAAAAAAAAGAGACCCTTATCAATAATAGTCTGTTTTTTGACGACGGAATTTTTTCCGGTTTTTTTTAAACTCATAAACATTATACAACAATGACACCGTCCCCAAAATTTACAAAACCTTTGGCATTTTTACTTATCCTTGCCATGACAAGCCTGACGTGGGGTTGCCAGACCACAACTAATGCCGGGCGAGATGCTCAGATCGGAGCTGCTGCTGGTGGCGTTCTTGGCGGTATTATCGGCAGCCGCTCGGGCAGTTGGGCTAAAGGAGCAATTATCGGCGCCGTTATCGGTGGGGCGACTGGAGCGATTATCGGTGATTACATGGACAAGCAAGCCGCTGAAATTGATCGCAATGTTGAAGGAGCAAAAGTTGAACGTGTTGGCGAAAGCATCAGAGTGGTTTTTGACTCCGGTATTCTTTTCTCCTCAGGCTCATCAACCATCACTGCCGCCAGCCGGAATAATATTGAACAGCTCGCCAGAATTCTAAACCGCTACAACGACACCAACCTCGTCATCGAAGGTCATACCGACAATATCGGCAGTGAGGCCACAAACCAGTTGCTCTCTGAAAGACGTGCTGAATCGGTAGCAACCCTCCTGAAGGCTTATGGTGTTACAAGCAACAGAGTTTCCCCCGTGGGATACGGCAAAACGCGACCTGTTTCAACAAACGAAACGGAAACCGGCCGCAGACTTAACCGCCGCGTTGAAGTACTGATCTATGCAAACGAAGCTCTCAAACGTCAGGCAGAATCCGGCAAACTGAAACTGTAACTTTTACCGGAACATTTCTCTTTCTCCAAAGCCTGAACGGAAAATGTTCAGGCTTTTAAATTATTGCCCGAAGAAAAAAAAATTGTTTACCTTTTCATCCAGGAATGCCAGCTCATCATGGCTTCTTGTGCCGAAAGAGTACTCCAATGGAAAACAAAATGTTCGTACCATGATGTATTTTAAAACTGCCGAAGAGGTTCTTTTTCAATGGGTTTCGAGGGTCTGCAGCGGAAATGCTGACGACATTACAGCTCTTTACAATGAATCCGCAGTCCTTATTCCTACGTTTTCGCCACATACCGTCACAACTCTTGAGGGCATAAAAAACTACTTCGGGCAGCTCGCAACAAGGGACGGACTCGGAGTGCGCCTCCACAACAAGGCGCTCCGAAAGCATTCTCAATGCGAGACTCTCCATACCCTGAGCGGCATCTATTCCTTTGAATTTGAGGTCGACCAGGTACTGCTCTCCTTCCCTTCACGCTTTACTTTTGTGATGGACATTTCACTTTCAACACCTATTTTGCACCACCACTCCTCTCAGGTACCAAGAAATCTCTCATAACCTCTTCTCTTCCTGCTCCCGGCATAATTACAAAACCATTCATGCACTGTGCCGGGAATGCACAAAACTCTTCTTGAAACACTCGCCCAACAGAAAATGCTGTAAAAGAAAAATAATGCCACCAGTATTGAAAGCGTGGTATATATTGGAAAGAAAAGGAACTTCTCATACGAAAGAATTGTTTAAAGAAAGATAGCGGATTGTTTCTATCTCGTCAGGGGTGGTATTTAATCGTCAACAAATGGAGCTGGCTATGTCACAAATACAGGCAAAAGAGTAT
>CAJAAV010000281.1 GCA_903937835.1 uncultured Chlorobiaceae bacterium | reverse complement strand
GTAAGAAGCCGATAAAGCAGCCGGTCGAACAAAGAAAGAAACGGAAGAAAAAAAAACGCCATCAAAAGATTGATGAGCAAATGGGCATTGGCAATCTGGCGGGGTACTTCATGGGCGAGCCTTCCAGCACCTGATCCAACTCCCATCGGTGAAAGCAACCGGATAAACTCCGCAAACCACGGAATAAATGGAAAAAAAAGAAGTACTCCGGCAACATTATAAAGTACCTGAGAGAGCGCAACTCTTTTTGCCGCCCTCAGCATCCCTGCACTTGCCATTATAGCCGTTATACAAGTCCCGATATTGGCACCGAGCAACAACGCAATTCCGGCATCAAGAGTTAAGGATCCCTGCAGCGCAAGCGTTATGAGAATACCAATAAATGCCGCACTGCTGTGCATCAAGGCGGTAAAAAACATTCCCGCCACAACGCCAAGCAAAGGATTTTCCAGATAGCGCAGAAGTGAAAGAAACGGCGCATAGCTTTGAAAGGGCGCTACCGCTCCAGACATAACCTTCAGTCCGAAAATCAGCAGACCAAACCCCGAAAGTGCCTCCCCTGTAAAACGCAAGGGCTCCGATTTTCCAACAGCAGTCAAGAAAAAACCGGCAGAAAAAATCATCAACGCATAGTCGTGCAAGCGGAAAGCTACAAGCTGGGCCATAGCTGTAGTACCTATTTCAGCCCCGAGAATAACTGCAAGAGACTGCGTGCTGGTCATGAGGCGAGACTGCACCAGCCCCACAAGGAGAGCAATAATGGTGCTGCTGCTCTGGACAATCATTGTAGCAAAAGCTCCGCCAAGCATCCCGTAGAAACGGTTGTCAGTTATCTTTGATATTATTCTTCCAATCCGGGCACCCGAAGCCTTTTTCAGACCAATGCTCATAATCCTGATGCCATACAGAAAAAGGGCCAGGCCGCCAATAAAAAGAAATATCAAAGCAGAATATGTTGTTGTGTGATACTAATTATGATAAAAAATTACTATTCCTATTCATTGTCGGCCGCTTTGACATTATCCTATGTTGAGCGATTCACAAGCAATAACCATGCGTAACTATTAGATAAATAAGGGTTTAATTAAATAGTCCTCAGTATTTTTTTACATATACTATTTTCAAAGATCAATATACCAGATTATCCTTTTTATAATAATAAGTTAAATGGGTGCAAGTGCTTATCATTTTGTCCATATATCGCTCAACTCAGGATTATGATAATTTCTGATTTTTTTACTCATTACACTTGTTCTTTGAAAAAGTACACAATTCATCAAGAATCAAAAAACAGCAAAGAGAGGAACGCACAACATCTTTTTTTTGCATTCCTTAAACATCTGCCTTACTTTAGCCCAAATCTTGAACCCTATTATGCCCAAAGCTACTGTTGCCGCGATCATTACTCCTGATGATAACAAACCTGGTATCATCCTGCTGACAAAACGGAGTGTTCATCCGTTTCAAGGACACTGGTGCCTGCCGGGTGGCCATATTGATGAGTATGAGACTGCCGAAGATGCTGTTGTCAGAGAAGTCATGGAAGAGACGGGTCTCCACTTTATCTCGCCTGTTTTTCTTTACTTTTTCAACGAAGTCTTTCCGCAACATCAATTTCATGCTGTCGCACTTGCATTCTACGGAACAGGAAGAGGCAATGCAGAGTTGATGCCGGACGAGGTAGAGGAGATCGCCTGGTTCTCCCTCAATGAAGCCCTTGCCATGCCACTTGCTTTCAATCACTTGCAGATACTTCAACGATATGCACAACATCGTGCGTTGTAAAACCATTGCACTTTTTTTACTGTTACTGCTGGCGTCAGGTTGTACTCAACAACAGATCAAGAACACAAAAAAAGCCACTGCAAAACCGCAGATTGTAAGCCTTGCCCCAAGCCTGACAGAGATGATTTTTGCCATCGGGGCCGGTGATCAGCTTGTAGGCAGAACCAGCGCCTGCGACTGGCCTGCTGCGGCAGCCAGAGTGCCAGTCATCGGAGCATTCGGACGACCTTCGCTTGAACTGCTTGCCTCTATCCATCCAGACCTGGTTATTGATGTCGATCTTGCTGATGAAGAGATGGGCAAAAAAATATCGGCACTTGGCATTCAACGAGAAACCGTCTCCTGCAAATCACCTGACGATATCCCTGCGGTGTTGAAAAAACTTGGAAAGCTGACCGGCCACCCCAGAGAAGCCGATAGCCTGGCTCTTTCAATAAGCAACGGTCTTGCGACATTCAAGCAAAAGGCAGAGCATCTGCAGAAAAAAAAAACGGTCTATCTTGAAATCTGGAACGACCCGTTCTGGACAGGAGGAAAAGGAAGCTATACGTCAGCGCTGATCGCCTACGCTGGCGGCCAGAATATCGGTGACGTGGTGCAAAAAGATTATTTCGAGATCTCGCAGGAGTGGGTTATCAAGAAAAGCCCTGATGTCATTGCGTGCATGTACATGGCGAAAGAGTCAACTGCCGCCGATAATGTTCTCAACCGTCCAGGCTGGGGTTCTATTACTGCCGTGAAAAACCATCAGGTGTACGACAGGTTCGATAATAGTCTCTTTCTGCGGCCAGGCCCGAGGGTACTTGAAGGAATTGCTCAGTTATACCGAACGATTTATCCTGATGAGAAGCCTGCGCCCTGATTTTTTCGGACAAATTTTCAATCCTCTTTGAAAGAGCCTAAAATTGCCGCTACCCTTTTTCGCCTGTAGTTGATAATTATCTAACAAAAGAGAGGTACGCTATGAAAACAATATCCAGATTTCTTTTTTTACCGTTAGTCGTTTTATTGCTGGCTGGTAATGCCGCTTATGCGGGCAATCATGAAGCGAAATACTTTTTATCAAACGGGGAGGCAAAGCTGAATGCAGGACATTATAAAGAAGCCATAGCCGTTTTTACCAAAGCTATTTGAAAATTTCAATGGAAATCAGCCGTCTTGATCTTTTTTAAGAGTATTTTTTTGTCTTGCACCAACCCCGACTGAAATCTTCATTTTTTAGGCAATCCCTATCAGAATCGGCGTTAATTTTTTTATCTTTGTGGCTTTAGTGGAACAAAACGGTATGCAGGCATGAAGCGCTCTCCCCTGTTCATTTTACTTCTAACGGTTTTACTGGATCTGATCGGGTTCGGCATTGTGCTCCCGCTTTTGCCGACCTACGCCAAGGATCTTGGTGCAAATCCGTTTATGATCGGACTGATTGCTGCGATTTTTTCCATCATGCAATTTATTTTTTCCCCCCTCTGGGGCAAACTGAGCGACAAGATCGGGCGACGACCGGTCATGCTGATCAGTATATTTATCACAGCAGTCTCCTATCTGGTTTTTGCACAGGCAGCCACCATTCCACTTCTTATTTTCGCCCGGGGACTTTCTGGTATCGGATCGGCCAACATTGCGGCAGCCCAGGCCTATATCACCGATGTTACCGACAGCAAAAGCCGCTCCGGGGCAATGGGAATGATAGGAGCCGCCTTCGGCATCGGCTTTATCATTGGCCCGCTTGTCGGAGGACTTCTCAAGCATAACTATGGTATTCAGACGGTGGGATATGTCTCCGCTGCGCTGATCACTCTCGATTTTATTCTTGCCATCTTCCTGCTTCCCGAGTCAAACAAGAATGCACAGAAAATTGCGTTCGGCTTTTTTAAAAAACAGTCAGACAACAACCAACCCAGGCGTTCAGTATTCCGGTTTCTTGGCCAAAAAACAAGAGAGTATGGTGAAGGACTTGCACTGGTCTTCAGCTCACGACCTCTTGCTCTTCTCATGATTGCCAACTACATTTATACCTTTGCTATCGTGAACACACAGATAGCATCCATTCTGCTCTGGAAAGAGTATTTCTTGGCAACTGACGAGCAAATTGGCTACCTCTTTGCCTATGTAGGGGTGTGGTCAGTCGTTGTACAGGGAGGTCTTATCAGGACACTCATCAAACAATTTGGCGAGCACAAGCTCTTCCTTTGGGGACATATTTTTACCTTTGTCGGGGTCTTTTTTGTTCCTTTTGCACCAAAGAGCGAGCTCTTTACCGTTGGCCTGTTTATCCTTTTCTTTTTTGCTGTCGGCACCAGTCTTGTTGCTCCTATAAACCTTTCCATGATTTCACTTTACAGCTATAAACAGCAGCAAGGCCAGATTCTCGGACTCTCACAGTCAGTCAACTCTTTTGCCCGTATCATGGGTCCATTCTTTGGAAGTATCCTCTACGGCATGAACTTTCACGCGCCCTATATTGTAGCAGGAATATTTACTGTTGCCGGAGCCATTATTGCACTCAGCCTGTTCAAGTACAGAATTGAAGCCCTTGACACTCCAACTGAAGTGGCCAATTACTAAAAAAGCTGATCCATACACCTTATCAATACAGGAGAGAAATCTATGAAAATTGGGGTTATTGGAGTAGGCAAACTCGGTGAGTTTCACACAAAGCTCCTTACAGAAATCGCGCTGGAATCGCCTGATCTTCAATTCGCAGGAATTTATGATCTCGACAGCGTCCGGGCTGAAGAGATGGCGAAAAAATACAATGTCAACTGCTTCAGATCACTTGAACTGCTGGCAAAAGCGTGTGATGCTGTGGTGCTTGCGACGACGACAAGCTCACACTACAGCATTGCCTGTACTCTGCTTAAGGAGGGGTTGCACCTCTTCATTGAAAAGCCCATAACGACAACGGTTGAAGAGGCCGATGAACTTATTCGACTTGAAGCGGAAAACAAGGTACGCATCCAGGTTGGCCATATCGAGCGCTTCAACCCGGCACTGCGGGCTGTTGAAGCCTATATCGGCCAGCCAATGTACATCCAGGCTGAACGATTGACCGGCTTTTCAAAACGGGTTACCGATGTTTCAGTAGTGCTTGACCTCATGATCCACGACATTGACCTTGTCCTCTCCCTCATACCCTCCAACATCAAGCACATTGCAGCTTCAGGAGTCAGGGTCTTCTCCAACGAGCTCGACATGGCAACCGCCAGAATCGATTTTGTCAACGGTGCCACAGCAAATGTTACCGCAAGCCGTCTCAGCCGCAGCAGAATGCGCAAGCTCCGTTTTTTTTGTACCGATCCGAAAAGTTATGCATCACTTGACCTGACCACCGGAAAATCAGATATCTACAGGCTTGTCAAGCCGGAAGAGGCGTCATCGAAAAACCCGCTGAAATCTTTCGCCGCTCGAAAAATCCTTGAACAGTTTGGTGAAATTCAAGAAACCATGCAGGGAATGGTACTGGATTATATCCACCCGGAAGTTCCGAAAATAAATGCACTGCGCGACGAACTTGAACACTTTATCAACGCCGTCAGAAACAATACCCCTATGGCCGTCAGCTCATTAGACGGACGAAGGGCAATTATGGTTGCAGGTCAAATCACTGACGAAATTACCGCCAACGCAGCTTTACTTGAATGACTGACCATCTCCTGGTGCAATTAGTAATGACAACACTCTCACCACAGAACATACCCGAGATCCTCTATCATATCGGCGACCTTGCCGACAAGGACGGCATGGGCTGTTACCTTGTTGGTGGCTATGTTCGCGACATGCTCATGCAGAGAGCCTGTACGGATATCGATATTATGATCATCGGCGACCCTGTACCTTTCGCAAAGACCGTACACGATGAACTGCACGGCAGAAATTTTGTGCTTTTTGAACGATTCCGCACCGCGCAGCTTGAACTCTCTGACCCCGTCCAGGGCACCTTTAAAGTTGAACTTGTCGGCGCCCGCAAAGAGTCCTATAACGCAGATTCAAGAAAACCGGTCACACTCATCGGAACACTTGAAGACGATCTTTCACGACGTGATTTCACCATCAACGCGCTGGCCCTCGTCCTCAACAGCGAAGGACGAAACCAGATTATCGACCTCTTCAACGGGATTGAAGATATCAAGGCAGGCACTCTGAGAACGCCGCTTAATCCAGAACAGACCTTTTCCGATGATCCCCTGCGCATGATGCGGGCAGCACGGTTTGCAGCCCAGCTTGACTTCACGTTGCTTCCTGAAGTTATTGATGCCATGAAAGCCATACACGAAAGGATCCGTATTGTTTCAATGGAGAGAATCAGTCATGAGTTTTTCAAAATCATGCTTGCCCCCCGCCCCTCGAAAGGGCTGATTATTCTCTACGAAACAGGATTACTGAAGGAGATTATGCCCGAAGTTGCTGCCATGGCCGGTATAGAACAGGTTGATGGCATGGGGCACAAGGATACCCTCTTCCACACGTTCCAGGTGATCGACAATGTTGCAGCTTACTCCGACAACCTCTGGCTGAGAGTTGCCGCGCTTCTGCATGATATTGCCAAACCAGCAACAAAGCGCTTCACGAAAAGTGCTGGCTGGACATTCCACGGCCATGATGCGGTTGGAATAAAAATCGTTGCAAAAATTTTCAGGGAGATGCGCTGGCCGCTCGATCCACTTGCTTATGTCCAGAAAATGGTCCGTCTGCACCACCGGCCGATCCCCCTGTCGAAAGAGGAGATCAGCGATTCAGCCATTCGACGCCTCATGTTTGATGCGGGCGAAGATCTGCAGGATCTTATGAACCTCTGCAAGGCCGACGTAACCAGCAAAAATCCTCGAAAAGTTTCAAGGATCATGAGCAATTTCAATCATGTGGAAGAAAAAATCGCTGAAGTTGGCGAAAAAGACCAGCTTGCCAAATGGAGACCCCCTGTCAGTGGCGAAGATATCATGGCGCTCCTCGGACTGCCGGAAGGAAAAACTGTGGGAATGATCAAAAAAAGAATGGAAAATGCGGTCATCGACGGGCTCATACCCTATGACCGCGATGCTGCTCTCGACTATATCCGGCAGATCTATCAAGAAATGACAAATTCCGAAAAACCGTGAATTTTGATGATTCCGGTCGTTATATTAAACAACTTTTCAACAACTCACTAAACCGATCCTTCAAGTGATACCACGTTATTCACCCAAAGATATCTCTGCAATCTGGACCGACGAAGCGAAATTCGAACGTTGGCTCCAGCTTGAAATTGCCGCAGTAGAAGCACGCATGGAAGCAGGTATTGTGCCTGCTGAGGCTTGTGCGGTCATCAAAGAAAAGGCGGCCTTCAATGTTGCTGAAATTCTTGAGATTGAGAAGGAGACGAAGCACGACGTTATTGCCTTTTTGACCAACGTCGCCAATAACGTTGGGCCAGAATCGCGCTATATTCACGAAGGGCTCACCTCATCGGATGTTGGCGATACGTCGCTCGCGATGCAAATGCGGGATGCCGGAAAAATCCTTGTTGCCGATATTGAGCGCCTTATTGAGGTGCTTGCAAAACGGGCTGTGGAGTTTAAATACACTCTGGAAATGGGCAGAACCCACGGCATTCATGCCGAGCCGACCACCTTTGGCCTGAAGCTGCTGCTCTGGCACCAGGAGATGCTTAGAAACCTCGAACGGATGAACAGAGCCGTTGTCAACATCTCTGTTGGTAAAATCTCGGGAGCTGTCGGTACCTATCAGCACCTTTCGCCCGATATTGAAGCGGCTGTCTGCCAGAAACTTGGGTTAACACCCTCTTCAATCTCAACACAGATTCTCCAGCGCGACCGGCACGCTGAATATGCCACAACGCTTGCCATCATCGCATCCTCCATCGAAAAGTTCTCCGTTGAACTGCGTCACCTGCAACGGACAGAGGTCAGGGAAGCCGAAGAGTTTTTCAGCATAGGGCAGAAAGGAAGCTCCGCCATGCCCCACAAACGCAACCCTATCACCTTTGAACGCCTGACCGGTCTTGCCCGCGTCGTCCGCTCGAACTCCCTGGCCGCCATGGAGAATGTGGCGCTCTGGCACGAGAGGGATATCTCTCACTCATCGGTTGAGCGCATCATCATGCCAGACTCAACAACAGCCCTCTGTTACATGCTGCGTACCTTCAGTGACGCGCTCGACACACTGCTTGTCTATCCCGAGAGGATGGAGGAGAACTTCAACTCATCCTACGGGCTGACCACCTCACAAACAGTACTGCTCGCACTCACGGCGAAAGGGCTGACCCGTGAAGTGGCCTACAAGCTGGTGCAGCGAAACGCCATGGAGAGCTGGTCAACCAAGGTGCACCTGCGTGACCTGCTTCTGAAAGATGAAGAGTTGCTGAATTATCTTGATGCTGACGATATCGCCCGGCTCTTCAGCGCTGAGACTATTCTCGGCAAGCTGAAAAACAGTGTGGATATTATCTTCAAACGCAATGGACTATAACAGGGTGGCAATGAAAAATCCTCTTTTCAGAAAAATCGGAATTATTCTTTTTCTGCTTGGACGATATCTTTTTGCAGCTTTTTTTCTTTACGGTTTTTGGCACAAGCTGGTAAAAGGGTGGTTATGGAGCGACCTCATGCAGGGATTTTTCATCAAACGGCTTGCTGAGCTCCCTGCAAACTCCTTTCAGGCAAGCTACCTTGAACACTTTGCCATACCTTTGGCACTGCCGATCGCATGGATCGTTACCATCGGAGAGCTCATCATCGGTCTCGGTCTTGTTTTCGGCGTTGCCGTCAGGGCTAACGCCGCATTTGCTCTTTTTATGGTGCTTAATTTCGCGGCTGGCGGTTATTACAACCTTTCTCTTCCTCCATTCATGGCATTTGCCATACTGATGATGTTGCTTCCATCAGGCCACTGGCTCGGGTTTGACAAACATCTCCACCGCAAATACCCGGATGCAATCTGGTTCAAATAAAAAAAATGCTTACAACTCCACATCGCCCCTGCTACTACCATCTCTGGATAAACTTTATTCTGGCCTTCTCACTGGCAGCATCCTGCCCCTCTCATCAGGCAAAAGCCGCAGGGAAAAAACAAACCAGAGCGCTGATTGATCTTGCAGACAAGGAGTTATGGAAGATGAACTACCTGAAAGCCGATTCGATCTATACCCTGTCACTACACAAAAATCCTGAAAACGTTGAGGTTTACTGGAAACTTGCCCGGCTGCAGGTCAGTCTTGGCGAATCCATCCCGCCTGAAAATAACGAAATCCGGCTGCAACATTACCGCAAGGCAGAGGAATATGCCCGTACCATGATAAGCATTGACAGCACCAATGGAAAAGGTCACACCTGGCTTGCTGCATCGCTCGGGATGATGGCAGACAACGTCGGCACAAAGGAAAAATTAAAGCGTGCACGGGAAATTAAAAGCGAACTTGATACCGCAATACGATTAAACCCGAACGACGAAACAGCACTTTCAATGCTCGGCTCTTTTTATCGTGAAGCTGCCGGTATCGGATGGTTCAGAAGAATGATGGGCAACGCCTTCATTGGCGATGTTCCAGTGGGGAATTATGAGCTGGCCGAAAAAGCATTCAGAAAAGCAATCAGTATAGATCCAGGAATCATAAGGAATTATCATGAACTCGCCCTCATCTGTATCAGGAACGACAACCGGGAAGAAGCCATCCGACTGATGACAACCGCTCTTAACAAGCCCATTCTTATAGAGAGTGATAGAAGACGCATTGATGAGATGCGCAAACTCCTTAAAAAATACTCTAAAGAGTAAAAAATGAGCCTACAACTGATCGTTGCCGACAATTCCCAGAAGAGCTCTGATGCCAAGATGATAGCTGTTCGCTCCGAAGCCACTGATCACTCCGACACAAACTTCTGAAATCACCGATGTGCGTCGAAACTCCTCGCGGGCATAGATATTTGAAAGATGAACCTCCACAACAGGAATGGTAACGGCACTGATAGCATCGCGCAGAGCAATAGAATAGTGAGTGAGGGCTCCTGCGTTCAGCACAACTCCGGTATATCCACCCTTGTCTTCTATATGAAAAAGTTTTTCCAGTAACGCGCCCTCATCTTCAGACTGAAAAAACTCAAGGGAGAGTTCCGGAAAACTCTCCATCAGTTCAAGGTTGATATCATCAAGAGTTCGATAGCCGTACACTTCCGGCTCACGCTTTCCAAGCCGGGAAAGGTTCGGCCCATTGAGAACAAGTATTGACATCACGCTTATATCATCTATTCGTTTATGGCAAGAATTCGTTAATGCTACCAACATGTCGCCCCTACAGGGCTATCAGACAATTAACAAAGAGACATTAAAGAATATACTGGCTGAGATCGCGGTCTGCCACCACATGATTCAGCTTCTCCTTCACCATGGTTTCATCAATTTCCACGCGTTCATCAGAAAAGTTCTCAGGGATATTGAACATCAGCTCCTCAAGAAGATTAGTCATGATGGTGTGAAGTCTTCTCGCACCTATATTTTCAACACTCTCGTTGACCTGTGCTGCAATTCTGGCAATCTCGCGGATAGCCCCTTCACTGAAGGTCAAATCAACACCCTCAGTTCCGAGAAGCGCTGAATACTGTTTGATAAGAGCATTATCCGGCTGCGTAAGAATCAAATAAAAATCCTCTTCCGTCAGGCTTTTCAGTTCAACCCTGATGGGAAAACGGCCCTGCAATTCTGGAATCAGATCAGAAGGCTTTGCCACGTGAAATGCGCCTGAAGCGATAAAGAGCACATGGTCGGTCTTCACCATGCCATGTTTGGTCGCAACATTGGAACCTTCAACAATCGGCAGAAGATCACGCTGCACACCCTCACGGCTGACATCCGGCCCCTTGCCGCCAGCTCCGGTCGAGGGAGAGGCTATTTTATCAATCTCATCAATAAAGACAATTCCGGACTGCTCGACCTTGTTGATCGCCTCCTTGACAACGCTCTCCATATCAATAAGCTTCTGCACCTCTTCCTGCTCAAGAAGCTTGCGTGCTTCAGCAATGCTGACTCTTCTTTTCTTGCGTTTGCGGGGCAGGCCGCTCATAAGATCCTGCATAATCCCACCGATCTCCTCCATCTGCCCGAGAGGCCCAAAAACCTGCATCATCCCGCCTGGCGAATCACCGGAAGTATCCATCTCAATCTGACGATCCTCAAGTTTGCCATTGCGGAGACGTTCCAGCATCTTCTTGCGACTGCGGCGGTTAACCTCAACTGATTTATCCTCATGATCATGAACTTGCATCTCGCTCCCCTCTTCATCACCACTCTCCTCATCACCGGAATCATGCGGGGATGAAACAGGAGGAAGAAGAATATCAAGCAGACGCTCTTCAACAAGCAGGGCCGCCTTTTCGCGAACCTCTTCGGAACGCTCACTTCTCACCATAGCCACCGACTGATCGACAAGGTCACGGATCATCGACTCCACATCACGCCCGACATAACCCACTTCCGTAAATTTTGATGCCTCAACCTTCACAAACGGAGCCCTTGCAAGTTTGGCAAGCCTGCGGGCAATTTCGGTTTTACCAACGCCGGTCGGCCCGATCATGATGATGTTATTGGGCATAATCTCATCGCGAAGCTCATCACTCACATTCTGACGACGCAGCCTGTTGCGCAAGGCAATAGCGACAGATTTTTTCGCATCCTTCTGGCCAATAATATATTTATCAAGCTGCGAGACAATCTGGTTCGGAGTCAGATTACTCTCAGCAATAGAACTTTTAGTACTCATATCCCTGCAATGAATTGTGGATTACAAAAAACTGCCCAGGATCTGCAACCCGGCAGACCCTGAATGCAAAGCGCCGATGCCTCGTTCAAACCTCTTCAACAATAATATGATCGTTGGTATAAATACAGATATCGGCGGCGATCTTCAAACTCTCAAGCACAATCTCCTTTGCGGAAAGAGAGGTGTGTTTCATGAGCGCGCGCGCTGCAGCAAGAGCATACATACTTCCGCTGCCAATAGCTACGATGCCATCCTCCGGTTCAATGACATCACCGGTTCCTGAAATAATCAGCGCCTTGTCGTTACTGACAATGGCAAGCATCGCCTCAAGACGGCGGAGATACTTGTCAGTTCTCCAGTCTTTGGCAAGCTCCACAGCCGCTCGGTCGAGCTTTCCATTATAGGCCTCAAGCTTCGTATCAAAGCGGTCAAGCAGCGTCAAGGCATCCGCAGTTGCCCCCGCAAAACCGGCAACAAGCTTTCCCTGATACAATCTCCTAATCTTTCTGGTTGAATGCTTTACAACCGTATTGCCCAGCGTCATCTGGCCATCGCTTCCGAGCGCAGCCTTGCCATCGCGTATCACACCAATAACCGTTGTTGAACGGATTTGGGGCCTCTCTGAATTCTTCATCAATTAAAATATTTTTTTTCTTAATCTTGCCACTGGAATTTGCATTTGTTCACGATATTTTGCAACTGTTCTACGCGCTATATGCACCCCTCTTTTT
>CAJAAV010000280.1 GCA_903937835.1 uncultured Chlorobiaceae bacterium | reverse complement strand
TCAAAAACCAAAAAAAGAGAAGACAATGAACTTGAAACCCTTAGCTGATCGAGTTATTGTTAAGCCTGCAGCGGCTGAAGAGAAAACTAAAGGCGGCCTTTATATTCCTGATACCGGGAAAGAAAAACCGCAGTATGGCGAAGTTGTTGCAGTAGGTGCTGGTAAAGTTGCCGATAACGGTCAATTGCTTGCAATGCAGGTCAAGACTGGTGACAAAGTGCTTTACGGCAAATATTCCGGCACAGAAGTGAGCGTTGAAGGTGAGGATTACCTCATCATGCGCGAATCTGACATCTTTGCCATTCTTTAGTATCACAAACATTTTAAAACCTTATCTGGAGGAACGCTGAACAATGACTGCTAAAGATATTCTTTTTGACTCTGAAGCCAGAGCAAAACTTAAAGTTGGTGTTGACAAACTTGCCAACGCTGTAAAGGTTACCCTCGGACCTGCCGGACGTAACGTGCTTATCGACAAAAAATTTGGGGCTCCGACCTCAACCAAAGACGGTGTTACTGTTGCAAAAGAGATTGAACTTTCTGATCCTTTTGAAAACATGGGTGCCCAGATGGTGCGCGAAGTTGCATCAAAAACCAGCGATGTCGCCGGTGATGGTACTACAACAGCGACTGTTCTTGCCCAGGCGATCTACCGTGAAGGTCTGAAGAACGTCACTGCTGGCGCTCGCCCGATTGACCTGAAAAGAGGTATCGACCGTGCTGTAAAAGAGGTCGTTCAGGAGCTGAGAAACATCAGCCGCAACATCTCCGGTAAAAAAGAGATTGCACAGGTTGGAACCATCTCCGCCAACAACGATCCTGAAATCGGTGAACTGATTGCCGAAGCAATGGACAAGGTTGGTAAAGATGGTGTTATTACCGTTGAAGAGGCCAAGGGAATGGAAACGGAGCTGAAGGTTGTTGAAGGTATGCAGTTTGACCGTGGTTACCTTTCACCGTACTTCGTGACCAATTCCGAGACCATGGATGCCGAGCTCGAAGATCCGCTGATTCTTATCTACGACAAGAAGATCAGCAACATGAAGGAGCTTCTTCCTATCCTCGAAAAATCAGCACAGTCGGGTCGTCCGCTGCTGATCATCTCCGAAGATATCGAAGGTGAAGCACTTGCAACTATCGTTGTCAACAAGCTCCGTGGTACCCTGAGAGTTTGCGCAGTCAAGGCACCTGGTTTTGGCGATCGTCGCAAAGCCATGCTTGAGGATATTGCTGTTCTTACTGGCGGTACCGTTATTTCCGAGGAAAAAGGTTACAAGCTCGAAAATGCAACCATCGCCTATCTCGGTCAGGCTGGTCGCGTAACAGTCGACAAGGACAACACGATTATTGTTGAAGGTAAAGGCACCCAGGAGTTGATCAAGGCCCGCATCAATGAGATCAAGGGACAGATTGAAAAAACAACTTCTGATTACGACACAGAAAAGCTTCAGGAGCGTCTTGCAAAGCTTTCTGGCGGTGTTGCTGTTCTTAACATCGGAGCTTCTACCGAAGTCGAGATGAAAGAGAAAAAGGCCCGTGTTGAAGATGCATTGCACGCTACCCGCGCTGCTGTGCAGGAAGGTATTGTTGTCGGTGGCGGTGTTGCCCTGATCCGTGCTATCAAGGGTCTTGACAGAGCTGTTGCAGACAATGAAGATCAGAAAACCGGTATTGAAATCATCCGCCGTGCTCTCGAAGAGCCACTTCGTCAGATTGTTGCCAACACAGGCACCACCGATGGCGCTGTTGTGCTTGAGAAGGTCAAGGCAGGTACCGGTGATTTTGGTTTCAATGCCAGAACTGAAACGTACGAAAACCTGGTTGAGGCCGGTGTTGTCGATCCTACCAAGGTAACCAGAAGCGCTCTTGAGAACGCTGCATCAGTTGCCAGTATTCTTTTGACAACCGAAGCTGCCATTTCTGACATCAAGGAAGATAAATCCGACATGCCAGCAATGCCTCCGGGTGGAATGGGTGGTATGGGCGGCATGTATTAATTCGGCGCTCTCCATCTCTATTCTTTAAAAAAGCCAGCCTTCGGGTTGGCTTTTTTATTTGTGAATGATGGTTGATATTGACTATTATAAGGTCTTTATTATAGTCAATACAGAATTCTACTCTCATGAAATACAGTGCTTCGGTCAAGCCCATCAGCTTTTTGAAAACTCACGCTTCGGAAGTTATTCGGGAGGTTTCAGCCAACCGGGGAACCATGATTATCACCCATAACGGTGAAGCGAAGGTGATTGTGCAGGATGTTCATCTCTATGAAGAGACACAGGAAAGCCTCGCCTTGCTGAAAATACTTGCGCAAAGTTCAGAGAGTATTGAGCAGGGAAGGTATAAACCCGCAAGCGAATCGTTTGAGTTGATTCGCCAGCAGATCGCAAAGCAGAAGGAGTTATGAACTATGATGTTTTCCTGACTGAGGATGCGGAGGCAGATATTTTTGGTATCTGGAAGTATTTTGCCCTGCACGATTCGGTTGACCGAGCAGGCTCCCTTATTGATGCATTGCAGGAAGCTTGCTTCTCTCTTTGCCATTTTCCTGATCGGGGGCATTGCCCACCCGAACTTCAGAGAGTCCACGTTCTGGAGTATCGTGAACTCCACTATAAGCCGTATCGGATTATTTATCGGATTCTGGATCGAAAGGTTTTTATTCACTGCGTTCTTGATGGCAGAAGAGACCTTCAGGAGCTTCTTCTCGAACGATTGATACGTGGATAAGGGTTGCCGAACATTTCCATATTCACAGAATAATACCTATACTTCTACCACAAATGTAGTCAAATCAAACAAGAGGTAGTAGAATGTTGGCAAGCACTTCAATAAGGATCAACAAGGAGCTTTACGAACAGGCCAGAGAGGATGCCTCACTTGAGCATCGCTCTATTTCAGGACAGATCGAGTTTTGGGCACGGGTAGGTCGGGCGGCACTTGACAACCCTGACTTGCCAGTTAGTTTTGTTGCAGAGTCGTTGGCATCACTTGCAGAACCACGGGAACACTCTACACCCTTTGTGCCTCGGAGTGTGCAGCAATGACCTGGTCAGTCCGCCAAACGCGAAGATTTGCACGACAATACAAAAAACTTCACGACAACACCGCCGCTGATGTTGATGTTGCCGTTGAGCGGGTAAGGCAAAGTCCTGACATCGGAGAGCGAAAGAAAGGGGATCTGGCGGCATTGTATGTCTATAAATTTCGTAGCTCAGGCCAGTTGTATTTGCTTGGCTATTCGCTTGATGAGAGTGTTCGGCTGGTTTACCTTGAAGCCGTCGGGCCACACGAAAACTTCTACCGGGATTTGAAGCGGTGACTTACATGTTGTGTTTGTGCGCGGATCTCTTGTTAACCATTGCCTGTCGCATCGAAAAAGAGGGTATCACCATTTCAGATAGTTGAAAGCGTTGCGTACTTTCGTGGAAAGGATTCTGGCTCTCTTGTAAAGAGACAAGATACTGTTAACATATAACATAAAAGATGTAGAGATTCGTGTCAACAACACAACCAAAAGCAGTCATCCTTCTCAGCGGCGGCATGGACAGCCTTGTGACCACAGCAACTGCTCATGCGCAAGGCTTTGCGTTAGCGGCCATGCATGTCAATTACGGGCAGCGGACGTGGCAGAAGGAGCTGGAGTCTTTCCGGGCTATCTGTAACCATTACAATATTGAGCAGCGTCTTGAGGTCAATGCGGACTTTCTTGCCCAGATTGGTGGCTCATCTTTGACCGACTACTCCATGCCTGTTGGAGGCGCCGACCTTCAGGGCTCTTCAATTCCTACCAGCTATGTGCCTTTCCGTAACGCCGGTTTTCTCTCGATGGCGGTGAGTTGGTCGGAGGTTATTGGCGCCAGCAAGATTTTTATTGGGGCTGTGGAGGAGGATACCTCTGGTTATCCCGATTGCCGAAAGGTATTTTATGATGCATTTAACAAGGTTATCGAGCTGGGGACAAAGCCCGAAACGGCAATTGAAATTCTCACACCTCTGATTGAGATGCAGAAATCTGAAATTGTCCGTAAAGGCATAGAACTAAAGGTGCCATTCAATCTTAGCTGGTCATGCTATAAAAGTGAGGGGAAAGCGTGTGGAGTCTGTGATAGTTGCGCTCGTCGGCTTCGGGCCTTCAGCCATGCGGGCCTGCGCGATCCAATTGACTATGAAGAGCGCCCGCAGTATATTGCCTGACATTGGTTAATTAAATTGTTCAGTCATGAAATCTGTTAAATCGTTGAGTGAAAGTTATTCCTCTTCAGAGTCGCTTAAGGCACGGCTGACTCTTTCATTCTCGCTTATGGGGGCGATCTGGATTGTGGGTCTTGTCGGCCATTTCACGCCACTTCTTGAATGGCCCGCACTCTTCCTCTATGTTTTCGGTTCTATTGGACTTGTGCTGTATCGGGGGAAAAAGAGTGGCGAATGGCAGGAGATGTATCTTTCCGGTGGAGATATCCGAAAGTCACTGATGTGGGGTGGCATTGCTGGCGCTGTGCTTTTTGGCATGGATATCATGAATACGGTGATGTACTACAAAAACGGTGGAGCACCGATGGCGCAGATAGAGTTTATTCTCGTGAACCGTTCCTTGCTCTACCTTTTTCCGGTGCTTATCCTGGCTGAAGAGTTTCTCTGGCGGGGAATCATGTTTTCTGCCATGATCGAGCGAGGGGTTAACAAACATTTGACGGTTTTTTTAACAACCATCTTTTACGTTCTCAACCATTTTGCCGTTGCACCTGTGGGCATGAAGGAGCGGGCGCTTCTGGGAATGATGGCTTTTCCGATTGGCATTTTTGGTGGTTATCTTGTTTTGAAAACAAAGAATGTATGGGGGAGTGTTCTGGTACACCTCATTACCATGATTTCCATGGTGCTTGATATTTTTGTTATTCCACAACTTTTGTTCTGATTGACAGGCTCCGTTATGACGCAAAACAGAATTACCACCCTTTTGCAGCAGGACAAAAAACTGCTGATAGCCTATTATATGCCCGAGTTTCCGGTTGCCGGTTCCACCCTTCCTGTGCTTGAGGCGCTTGAAAAGAGCGGGGCTGATATTATCGAGCTTGGCATGCCCTACTCTGATCCGATCGGGGATGGCCCCGTCATTCAGGAGGCGGCCCACATCGCTATCCGTAACGGTGTGACGATCAAACATCTTCTTGAACTGGTGCGACGCGCCCGTCACGGCGAAGGATGCAGAAAGATTACCGCTCCAATTCTTCTGATGGGTTACTGCAATCCAGTGATTGCTTATGGGCCAGCTTGTTTTCTCCGTGATGCTGCTGAGGCGGGAGTTGATGGTTTGCTTATTCCTGACTTTCCTCCTGAAGAGGCAGAGGACTTTCTCGCGCAGGCCAAAGGATTCGGGCTGACTGTTGTCTTCCTTGTGTCACCTGTGACTCCTCCCGAAAGGATAGAGCTTATTGACAGCCTTTCAACCGATTTCTCATACTGCCTTGCCGTTAATGGTACGACCGGTACGTCCAAGCTTTCTGACGGGTCAACAGAGGCGGCTGTTGAAGAATACCTGAAAAGGGTACGCAGGCATGCACGTAAAAAATTTGTTGTCGGGTTTGGTATCAAAGACAAGTCCCGAGTGGAGTACATGTGGAGTTTGTCAGATGGGGCCGTTGTGGGTACGGCACTTCTGCAGCATATCGCAGGTTCTTCAACTCCTGAAGAGTCTGCCCGTCTGGCCAGCGAGTTCTGGACAACACTGCGATAGTTTTCTATGGCCAGTTCACCCTCTGTTGATATCATTATTCCTCATTTCAAGAGGCGCGACATGCTGGAGCGATGCCTTGACTCGCTTGAAAAAACCACCTATCCCTCAATGAGCATTCTGGTGGTCGACAATGGCGGATCGCAGGCAGGCCTTGTCTTTCTTGTCAAGCGCTACAGGAATGCCCGCCTTCTGAGGCTTCCGGAAAACAGAGGGTACGCCGGTGGCTGCAATGAAGGGCTTAAACACTCATCAGCCGATTATGTTGTTTTTATGAATGATGATACGGAGCATGACCCCTTCTGGCTTGATGATCTTGTCAATGCGGCGCTTAAAGACAACGAGATGGGAGCTTTGCAGCCGAAAATCCTTTCGCTGAAGAATTACAATAAAGGCAAAAAGGTGTTTGATTATGCCGGCGCGGCTGGAGGCATGATTGACCGTTTGGGCTATCCCTGGTGTTTGGGGCGTACATTTTCGGCCATTGAGCCGGACACCGGGCAGTATGATGCCGGGCAGGATATTTTCTGGGCATCGGGAGTTGCCATGTTTGTAAAAAGAAGCATTGCTGAAGAGCTGGGCGGGTTTGATGAGGATTTTTTCATGCAGATGGAAGAGATTGACCTCTCGTGGCGTATGCAACTTGCAGGCTACCATGTTCGATCAGTGCCCTCTTCAGTCGTGTTGCATGAAGGCGGAGCATCACTGCAGGTTGGCACGGCAGAAAAAATTTATTTCAACCACCGCAATAACCTCGCCATGATCCTGAAGAACCGGGGCATGGCAGGTCTTTTGTGGGTAATTCCTTCAAGACTTTTGCTTGAGGTTGCCGCTGCACTTTTTTTCCTCACACAGTTTCCCGGGGCGCTGAAAAAATCAGGCGCCGTTTTTCGTGCGCTGGCTTATAATATCCGGAAACTTGCCTGTACCATGAAGAAACGTCAAAAGGTACAGGCGATGAGGAGTGTTGGTGACCGTACTATTTTCAGCCAATCTCCGATATCACTGATTGCTCAACGGTAATGCCGTCCCGTTGTCTGCTTCAGCCTTTTTTTTCATTGCCGACAACATGATAGGGCAATCGCGGTTCTGAACAGTTCTGACGGCAAACTGCGGGGCATAAAAATCCGGTTTTACTTCCGCTCTGTAGGTAAGAAATGTTCCTGCTCCCTGGGGGTAATCAACCAGAAGCCATTCTCCCTGATAGACTTTGAAATCACCGGTGATTTGCTGAAAACAAAGACGCGTCAGATTTTCTCCCCAAACTTTCATTTTTATATAGACCTCCTTCTGGAAAATAAACATCCTGGTCTTTCCTTTTTCAAACATCACCTTTTCGGTGCCGTTATCAGAGAGTATTCCGCTATCGATAATGTTCGGTACAAAAAATTTGTGATTATTATAATCGGTGAGAACTTCCCACACTATTTTTGGAGGTGCTGCGATATATATTTGTCCCTGAACGCCGGTTACCCCCTCTTCAAGGTTGGTAAGAGCAACAATGACCTCTCCGTTTAACAGTTTTGTCTTTTCTCCGGACAAAGAATCAGGAGTTATCGTCGTTATGGGCACAGCAATGACGGAATGAGAAAGAAACGAAAGGAGAACTGCCATGAAAAGCAGTATGAAGCGCTTTATGTGTCGGGTAAATATAAGCATGTTTATTGTTCCAGGTTGCTTGTTAATGTTTTGAAGCGGGAAGATGACCCCACTTTACCATGTCATTTACGGTATCAATCATGCTCTCCCTGACCGTCATAAAGGAGAGGCCAAGTTCCCGCATGATTTTCGCATTGTCATAGCGCAACGTTCGCCCAATGTTTGTACGGATATACATCCCGGTATTCTTTGGCTGTGTAAAAGAGAGCGCCTTCATGAGCAGTGAGCCTGTGATTCCCGACAGATCGACCTTTGGGAGTGCGTAGGTGTCAAAACCAGATGATTTCAGCAGTGTGACCAATTCTCTCATGTGCATTGTCTTATCAGCGCAAATGTAACGCCCGCTTGCCGTATCGGTTTCCATGGCAAGAATGTGTGCTTTTGCCACATCCCTTACATCGACAAACCCCCAGTTAAGATCCATAATTCCCGGATAGACTCCACTCATGATATCACGGATCATCCCGTTGGAGGTATTGAGCGAAGGGGAGAGCGAAGGGCCAATCACCAGAACAGGATTAATTACTACAAGATCAAATGCTTGTCGTTTTCTCATGATGAAATCCCATGCCTCGCGTTCTGCAAGTGTTTTTGAATAGTGATAGGGGTTTCGATCGAGGGAAGACATGATATTCCAGTCTTTCTCTGTAAAGACTTTGGTGCTCTCAGGTTCATCAGTAATAGCCGCAATCGAGGAGGTAAAAATCAATCGTTTGACGCTGCCCGATTTCAGGCAGCTTTCAAGGACATTTTCGGTGCCTGTAACTGCCGGATCAACAAGGTCGATTTGAGGGTTTTTAACATTAATTTTATAGGGGCTTGCGGTGTGCATCACATAGTCGCATCCCTCGACGACCCGGTCATAGGCTCCGGCATCAAGCAGGTCAGCTTTAACCAGTTCAAGTCGCTCCTTCGCACCAGGCAGGCCCAAAAGGAAAGGATAGTTTTCAGGGCTTTTGCGTACTGTTCCTCTGACGTTGTATCCACGTTCAAGCAGTTCTCTGATGATATGGGCAGCAATAAATCCGGAAGCTCCGGTAACGCACACTGGTTTATTGGTCTTCATTATTTATTCTGAGTGAATGGTTGCAGGTGAAACAGCCGCATTGAAGCGGCATCCTGCATTTCGGTATGAAAATCTTACAGACGGTCGAACTGCAATATACATTACATGCGGAAACTCTCCAATGAGTCTCTTTCCTGTATTTTGTTGCTATTTTTGGGCCTGCCTGGTGCTTCTTTGTTATGCCAAAAGCGGTTCTGCGTGGATGATGACCCTGGCTGCATCGATCAGGGATCGGTAGATAGCGCCCTCAAGCTGGCTTGTGAGTGAGTGTACCTCTTCAAGAAGAGTCTCATCATGAAATGAGCAGTGCAGCGTAATGAACAGCTTCTGCTGCTCATTTTTCCTGATCTGTATGTCGTGGACATCCTGAATTTTTTCAATGCTTTGCGATGCCTTGACAATCATGGCGCGAACGCGCTCTTCTTCTCCGGACGAGAGCGAGCTGGTGGTGCGTTCATCATAGCGAAGCGGATCAAGATGAATGCAGATATCAAGCTCCCCGTCAAACTCACTGCGCAGTTCATCTTCAAGTGCAGTAACAGTATTGTGCGCCTCTTTTATTGTCAAGCGCTGATCAATTTCAACATCAAAGGTAATTTGTTTTTTTTGTCCAGAGAGGCTTGTTGAAATGTTGTGGGCGTGAAGGTTATGGTTCAGGCCGATGACGTGCACCCGTTCAGCAATGGTTTCGTTGTTGAGTGCAATGGGTCTGGTGTTGATGGTCATATCGCCAACAGGAAACTCTTCGCGCACTTTTCGTTCGATATTGGCACAGATTGCCTGAACTTTTTCTACCGAAAGAGTTCTGTTCACACAGACAGCCATTTCAATGAACACCTGTGGCCCTGTCGGTTTTACCCTGATTTTGTCGATAGCGATGACGCCATTAATCGTCATGGTTATCTCTTCAATTCGCTCAGCAAGTCCTTCCGGTGCAGCGTCAATCAGAACATCAATGGTTTTTTTTCCAAGACTGAATGCGGCCCAACCGACCAGCAAGGCAACGGCAATACCTGCAACAGCATCAGCCCAGACAATACCCATTGAGACAAAAATAAGACCGACAAGAACGACGGCAGAACTGAGAATATCAGAGCTGAAATGGAGGGCATCAGCTTCAAGCGCCTGGCTGTTGGTCTCTTTTGCAACTTTTTTCAGCGCCCTTGAACGGGAAAAATCGACAACTATGGAAATGACCATAACGGCAATAGCATACCATTTGACCTCGATTTCCGTTGTTCCGGCAATCAGCCGTTCTGAGGCAGCATAGATGATCCATAAGCTCGTTATCACAAGAAGGCCTGTTTCAATGAGCGCTGAGACGCTTTCAACCTTGGCGTGCCCGTAGTGGTGTTTGCTGTCGGCAGGTTTGTCGCTCACTTTGACGGCGAACAAGGTCAGGGATGCAGCGGCAAAGTCCAGTGCAGAATGAGCTGCTTCAGAAATAATGCCGATACTGCCGGTCATAATGCCGACAACGAGCTTCATTGCTGTAAGAAAGAGGCTTGCCGTCACCGAGGTGAGGGCTACCTGTTGTTTTTTAAGGCCGTGTTCCATTCAATGTTGTATGATGATGACAAGTTTTTTTCAAGAGTTCATGCGTCAGGCTGTATAAGCCAACGGCAGGCCATACCTGTAGTAATCGGTTTATTCCTGCATCATAAGCCTTCCGTATCCGACCGGTTACCGCACACGGACCTTGAACTTGTTCATGGAAAGTATGAATTACGTTCGACCGTTAATGTACACAAGAGAATTGAGAGAATCCTGAAAATTTTGCTGTGTTGCAATATCCTTGCAATCCAGCGAACTATCAATCCTCTAAAAATTCAAAACCCTTGGTTATATTCAAAGTGTTCAGGGTGGGCAGGTTACGCGGGTTTCTACCGATATGTCATGCCTGCGTCATTTAAGAAACGGTTCTTTGTATTCAAGCCCCGGAGGGGCGGCATGTCGGTAGAATAAAACAATAGCCTCCCCTTTTTTTCTTGTGGTAACGGATGCAGAAGTGGCTTTTCAAAGGAGTTTCTGAACAATGCGATTAATGAAAATTGGAATATCCTGTCATCACACCTATGGCGGAAGCGGCGCGGTTGCTACTGAGTTGGGTAAGGCGCTTGCAATGAAGGGCCATACCGTGCATTTTTTCAGCAAGGAGGCTCCGTTCAGGCTGGGTGCTTATTCCCGCAATATTTTCTACCACGAGGTTGAAGTGATGCATTATCCGCTTTTTGACGCTCCACTTTATTCACTGGCTCTTGCATCCAAGATTGCGGAGGTCGCCTTTTATGAAAAGCTTGATGTGGTACACGCCCATTATGCGATTCCTCATGCCTTGAGCGCTATGCTTGCCCTGCAGATACTGGAAGACAAGTGTGGGGAGTCGAAGTGTTTCAAACTGGCAACCACGCTTCATGGCACTGATATTACAGTTGTTGGCGCTGACCGGGGGATGCAGGACGTTGTCAGGCTGGCCATCAATAAATCTGATGGTGTGACGGCCGTTTCTTGTTACCTGAAAGATGAAACAGTCAGGATGTTCAATCCCAAAAAAGAGATTACGGTCATTCCCAATTTTGTTGATACATCCTTTTTTTTTCGTTCTCCGACACAGGATATCCGTGAACAGCTTGACATCAGGGATGAAAAGATTATCATTCATATCTCCAATTTCAGGCCGGTGAAATGTATTGGTGATATTGTCCGGATTTTTTATGCCTTAAGCCAGCGTACCAATGCAACATTATTGTTGGTGGGTGACGGGCCTGAACGGAGTGAAGCTGAGACTCTCGTGCGTCAGTTTGGCATTGTTGACCGGGTAAGGTTTCTCGGCAAGCTGGTTGATATTGTTCCGCTGCTTTCCATAGCGGATATTATGCTGATGCCGAGCAATGCAGAATCCTTTGGTCTTGCAGCGCTTGAGGCCATGGCTTGTGGGGTGCCGGTTGTGGCCACCATGGCGGGCGGATTCCCCGAATTTATTGTCTCCGGCCAGCATGGCTATCTGCTTGCCCCGGGAGATGTTGAGGGGATGACTGAGAAAGCCTTTCTTTTGCTTTCTGATCAGGCACATTGGCTTGAGTGTTCCGAGGCCTGTGTCCGCCAGGCAAAGCGATACGAGACCGCTTTGCTTGTTGAACAGTATGAAACGTACTATACACGGCTGCTTGAAAAGGTGTAGGTGCTTCCGGGTTTTCTCTTTTTAGTAATGTTTGGTCGTAAGGAGCACCGTTCGGTATTTTTCAAGGTTTTCGAGCACCTCTCCTGTGCCTCTGGCAACAGCCGTCAGGGGGTCTTCGCTGATATGCACGGCAAGTTTTGTCTCCTCGTTGATCCTTTTGTCGAGCCCTTTGATCAGTGATCCTCCTCCGGCAAGAAAGAGGCCGCGGTCAAGAATATCGGCAGAGAGTTCCGGTTTGGTAACCTCAAGGCTTTTTTTGATCGATGTGATGATCTGGCTGATCGGAGTGGCAATCGCTTCCCTGATGGTGGCTGAGTTGACCTCCCGCTCTTCGGGAAGGGCGGTTACCAGATTTCTGCCTCTGACCATCATGGTTAATTCTTTATCCAGCTTGTAGGCGGAGGCAATCTTTATTTTCACGTCTTCAGCCGTACGTTCACCGATGGCCAGATTGTAGGCTTTGCGGAAGTGACGGACAATCGCGTTAGTGATATCGGTTCCGGCAACCCGAAGAGATTCGCCGGATGCAATGCCGCCGAGTGATATAACCGCAATTTCCGTTGTACCACCTCCGATATCGACAATCATATTGCCCATAGGCTCCTTGACGTCAAGACCGATACCAATTGCTGCCGCCATGGGTTCGGTGACCAGGTAAACTTCTCTGGCTCCGACATGCTCTGCAGAATCGCGCACAGCTCTTTTCTCAACTTCAGTGATGCCAGAAGGGATGCCGATAACCATACGGCGAATGCCAAATGAAAACTGGGTTTTGGTTTTATTGATCAATCCCTTGATCAGCTCTTCCGTTGCTTCATAGTCAGCTATGACGCCATTGGCAAGGGGCCGGATGGTGACAATGCCGGGGTGGGTTTTTTCATGCATGAGAAGGGCTTCGTGCCCGATAGCCACAATTTTACCTGTATTGCGTTCGCGGGCAACAATAGATGGTTCATTTAAAACAACACCTTTACCCCGTATAAAAATCAATGTGTTTGCTGTTCCGAGATCAATTGCGATATCTCTGAACAGATTACTGAAAAAGCTCATGTTAACATGGTTCTATATGCTGTAGTCATAGTGGCTTGGAATGGAGCTGATTCAAGCTATATTCCAAGGTTTCAACTGAACTCGTAAGGTAGTTAATGGAACTTTTTTTTCAAATGAAAAGATTGGTTCCTTTGCTATTTTTTAAGGATTTTTTCCTGTTTACAGCCTGTTATGCTGAATTTCGATACATAGGGCTATTGTAGAAATACATTGTCAGTATAGTTAATTTTTTAAGTCAGATAAACAAAAATCAGTAAAAAGTGTTACAACTCTATCGTTTTGCTGAAGAACGTTCAGCCTTGAAAGAGCAATTGAGTCGGAGTGTTACTTTTGATTCTTCTGCTCAGTCTACTGTTGATGAGATTCTGCAACAGGTCCGCCAGAATGGAGATCGTGCTGTGCTGGACTATACCGAGCGCTTCCAGGGCACCAGGTTGTCGGCCATGATGGTCTCCCCCGATGCAATAGAGGAGGCCTACAGGCATGCTGATCCGGGTTTTCTTGCGGTGCTTGAAGAGGCGTACGCCAATATTGTCTTTTTTCACCAGCATGAGGTTGAGAAAAGTTTTTTTTATGAAGCAGAGGGAGGTGTGGTGCTCGGCCAACGGGTAACTCCTATGGAAAAGGCTTTGCTCTATGTGCCGGGCGGAAAGGCATCTTATCCATCCTCCTTGCTGATGAATGCGGCTCCGGCGAAAGTGGCCGGGGTAAAGGATATTTTTATGACGACACCCTGTGATGCTTCGGGAGAGGTGAGTCCAAATATTCTTGCCGCTGCTGCGGTTGCCGGTATCAGTTCCGTCTATAAACTTGGCGGTGCTCAGGCTATAGCGGCTTTTGCCTATGGTACTGAAACTATTCCGAAGGTTGACATCATTACCGGGCCGGGAAACAAATATGTTGCACTGGCAAAAAAACAGGTCTTTGGACATGTCGCTATTGACAGTATAGCCGGCCCGTCTGAAGTGGTTATTATTGCGGACGAATCAGCGAATCCAGACTTTATTGTGCTCGACATGTTTGCCCAGGCAGAGCATGATCCTGATGCATCAGCCGTGCTGATAACTCCATCCGAGTCGCTGGCTGCAGCCGTTCAGGAGTGTGCCGAAGCGCGTCTGCCTGCAATGCTTCGCCGGGAGATTATTGCCTCCTCGCTTCAGCAAAACGGTGCGATTGTGCTTGTCGGTTCGCTGGAAGAGGCCTGCACGGTGTCCGATATGATTGCACCGGAGCATCTGGAGCTTCATGTTGAGCATCCGTGGGATATTCTTCCGTTCATTCATCATGCCGGAGCTCTTTTTATGGGAGGGTACTCCTGCGAAACGGTCGGTGATTATTTTGCTGGTCCAAACCATACGCTGCCGACTAATGGTACGGCACGGTTTTTTTCACCGCTTTCGGTTCGTGACTTTGTCAAGCATACCTCGATTATTTCCTATTCGAAACAGCAGTTGCGCCGGTCTGGAGAAAAAATTGCCTCTTTCGCTGATTATGAAGGTCTTCAGGCTCATGCCGAGGCTGTCCGGGCAAGATTGAGAACGCTATGAGAGTCAGCGACTTTGATTACGAACTGCCCGAAGAGAAGATTGCCAAATATCCTCCTCTGGAGCGTGGTTCTACCCGTCTTCTGATGCTTGATCGTTCTTCGGGCGATATTGTCCATGCTTTGTATGCTGATCTTGATGCTTTTCTTCAGCCGGGAGATCTGCTCGTCCTCAATAACACAAAAGTAGTTCGGGCGCGGCTTTTTGCCTTCAAGCCTACCGGCGCAAAGATTGAACTGATGCTTCTTGAAAAGCATCAGGGGGAGCAAAATCTGGTGCTTTACCGGGGGAAACTGAAAAAAGGTGACAAGCTTGATGCGCACGGTTCTGAACTGCTTGTTACAGATATTGTCGATCAAGGAATTGCCCGCATTGAGATGTCGGAGGGGGTGGGATTATCTGAGTTTTTCGAACATTTCGGTGGAGTGCCTATTCCGCCATATCTCAAACGGGACGCCGAAGAGGTTGACCGGGAGCGTTATCAGACGCTGTTTGCTCAATTGCCGGGTTCTGTGGCGGCTCCGACGGCATCCCTGAACATGACGCAGGAACTGCTTGAAAAACTTTTTCGCAAGGGTGTTGAGGTTGCTACACTCACTCTTCATGTTGGGCTTGGAACCTTTCTGCCCATCAGAGTGGAGTCGTTTGAGGAGCATGTCATGCATCGTGAGTATTATTCCATACCTCCAGAATCCACTGAAAAAATTCGCAGGGTTAAGGTGTCGGGAGGCAGAATTGTTGCTGTAGGCACCACGGTTACCAGGGCACTCGAACATGCTGGAGAGCGCATTGAGACCTTTTCAGGGAGTGAAAATCTGACAGGTGAAGCTGATATTTTTATCTATCCAGGGTATCAATTCCGCATTATTGATGCTCTTCTCACCAACTTTCATGCGCCACGATCAACAGTATTGATGCTTACCTCAGCATTTGCAGGCCCGGATAATCTGAGGAATGCCTACAGGGAAGCGCTTGAAAAAAAATATTTATTTCTCAGTTACGGTGACAGCATGTTGATTGGCCAAGATTTTGTTGAGTATAATCGCTGCTGATCCCCTCTCTGCCTTAAAGAAGCAGGATTGCTCATCTTTCTTGCCTGAAGAACTTAGGTGTTGCTAAACGAGCAGCTCGTCGCCGTTTTTGCTTTTAAATGGCAGGTATGGTATTTTTAAAGTTGTTGTTTACTGGATAGTGGGATGTACCTTTTGCGTGCATTTTTTAAAGTTTCTTCGTTTCAAACATACATTAACAGAGGGAGATTTACCTTATGAGTCTTGTAGACCAATATCGTGCGCATACCGCAGAGCGTGCGAAGCTCAGCATTCCACCGTTACCGTTAACTGCTGAACAGGCACGATTGCTTGTTGGGCTGCTCCAGCAGGAGATTGTTCAGGAAAAGGAGTATCTGCTTGAGTTATTCCGCGATCATATCAGTCCGGGAGTTGATGATGCTGCATTTGAAAAAGCGGCGTTTCTTGATGGTATTCTTACAGGTGAGACCCCCTGTACGGTGATCAACAATGTCGATGCGGTGAGAATTTTGGGAACCATGCTTGGTGGTTATAATGTCAAGCCTCTGGTCGATGCGCTCAGTCATAATGATCCGACGATATGTCGCGAAGCTGCGGCAATGTTGAAAAAGACTCTTTTGGTCTATGACATGTTTGACGTTGTGGTTGATCTCTCCAAAACCAACCCCTTTGCGGCAGAGGTGCTCAAATCATGGGCAGAAGCCGAGTGGTTCACTTCAAAGCCTCTTCTTCCTGAAAAAATGACCCTTACTGTTTTTAAGGTGCCAGGTGAAACCAATACTGACGATCTTTCACCAGCGAGTGAGGCGTTTACCCGCAGCGATATTCCACTTCATGCCCGTTGTATGCTCGGCATCAAAATATCCGATCCTCTTGGAACCATTGCCGCGTTAAAAACAAAAGGCTATCCGCTTGCTTATGTCGGCGATGTTGTCGGTACCGGATCAAGCCGGAAGTCTGGTATAAACTCGGTTCAGTGGCATATCGGCAATGATATTCCATCAGTACCGAATAAGCGGACTGCGGGCGTGGTTATAGGAAGTACCATTGCTCCGATTTTTTTCAATACGGCAGAGGATTCAGGGGCGTTACCAATTCAGGCTGATGTGTCGGCTCTGGAAATGGGCGATGTCATTGAGCTTGATCTTGCCCAGGGGACGATAGTGAAAAGTGGCGAGGTTGTCGCACGTTTTGAACTTTCGCCCAATACAATTGAGGATGAGGTGCGTGCCGGAGGACGTATTCCATTGATCATCGGCAGAAACCTGACAAGAAAAGCAAGAAAGGTGCTTGGTCTCGGGGAAGAGAGGTTCTTCATGCGTGCCGAACAACCGGCGGACAGCGGAAAAGGGTTTACTCTTGCACAGAAAATGATTGGCAGGGCATCAGGTCTTTCAGGAGTTCGTCCCGGGATGTATGTTGAGCCGGAAACTCTGACTGTTGGTTCACAGGATACAACGGGAGCTATGACCCGTGATGAGGTTAAGGAGTTTGCCGCGTTGAGCTTCAGCGCCGATCTTCTGATGCAGAGCTTCTGCCATACCTCGGCTTATCCAAAGCTCTCTGATGTCAAAATGCACAGAAGTCTTCCATACTTCATCATGAGCAGGGGTGGTGTTTCGCTTAAACCCGGCGACGGGGTTATTCATACCTGGTTGAACCGTATGGTACTGCCGGATACGCTTGGTACAGGTGCAGACTCTCACACCCGTTTTCCTATTGGAATTTCCTTTCCTGCAGGCTCCGGGCTTGTAGCTTTTGCAGGTGTTACCGGAACCATGCCGCTTAATGTCCCTGAATCGGTTCTTGTGCGCTTTACTGGTGAGTTGCAGAAGGGGATTACACTGCGTGATCTTGTCAATGCCATTCCTTATGAGGCCATCAAACGTGGTTTATTGACCGTAGAAAAGAAAGGCAAGAAGAATGTTTTTGCCGGGCGTATTCTTGAAATAGAGGGGCTGCCGAAGCTCAAGGTCGAGCAGGCCTTTGAACTTAGTGATTCTTCTGCAGAACGGAGCGCAGCGGCGTGTACAGTCCGTCTTGACAAAGAGCCTGTCATTGAATATCTCAGCTCGAACATCAAATTGCTCGAACAAATGATTGAGCAGGGTTATGGCGATCCTGATACTCTGCAACGTCGTATTGGCAAAATGCAGGATTGGATTAACAATCCTTCTCTTCTTGAACCGGATGCGGATGCGGAGTATGCAGAGGTCATTGAGATTGATATCAGCCATATCACAGAGCCGATTCTTGCCTGCCCCAACGACCCTGACGATGTTAAAACATTAAGTGAGGTTCTCAGAGATGAAAAAGCACCAAAAATTATTGATGAGGTGTTTGTTGGAAGCTGCATGACCAATATCGGTCATTTCCGTGCTCTCGGCGAGATTTTAAGGGGCAGGGGAGTTGTCCCTGTCAAGCTTTGGATTGTCCCCCCCACAAAGATGGATATGAAAAAACTTGTTGAGGAGGGCTACTATTCAATTTTTGGAGCTTCGGGAGCCAGGATTGAGCAGCCAGGCTGTTCGCTCTGTATGGGCAATCAGGCAAGAGTTGCCGATAATGCTGTGGTATTTTCTACCAGTACAAGGAACTTCGATAACCGCATGGGCACCGACGCCCAGGTCTATCTTGGTTCTGCAGAACTTGCTGCAGTATGTGCACTTCTTGGTCATCTGCCCAACAGCGATGAATACATGGAGATTGTCAACCGGCATCTGTCGGGAGAAAAGGAAAAGAATATTTATCAGTATCTTAATTTCCATGAACTCGAAAAAGCAGAATTAGAGTTGCTTGTTGAATAAAAAAATCATTTATTAAGGCGGGGTGTGGGAAATTTTCGCATATTCCGCTA
>CAJAAV010000279.1 GCA_903937835.1 uncultured Chlorobiaceae bacterium | reverse complement strand
TTTCGTTAATGTGTGCGCTTTATCCTACTTTCAGGCTATTACAGAGATGACACAGAACCATGTTTTAAAGAACGGCTCGATTCAAATAACCGATAGTGAAATCAATGAGCTTGAGGATTTTCTCCTTTTGGATGAAGTGCCCGAGGGAGCAATGACGCTCGACTCACTTGAAGGATTTTTTACGGCATTGGTTATCGGGCCAGCAACCGTTCCTGCTAATATATGGTTTCCCTATGTTTGGGATATGACTGGAGGTGGAGAGACACCGAATTTCGAGAATCCGGAACAGGCTGATCGCATACTGGAATTGCTGATAAAGATGATGAACAGCATCGCCATGCGACTATCAAGCTCTGCGGAGTATTATGTGCCACGTCCCGATACTGTTGAGGATGGGGATGTGAAGGATTTGCTTGTCATGCTGTGGGCAACGGGATTTATGATTGGAGTGAACTGTAGCGGATCTGACTGGGAACTGCTTCTTCGTGATAAAAAGTTATCAATCCTGTTGTCTTCGATTTACATGCTCAGCTTTAAGCCAAATGATCCCGTTCCTTTGCCAACGAAGACGTTCCGCGAGGTTTGGGATAAAGTGCCGTATTGTGTGATAACAATTGATGAATTCTGGAACACTTATCGACGACAGGATCAGGCAAGGGCAAAAGGGATGGCCTTGGCAACTGAAGGAGAGCGAATCCGACGCAATGAGCCATGCCCCTGCGGCAGCGGAAAGAAGTTCAAGAAGTGCTGTGGGCGGTAATTTTTATGCACATCAATCAACCAGTGTTCCGTTAATGAACTTGTGAATAATACTTGAGATATAAGTCTGATACGGCAAACCTTCTTTGATGGCCAGTCTTTGTAGCTCAGTGAGGTCTCTTTATTTAGCTGCTTATCCTTTGTAAAAGTATTTCGAGCGTATCTCGCCAGCGTTTTTCTTCTTTTTGGAAGGTCGGCGACAGGAACCCATTCACCTTTTTCAAAGCTATCCAGTATTTCCTTCTCTTCTTTGGTCAGTTTAGCCTTCATGTTTTTCTCCGGGATATTGCTGTGTTGCCTTCCTGCACGGGATAATGGTTGAACCTATCGCAAAAAAGAGCTGATCATTAATTCAATGCTTCCCCATGCCCCATTGTATCAGCTTGTTTCCCCCTATGCAAGCGAATGAAATTCAACGGCTTGCTTTATTTGTCCGGCTGAAAATAGTATTGATAACTGGATATGCTCCAAAATATACGTAACTTCTTGAAAGGTTCTTGGTTTCCAAAACGCTACAGCTTAGGCAACGGGTGTGTTGTGGTAGTAGGGGTCAACAATGCGCCTTGCAAAACAATACGCAGAGAGCGTACAAATCATAATAAAGCAAATGGAAGCAATTCGAGAAATTCAAACCGTGGAAAAGGGGCACGTCAATATTCGGCTTCCCAGGCAATTTTGGGGGCAGCAAGTTGAAATTATTGTGCTTTCCATGACACAACGCGATGAAGGCGCTCTTGCTAAAAAAAGTCTTGGGGGATGCTTGCATCAGTATGCAAATGCTGCATTTATTGATCGCGAACATGAAGCATGGCAAAACGCTGTAAATGAAAAGTATGGTGATTGTTGATACTTTAGGGCATATCATGCTGTTGAACAGTATGAGGTTCTGACTTTTGATGAAAACCTTCAAAAGCTTATAAAACAAACTGATATGGAGAAATAGCCGCCTTCGAAAACCAACTCGCATACCATCTTCCCAACATCCATCTCAATGCGCCCCCGACAGATCAGCCTTCTCCTCTTTTTTTATCTTGATAACAATTCAGGAAGTCCCTTCTTTTCTGTATGTTAGAAACTCTGGAATAACTTAACAATGAGCTGAAAAGAGCGACCGATTGCTTATTGGTGGTTTTTACCCCGTTTGATA
>CAJAAV010000278.1 GCA_903937835.1 uncultured Chlorobiaceae bacterium | reverse complement strand
TGTTTCCCTGGAAAAAGCGGACAACCAAGAGCGATGTCCCCTTCGGTGTTTCGCAGGATTACGAATGGGTTATTGCTTTTACCAAGGGGGAGTTGCAGGCTGGAGTTTCTTACGAAAGGAAATATTATCAAACCAGTGATTTTCCTAACGACAGATGGCGGCTATCAGATTTAACGACACAGCGAAGTGCCGAAGAACGACCTAACTCGGCATTTATCATGGTTGATCAAAAAAACAGGTAAGAGTTATCCTTTTAACCCGCATAGAGTATGGGGAGTATCTATTGACACTTTCCCTGAATATTATCGTAAAGGGAAAATCGTTTTTCCTGATGATTACGATTTTTTTAATCTCTCTATTCCGGCATTTCGTGTTTTCGAGAGCGAAGATAAAGTCAAGGCAATCAAGAAGTTTGGGTCTGATGAGGCCATGAAAGCAGTCTCGACCTATCTTCCAAAAGAGATTGGGATGAATGAAAATGGCAACAAGGAGATGCTTGACTTGTTTGGTAGCAAATTGTTTTCATTTCCCAAGCCAGTATCGCTTATCAAGTATTTTGTATCAGTGATAAGTGATACTTCGGCAATCATCCTCGACTTCTTCGCCGGTTCAGCCACCACCGCCCAGGCCGTTCTCGACCTGAACAAACAGGACAACGGCAACCGCAAATTCATCCTCGTTCAGCTCCCTGAACCCTGCGTACCCGAGAGCGAAGCCTTCAAGGCAGGGTACAAAACCATCGCCGATATCGGCAAAGAGCGCATCCGCCGTGTCATCAACAAGCTCAACACCGAAGAGGAGGGCAAGCTTGATCTCGACAATGCAGCCAAGCAGGATCGGGGATTCAAGGTGCTCAAGCTCGACAAGTCCAACTTCCGCCAGTGGCAGAAGCTTGAGCCATCAGCTTCTACGGAGCAAATTCTTGAGCAGCTCTCCCTCCACATCAACCATATTGATGCCAAAGCCACACCAGAAGAGCTGCTCTATGAAATCCTCCTCAAAGCCGGATTTACCCTGACCGGCAACATCGAAACCAAAACCATCAGCGGAAAAGAGCTTTTCTCCGTCTCCGACGGTGCACTTCTCCTCTGCCTCGACTCCGCCTTCCACGGTAACGACCAGCTCAAAGCCAACGCCGTGCAAACCTTCAACGCCCACAACATGCAGAAGGAAAAGCACAACCAGATTCTCTTTAAAACGGTATAAGGGAGCACTATTATGGCAAAAGATTTAACGGGTTCCAACATCGACCGGCAGAACATCCTCAACAACCCCTACGCCGTTGCTGAAATTCAGAAAAGCATCGGCTTGAAGGGAATCGAGTTCAATGGCAAGGTAGTACTGCTTAAAGAGCAAGTAGCAGCTTTTTTTGAAGTTACCCTTCGTACCATTGAAAATTATCTGGCAAGCAACGAGAATGAGCTTCACCAGAACGGTTACGAGGTTTTGCGAGGGAACTCATTAAAAGAATTCAAGTTAGCTCTTTCTGAGCAGGATGTTCCCGAAACAGATTTCGGGAACATCCTGAAAACGCCTCAACTTGGCATTCTCGACTTCCGGGTTTTCCTCAACCTGTCAATGCTGATTGAAATGGTTGCTGCTTCAGTTGTCAAGGGTTACTTGACAACTGACTCTGACGGGAAAATCGTATCGAGGTTTAATGTTGCGTTGTTTTATGTTTTAAGTCATTAAAAAGTATTACGATAAGTGGCATTTGAGGAGATGGTTATGAAATTCGTTTCATGAACATCAGTAACTTATATCAGGCATTAATGTTAACGTGATGAAACCGAAATTCGATTCAATCCTTGAACTACAACGACCAGCTCAAGGTCAATGCCGTGCAAACCCATTAAAAACTTTAAGTTAACTTTTGAAGAACGGGGTGGTAGCGAAACAGATTTCATTACCAAAACGACTGCGCCGGGAATCTTCGACTTCCGGGCATTCGTTCAATCTGGCAATACTGACCACTGAAAGCGAACGAGTAAAAGAAAGCAGCAATGTGTAAAGCAAACAACCATTTTCTTTACATGTCAACCACGATATGTAAAAAAACAACCATTATCTTTACATGTCAACAATCTCACAGATAAAAAACAACCATATTTTTACACCTGTTACCAGCCATGTCCTATAGCATACCCACCTTGCCACTTGCGATTGAACTGGAAACGGTTCCTGTGCTTAAAAAAGCCGCATCAGCACATCGTTATTTGGCGGAATTAAAAGGGATGTCACGCTCTATTCCCAATCAGTCAATTTTAGTGAACACCCTCGCGCTTCAGGAAGCCAAAGACAGCTCCGCAATTGAAAACATCATCACCACACACGACGAACTGTTTCGTGAAGAACTTTTTCCGGAGTATGCCTCCAATGCCTCTGCCAAAGAGGTGAAAAACTACGTTACCGCCTTGAAGAGAGGTTTTGATCTCGTACAACAACCCTCTCTGCTTACCAATAATCACATTCTTTCCATTCAGGAAGCTCTGGAAAACAACAGGGCGGGTTTTCGCAAGCTGCCGGGTACAGAGTTGAAAAATGATCTCACCGGAGAAATTGTGTACACACCACCTCAGTCACACGATGAAATTCTTCGCCTGATGAGCAATCTTGAGCGTTTTATCAATGATGATGCCAAGAGCACGCTTGACCCCTTGATAAAAATGGCCATTATTCATCATCAGTTTGAAAGCATACACCCTTTTTACGACGGAAACGGAAGAACGGGACGAATTATCAACGTGCTCTATTTGGTCGCCAAAGGATTACTCGATATTCCTGTGCTCTACCTGAGCCGATATATTGTTTGCAATAAAGCGGATTATTACCAGAAGCTTCAAAAAGTGCGCGAAAACGGGGAATGGGAGCCGTGGGTGCTCTATATGCTTGATAGTGTAGAAACTACTTCACGCCAAACCATTACGATTGTTCAGGAGATTGGGACGGCCATAAACCAGTACAGGGATGGCATCCGCGAAAGCTGTAAATTTTATAGTCAAGACCTCATCAATAATTTGTTCTTTCACCCGTATACCAAAATTGAATTCTTGACGAAGGCACTGAACATTACGCGTCCTACAGCGACCAAATACCTTGATGCACTCTGCGCCGAAGGGTATGTGCAGAAAGAAAAAATTGGACGTTCAAATTATTACATCAACAAGGCACTCTTTGGCATCCTGACAAAGCCATTATTGGATAGCAACACATGAAACTGAAATTCGATGCAACCCTCAGCTACCAGCGCGAAGCCATAAAAAGCGTTACCGACCTGTTTGAAGGCTTGCCCGCCCGCAGCTCCGGATTTCAGATTGATTTCGGTAGAGGAGGCAGCATGTACAACGACCTCGGCATCGGCAACGACCTGGCACTTTCAGGGGAGCTGATATTGCAAAACCTGCACGCTGTTCAATCCCGCAACACGGTACCGAAATCGCGGCTGCTTCAGGAAGAGGGAGCCGCCTACGACTTTCCAAACTTCTCCGTTGAAATGGAGACCGGAACAGGCAAAACCTATGTTTATCTGCGCTCCATCTTTGAGCTGAACAAGCTCTACGGATTCAAGAAGTTCATTATCGTGGTGCCTTCAGTAGCTATCCGCGAAGGGGTGACCAGCTCCATCAAGCTGATGCGCGACCACTTCAGGGGGCTCTACAACAACGTCGCCTTCGATCACTTCGTCTACCAGTCAAAAGATCTGAGCCGGGTTCGCCAGTTTGCCGTGAATAACGAAATACAGATCATGGTCATCAACATCCAGGCATTCCAGAAAGATGCAGGGGAAAATGTTGATTATGCCTCACTCACCGATGAGCAGAAAAAACGGCTCAATGTTATCCATCAGGAGCAGGACAGAATGTCGGGCCGCCGTCCCATCGAGTACGTTCAGGCCACCCGGCCGATCCTGATTATTGACGAGCCCCAAAGCGTGGACAACACCGAAAAGTCACAGAAAGCAATCCGCAACCTCCAACCGCTCTTCTGCCTGCGCTATTCGGCAACCCACAGCAACCCTTACAATCTGCTCTACCAGCTTGATCCCGTTCGAGCCTACGACCTGCGCCTTGTCAAGCAGATTGAGGTTATTGATGCTTCAGGCGCTCAGGACTACAACCAGACCTTTGTTCGTCTTGATGCAGTCGGTTACTGGCCCAAAACAGCAAAAACCCCCCAGGCGAAAGTGACCATTTTTGAAGACACGCCCAACGGCTCCCGAGAAAAGCAGATAACCATAAAGCATGGCGCCAACCTTGCAAGCAAGACCAACCGCACCGACTATGAAGGCTGGCTGGTGACCAACATTAATGCTGAACCCGACAATGAGTATGTGGAGTTTCAGAACGGCATTGTTGTCGAGCGATTTCAGGAATCCGGCGGCATGGCTGATGAACGTATCAAAAGCCAGATTGAGCAGACTGTCGAAGCGCACTTTGCCAAAGAGAAAAAGCTCAAAGGCAAGGGGATAAAAGTGCTCTCCCTCTTCTTCATCGACCACGTCAAAAGCTACCGCTCCTACGATGACGATGGCAACCCTGGCAAAGGGAAAATTGCCCAATGGTTTGAAGAGGCATACACGGCAACCGGCAGCAAATCACTCTACGCCGGGCTCATTCCTTACCGGGCAGAAGAGGTGCATGACGGTTACTTTTCAGCAGACAGAAAAAAGGGCAAGATTGTAGACCTGCTCGATACCAGCGGCAGCACCGCCAAAGATGACGAGACCTACGAGCTTATCATGAAAGACAAGGAGCGCCTGCTTTCGCCGGATGTGCCTCTCCGTTTTATTTTCAGCCATTCAGCCCTGAAGGAGGGGTGGGATAACCCCAATGTTTTCCAGATCTGCACCCTCCGTGAAATGGGCTCCGGCCGTGAACGCCGCCAGACTATTGGCCGTGGTCTTCGACTGCCGGTGAATCAGGATGGCGACCGTGTCTATGACGACCAGATCAACCGCCTCACCGTTATTGCCAACGAAACCTTTGAAAACTTCGCCAAAGGATTGCAGTCCGAAATTGAAGCCGCCATTGATCCGAGCGGCAACTTCAAATTCGGTCGTCTTCCCCAGCTCGCCTTCACTCCAGTGCTCAACACAGCAAAAACCGGCTACCTGACACAGGAAGAGTCTCATGAAATCTGGCAATGTGTTGCCGAACAGGGCCTGATTGACAGCTATGGCGACATTACAACGGCATTCACGCCCGCCAAAGCTGACTTCACCTTTAACCTGCCAAAAAAATATACCGGTCTTGAAGATGCGGTTATCGGGCGCATGGAGAACTTCCTTCTGCGTGATTTTGTAAAAAATGGGCGTGATCGCCAGAAAGTGAGCTACAACAAACGGGTAGAACTGAACACGGATTTTCAGGTGCTCTGGGATAAAATCAGCCAGAAAACCAGATACTCCGTTGAGTTTAAAACTGCTGAACTTGTCACTCATGCAGCAGGAAAGGTGAACACCATGGCGGAAATCAAGCCAGTGCTGATTGAGATCACCAAAAGAGATCTTGCAATAAAAGAGTCAGGGCTGGAGGGCGGAAAAATCACCAGCAGCAGAACGCACCTTGTTCATAACGAGCAGCCGCTGCCGGATATTCTCGCCTTTTTGCAGCGCGAAACCGAACTTACCCTCAACCCTCAGTCATTCATGACCGAAACCGCCAGAATGATCAACCGCGCACTGCACGAACTGATCATCGACGGAATCAAATACGAACCGATCAACGGGCAGTACTACGAAATGCGCCTCTTCGAAGACCAGGAGATAGAAGAGTACCTCAGCCGCCTCTATAGCGTACAAAGCACCGACAACCGTACCCCGTTCAACTACATTGCCTACGATTCCGGAACAGAAGAAGAAGTCGCAAAACTCCTCGATGCCGACGACCGGGTAAAGTTTTTCCGCAAACTGCCACGCTGGTTCAAGGTTGCAACTCCACTTGGCGATTACAACCCCGACTGGGCTGTCGTTGTCGATGAAACCCCCAAACTCTATCTCGTCCGCGAAACCAAAAGCACCCTCGACCGCGATAAACGCCGCTCAACCGAAAACAAAAAAGTCGATTGCGGCAAAGTTCATTACAAATCATTGGGCGTTAACTTCAAAGATGCCACGACGATTTATGAGGTGCTGAATCCCTGAACGACATGAAACATCATAAGGAAGACGGCTATTTCGGCCGATGGATTCAGAGGACGGCGGCTGGCTTTTAAGGCTCTACATTCTGCTTTCTTTGCTGTGCCAGACACGGATAATAACAATCGTATCACCTCTGTCCCACATATAACGAAGCACAAAAGCACCGGTACCGAATGAGAGAACCAGTTCGCGTCTTCCGGTGTCATCGTCCATGGGGCGGCCAATCTCCGGTGTCGATTTCAGTAGTCCTGCACCGTCGAGAATGACCCTTGCCGCTCGTGCTGCCGCATCAGGGCTTTTTTCATGCAGGAAAGCATGAAGTCGCTCAACATCGGCCAATGCATCCGGCAGCCATTTTATCCGGGGCACGCTATCACCTTCCCTTGCGCCAGATTTTCAAGCCATTCAGCAGCTTGTTCATGGGGCACTGCAACGCCGGTCAATTGATACTGTTCCCAACGCTCCATATCCTCTCGCTTTTCCTGCTCGTATTTTTCTTCGCGATCCAGGTATGTTTCGATTGCCCTGCACATGAGCCAGTGGGGCGATCTGTCGCGGATACGACCGAGAGCTGCAAGCCGTTGCTGTGTAGTGTCGTCTAACTTGATACCTCTTGTCTGTGACATGATCAAATCTCTTTTTGATACAAGGTAACACTTAATGTAACCTTTAGCAACCCGTTCAGTCCCACCTCATGCAAATATCGATAACAGGACCGGCTCAGAACGGGTACTGGGCGCAGCGTTTTCTTATCCTGATACATGAACGGGGATGTGGGATGTGGCGACGTGATCATTGTTCATCTCTATTGACAAATGGACGCATCATCGCCGACAATCAGACGAGCAGAATCTTGCAATTGGCCGAAGATTGAATTACAGATAGCCGCCATCGAAAGAGGTCTCAATGAGGTGATTTATTAACGCTGGAGATCCGCTGCAGAGAAACGAGCCTGCCAAACTGACCGGCAGGATGCTGAGTCGGTTCAACCCGGGAACATGCCCTATATTCCTGATCCCGGGTTATACCATTCCTGCAGGTACGTTATCGATGGTTGATGTGATCGGGAGATACATGGGGGCAAGCGAGATGATGCATCCCTGCCCGATCGGTTGTTTCAGGGTTTGAAGTACCTCGAAATTATTCAGGCTTGATTCATTGTTGCCCTGAAGCAATTATGTCTTTTATCCTGCAAGATGTGTGCCAATGAATAGCTGTTTTTACCAATTTATTGTTGATAAGACAATGACGGGAAGGTTAACGCCATTATCAATGAAGGGGTTCACTTTTTTCTTGCAGCATCATTTATTTATTCGGTGGGTGATTATTTGTGGTGACACAGAATTTTTTTGTTGCCAAAAACCACATTTTATGTCAATAACGTGAGGATATATACGGATCTGTAGCTTTTTCCGGACCACATAGTCCATACTGTTCATTTTCAGGGAGCATAGCATTGAAATCAGTGATCGAGTCAACCTATTCTCCGGCTATCCAGAATTGCAGAGCCGTAAAGGTGTGGTGTCTTATCCCTGTCGGGTTTCAGCTTTATGAATACTGATGGAATAATAATTCAGCCTCAAGGGCAAGGGGCGGGTCAGACCTCTTCGGGGTAGACGACAAGCACAGCTCCTTTTTTTACAAAGATTCAGGCAGCCGGTTGCCGAGATGGTTACGTCGGTCATGCCGCAGTCGGCAAGCTCGCTTTCGATGTTGGGAATCAGGCTGAGCGACTCCTTTTTGTGACAGATTCCCTGTGGTGTGCCCTGCGCCCGAAAACTTGCGCAGAACAGAATTTGATGTTTTGGTTTATCCATTGTCCAGAAGAGAGTTCCGCGATGTTTTCAAAAAAAGTATCCTGAGTGTTGTAGTAGGTGAGGCCGTGCCATATCTTGAATTCAACCCTCGGAAGGGCGGCATGTGGGTAGTATCTTCAATAAATCTTATGGTAAATTTTTCAGAAAAGACTTTATTTTGTTAATTCGTTGTTTCGATTGGTCTTATAGTGGCCTAAAACACAAAAGCTTTTGATCCAGAACCCATATATTCCGGATACTGATTTTTGGTTCAGTAAAGTGCATTGTTCGCGATTAATGGTGATCGCGTGTCTTGGTGTCGCCTTATCATCTGCTTTGCCGCAAGGCTCAGCCACTTTGCTTTTCGCACAAGAGAACCCCTCAACATCCAGCGGCTATCTTCAGGCGTTCTCGAAATCCATGACCGCTGAAGCATTATCCGACCGGCTTCCCCTGTCGGGTTCGTTCGGATCAGTTGCCAGCCTCCTTGCCTTTACAACCTCGGGAATGCAGAGAGTCGGAAACAACAGCGACTTCCAGAACCAGCAGTTTCTGCCCAACATAGAAGGCCTGCTGCCGTCACTCCTTGTGGCCTTTGCTGATGGAGCGGTCGCAGGAAGAGTCAGTCCTGGCGGCACTTCACTACAGTATCATGACAAGAGAGCCATCGGCAGCATTAACCTTGGCTTTGGGTATCTCAAGCAAGAAAACAGCAATGCTGGTATCGCAGGAAAAGCCGAGCTTGCAATACTGCCATTCAGCAACGTTGCTGTCGGCTCCTCCTTGACCCTGACCGGCAGCATCCGTAACGATCTTCTCCTGAACACCGTGTGGCAGCTTCCCGATTCAGGATTTCGCATCAAGGCAACCGGCGGCTACCTCTGGGGCAACCAGGACTTCACTTTTCCTTCAGGCCAGGCAACCATTGATCTCCAACAATTCAGCTACGTTGTTTCGACCCAGTACATCATTTCAAAAAGAGAGGCTGCCACCCCTTTTCATTCTGTCGGCTTTTCTGTATGGGGAGCACGGGCAACTCAACTCTCCAGTGCTGATGGCCCACGCTTTTTCGAGGTAGAGTCGGCAACCGATTATACCATCTACAGCGATCCCCTCTCGCTTTCCGAAGGCCGTCTATTTGGCGCTTCAGCAGATGCACAAATTGCCCTGCGGCCAAACATTGTCACCAAAGGTTCCATAGGTTACGAACAGCTTCGCTATCCCTTTGCTGATGGCAGCAGCGAGACCAACCGCTCAGCCTACTACAACGTCACCATGCTGTGCGAACCGCTTGCTGGCATGACCCTTGGCGCAGGATACAAGGCAGGAGCTGGAGAAAATCGTATCGACCTTTCAGCCCAGATTGGGAACTGGCAGCTTACGATGTACCAAAACAATGGCCAGCACGGCATTGCCGACAACAGAGGGGCCATGCTGACCTGCCAATTCTTCCTGTCGGACGGCAAAAAGCCACAAGGCACCCTTGCCAGCCGTATGCAACCCATCCAGAGCAACGACAGCTCGACCTTGCTTGCCGCTGCCACAATGCGCCCGTCACAGTTGCCACAATCCTTCCTTGCAAAAGTTGACACAACAGCTATCAGCAACGTGCTCAAGGTCAATAAAGCAGGGTTGTCACCAGGAGTCAGCGTCAACCATGAAGGCGACATTTTCATCACCGTCGGCACAGGAGCGCCGACCATCACCGGCTTAACCCGCAACGGGGCACCATACAATGACCTGACGCTTGTTGGAACCACCATGACGCAGGTTATTCTTCATGGCAACAAGTTCCCTGCGGCTCTACCTGGAGGCGACACCTATATCATCAGCGTGACCGATGGCAGCACACTTACACCCGGATTCTATAACGTCACTATAACGACCGAGTAACCCGACAGCAACAGAACCAAAGACAACCAATGACGTACATGACACCACTCCGTTACACCCTGATGGGAAAAGTGATTGCGTTTATCGTCCTTGCTTTTGCGGTAATAACAAGCCTTCTGCCAGCCCTGACCATTCGAAGTATCACGGTGACAGAAGCAAACCCGGTGAGCGCGACGTTCTCGACACTGACGCCCGGCGCAGCTACTATCACGGCAAATGGCGTCAGCACACAGGCGCTGACCGTGACAGAAAAAGACCCTCAAGGCATCCGGCAGAGTTCAGGAGGAGCAACGGTCACTATCACCAAACTGAGTGGTATGGGCAGTATTGGCGCTGTTACCGATAACCATGATGGCACTTACACCGCTCTTGTAACGGCCCCTGTTGCAACTGGCCGAGGTATTTTTGTGGCGACTCTCGGAGGGGGCGCTGTCAAGAGCGGCACAGGCTCACAGACAGAGGCTACCGTGACCTATGCAGCGGGAGTTGCAACACAGATGGCCTTGAACGGTGGCGATGCACAATCAGCCGTGGCAGGTTCGGCGGTGGGCACAGCGCCAAGCGTTATTGTGAAAGATGCGAATAACAACCCGGTCAGTGGAGTCAGTGTGGCCTTTGCGGTGGCGACAGGCGGGGGCTCAGTGACAGGTGGTAGTGCGACGACAAACGCCAGCGGTGTAGCAACGGTCGGTGGCTGGACGCTTGGCACAACGGCGGGCACGAATACGCTGACGGCGACGAGCGGAACTCTGACGAATTCACCGATAACGTTTACGGCGACGGGAACGGTCGGCGCAGCGCCACTTGCCATTGGTGACAATTACGGCGGTGGCATCATTGCCTATATTCTTGTCAGTGGCGACCTTGGGTATGTGGCAGGGCAAACGCATGGTTTGATTGCCGCCCCAAGCGATCAAAGCACGGGCATAGTATGGTGGAATGGAAGCTATATTACGACAGGCGCAGCCGGAACAGCAACAGGGACTGGTGCAGCAAACACAACCGCGATTGTTGCCAGTCAAGGCGCAGGCTCCTATGCGGCGAAATTGTGTGATGATTTGGTGTTGAACGGCTATAGCGACTGGTACCTGCCGAGTAAGGATGAGTTGAACAAGCTCTATCTCAATAAACGTGCAGTTGGCGGTTTTGCGACCTACTTCTACTGGAGTTCCTCCGAGGACTATGCGTACTACGCGTGGTACCAGTATTTTGGTGTCGGCTCCCAGTACTTCGACATTAAGTTCAACTACTTTCGTGTTCGTGCTGTCCGGGCTTTTTAATGGAAGTTCCAGCAATCAAAAAGCGTAATTCCGGCAGCGACAAGTAACTCTCCGGCAAGTCCTTTCGACTGAGGAATTTTCTGGGGTTCATCGGTTATGGTTTCATGGTTGCATGTTGCGAAGGATGTATCTCTCTCGGTTTTAGAAAAAAACATCCATGAAAATACGTTTTTTTGTGAAAACCTTTCGAAAGTTCCGGTACTGAAAGCCCATAAGAGGTAGGTTTCCACGATTTGTGTTTATCCGCAAGCAGTGCCAAGCTGGAGACAGGGTTTGGTGAATATTACCCAATGCCAAACACCCTGTATCTTCCAACAGGGTATCCAGCACACCGTAGCACTCAGTTAATCAAATACGCTTCGCAAGCCTCGCCCTCTTCGAGAGCATCAAGAATCTCGTCAATCTTCTCCTCGCTGTCAATTTCGCCATACCAGAAGCTTTCAGGGTAGATCACAAGAACTGGCCCTTTCTCGCAGAGGTTGAGGCAGCCTGTGGCCGAGACAGTAACGTCGCTCATGCCGCGATCAGAGAGCTCGCTTTCAATGTAGGGAATCAGGCTGAGTGACTCTTTTTTGTGGCATATTCCCTGCGGTGTGCCCTGTGCCCTGAAGCTTGCGCAGACCAGAATGTGATGTTTTGGTTTGTCCATGGTTCGAAATAGGTTGTTTGTTGGTAGTGATCAGTTGTCAGTTGTCAGTAATCAGTTGTCAGTAATCAGTTGTTCATTGTCAATTTGTTACCCGCATCCTCCGCCGGTGCCTGAGCAGCTTGAGCCGCAGGCGTGGATCTGGCTGCTCTTGATCAGGTGCTTCAGATCCTGTCCGGTAAAGAGGCCATGCACCGCCTCTTCGATAACCCCTTCAATTACAAGTACCTCAACCCCTTGAGCGTTGAGCACTTTTTTTGGCGAATCACCCGCGCCGTTAACCAGCACCGTACGGCAATCGTGCAGCAGGTCCGCCAGTGCTTCCCAGCGCTCCTTGCCCCCGCCAGCCGGTGGAGCCGTTCTCGAATCGACCAACATGCACTCTCCGTTGTCATCCATGCCGTAAATCAAAAAGCGATCGGCTTCGCCAAGATGCTGGTTGATCAGTACTCCCTCTATGCTGCTGACGGCAATGTAAGGGCGGCACTCTGCCGGGTTTTTTGGCATCGCCGCAGCTTCTGCCAGTTTCTGCATCATCGCTTCGGTGTTGATTTCACCGATAATGCCTACTGCATCTGCCCGACACCGTGCGCAGTGTTTCATTTGCGGCAGAAATGCACTTGTTGCCTGCTGGATTTCAGTCACCATCTCCACAGAGGGTTCATCAATATTTTCGAAAACAGTCTCCTTTGTGTTGTAGTAGGGGAGACAGTTCAGGATGTCGGCACCAAGCTCAGCCACTTTTGATGCGACGGCGATGACGTGCGTATCGTTCACTCCGGGAATGATAATGGAGTTTACCTTGGCGGTAACGCCAACCTCTTTCAGCCGTTTAAGTGCCTCAAGCTGGTTCTTGATCAGCAGTTTTGCCGCCTCAATACTGCGGTACATTTTTTTCTTATACCTCACCCAGGCATAAATCTCGGCACCTATCTCCGGGTCAATTGCATTGATGGTTATGGTGACGTGGCTTACCTGCAACCGGGCAAGCTCATCAATGTACGGGAGCAGATCAAGCCCGTTGGTTGCCACGCAGAGCAGCATCTCCGGATATTTTGCCCGAACAAGCCGGAGCGTCTCCATCGTTTCATCCGGGTTGGCAAAGGGATCCCCCGGACCGGCAATGCCTACTACCGCAATGTTTGGAGAGAGTATCATCGCCTGGTCGAGATAGTACAATGCCTGCTTTGGTGACAGCACCTTGCTGGTGACGCCGGGTCGGTTCTCGTTCATGCAGTCGAATTTACGGCTACAATAGTTGCACTGGATATTGCATTTCGGCGCAACAGGGAGGTGGATACGCCCGAACTTGTGGCGGGATGCATCGTTGAAACAGGGGTGGTTTGCAATTTTGAGTGTCATAATATCATCCTCCCTTACATATAAGTGTAGCCTATTGATGAAGCATTCTGCCGCTGTTCGATAACGGTGTTGACTATTCGGTCAAAGAGTTCCTGGGTACCACGGTAGCCAAGGTGGTGCATCCGCTGTCCACCGAAACGATCGTGAATCGGGAATCCAAGTCGGAGCAGCGGGATACTGTTTTTTCTTGACATGGTATAGCCCTTGCTGTTGCCGATAAGAAAATCGGGTTGAAGTATTTTTGCCTCATCCTCAATATCAACGAAGTCAACGCCTTCACGTACTTTGATGCCGAGTTCATCCATGTCAGGGACAAGTTCCTCAATCCGTTTTTTCAGCAATCCGCTTTTGCCGCCCGAGGCGCAGAGTACAGGCACCATACCAATCTCCCTCAGAAAGGCGGTCATACCGATGACCAGATCCTCTTCACCGTAGATGATCACTCTCTTGTCAAAAACATATTTATGGCCATCGGCATAGGCATCCACAAGCCGGCGACGCTCATCTTCATACTTTTCAGCTCGTTTTTCTTCAGTCAACGTTTCGAGCAGGCTGAAAAATTTGTCGCTTCCCTTGATGCCAATGGGCAGAGGAAGATGATAGGCCGGGACACCAAACATCACATCCAGATATCCGGCTGCCGATTTTGAGGCTTCAATTGTTGAACCAAACTCAATACTTGCCATTGCACTGGCCGCCGTTGTAATGGCGCTTGCAGGTGTGCCGCCCGGCGGAATGCGATGGTATTCTGCCCATGGGCCGCCATCCATGGTCTGTGAATAGTCGGGCAGCATCATGTATGGCACTCCAAAATTTCCGAGTATCTCCTTGAGATAGCGCATGTCGGCAGGCGAGACCATGTTCGGAAAGAGGTTGATCAGTTTCTGTCGTGGCATCTTTTCGGCCAGTGCCTTCACCGATGCGTGGACAGCGGCATGAAACCCGTCGATATGGCTGCCCTGATAGCTTGGTGTTGAGGCATGGATCATGATCGGCATGGGCGAGCCATTTTTGAACTCTTTTTTATACTCCCGCAAGATCATTGGCACATCGTCACCAATGGTTTCGCTCAGGCAGGTGGTGGCCACACCAATAACATCAGGCTTGTACTGGTCGCTGACGTTTTTTAGACCGATTTTCAGGTTATGGCTGCCGCCAAAAACAGCAGTCTCCTCATGGAAGTTTGATGAAGCAATATCAATCGGCTCTTTATAATGGCTGATCAGATAACGCCGTATATAGGTTGCACACCCCTGCGAACCGTGCAGGAATGGGACACAGTTCTCTATTCCCCGGAAGGCGAGGCATGCACCAAGAGGGTTGCAGAGCTTGCAGGCATTCTGTGTTGCTGTTTTTGCGTGTTCGTGTTTCATAGGGTGCCTCCTTTTCTTGGAGCGAACTGCCATACCGGACTCATGACCGATTGATAGACCTCCAGTGCAAAATTGTACATACCGATAAATCCGGCGAGAGGGATCTTCCTCTCATGGTTATGATCACAAAATCCAATACCGAGCTTGAAGGCTATCGGTCGCTCTTTGACACCGCCGATAAGCAGGTCGGCCCCTTTTTCAAGGATAAATTTTGAGAGCTCGACGGGGTTGGAATCATCCACAATTACTGTCCCCTCATCGCACATCTCTTTGAGTCTGGCATAATCATCCTGGTTGCCGGTCTGTGAACCTGCCAGTACAACTGACATTCCTATTGAACGGAGCGCTTTGATGAGTGAAAAGGTTTTGAATGCGCCACCAACATAGATGGCAGCCTTTTTGCCTGTCAGTGCTTTTTTGAATTTCTGCAATGAAGGGTAGAGCGTTTTCACCTCTTCACTGACAATTTGCTTTGCTGCTTCCATGATATCCGGTCTGTCAGGAAATTTGACGGCGACATCATAGAGCGATTTTGACATATCCTCAATCCCGAAATAGGAGACGCGGATGTAGGGAATCCCGTACTTCTCCTCCATCTCTTTGGCCAGCCAGGTCATCGATCCTGAACACTGTACCACGTTGAGTGTTGCTCCATGAGCGCGTCGGACAGCATCGATACGTCCGTCACCAGTCAGTGTCGCGACAACCTCAATGCCCATTTTTTCATAGTATTGCCGTATAATCCACGCTTCACCGGCAAGGTTGAATTCACCGAGAATGTTGATGCTGTATTTGCTGATATCCTCTGTCGATCCTGTCCCGATCAGCTTCATTAGAGCATGGCAGGCAGCTTTGTAGCCATCTTTTTTGGTGCCTTTGAACCCTTCTGAGTGGACTGGAAGTACCGGGATTCCTGTCTCTCTTGCCACTTTTTTGCAGACAGCCTCAATATCGTCGCCGATAAGGCCGACAATGCAGGTTGAGTAGATAAAGGCAGCTTTGGGCTTGTACTGTTCAATCAGCTCAATCAGCGACTTGTAGAGCTTTTTTTCACCGCCGTATATAACATCCATCTCCTGCAGGTCGGTTGAAAAACTCAAGCGGTGAAGCTCAGGGCCCGATGAGACTGCTCCACGAATGTCCCAAGTGTATGCTGCACACCCGATAGGCCCGTGAACAAGATGAATGGCATCGGCTACCGGGTAAAGTACAACCCTTGAACCGCAGAAGACGCAGGCACGCTGGCTCACCGATCCGGAAAGGCTGGAGGTGTCGCAGGCAATATCAGCCTGAGCTACATCACTATTTTTCTCCAGCACCTGCCTCTCTCTTCCCTCAAGAATACCAATCTGTTCCATAGCCATACCCTTAAAATATTGTTGCGGGATCTCTTCTCCCTTTACCCTTATGCTGCCCCTCCGGGGCTGAAAACCAATTGTTTTACACGCCCCGCAGGTGCACCATTTTTCATCATTCATCATTCACCATTCATCCTTCATCTTCTCTTACATCACCAGCTCAAACTTCTCCTCAAGCGCATCACGATCCTGACGATCCATGATGGCATTCAGAATCTTTTCGAGCAGTCTCAGGCTGCCACCGTACCCGATATTCGGGAAGTAACTGTGGCCGATGCGATCAAGGATCGGGAAGCCGAACCTGATGAATGGAATATCTTCATCACGGGCCATATACTTGCCGTAAGTGTTTCCAATCAAAAGGTCAACTGGTTCATTCTTCATCCACTGGTGAAGCAGGAACATGTCTGCCTGCAGCCCACTCTTGAAGTTTGTTGCCGGTGACCTCTCGTCAAGAAGCTGGCGCATCTGCTTCTCAAACCGCTGGCCAGGCGTGCCGCTGACGATATGTACTGGCTTCATGTTCAGGTCGAGCAGGAACTCGGTGAGTGGCAGAAGCTGATCCGGATCACCAAAAAGCGCAACCCTTTTACCATGCAGATATTGCTCCATGTCGCACATCACATCAACCAGTCTTCCTCTGTCAGTCGTCACCTCTTCAGGCACCGATACTCTGGCAACCTTGCTGATTGCCATGATGAAGCGGTCGGTTGCACTGAGACCGATGGGTATGTCGAGCGTTTCGAATGGCACTTTACACTTCTTTTCAAGCGCGATTGCCGCAGGCTCAGCGCTGACGCTTCCGAGTGCCAGTGAAGCGATGCTGTCGCCGCTGCTCTTCAGTTCATCCACTGTTGTGCCGCCTTTCGGATAAAAAACATGTTTGCCCGTCTGCGGTGCATCAAGAACGTCTGAAGTGTCTGGAAAGAGCACAATGTTGATGCCCATCACTTTTGCAAGGCGTTTAATTTCGCGCATATCCGAAGGCTCCATCCATCCTGCGATAATGTTGAACTGGCTCTTTTTGACACCAGTTGACTCCGCAAATTGTGTCGCCATACCAGTTACCATATTGGCGTAACCAGTGACGTGCGAACCGATAAAGCTTGGCGTGCTGGCATAAATCACATACTTGCCTTCCGGAATTTTACCGTCATCTTTTGCCTTTTTTGTCATCTGCTGCAAATCATCACCGATAGTTTCACTGAGGCAGGTTGAGTGCACCGCAATGATATCGGGCTCGTAGACCGCGAAAATGGTGTCGATGGCTGCAAGAAGGTTCGCCTGGCCACCGAACACCGAAGCTCCTTCGGTAAACGAACTTGTTGCCGCCATAACAGGCTCTTTGTAGTGGCGGGTAAGGGTGCTCCTGTGATAGGAGCAGCACCCTTGTGAACCATGGCTGTGAGGTAGACAGCCATGAATACCGAGCGCAGCATACATGGCGCCGATCGGCTGGCAGGTCTTTGCCGGGTTGATCGTCAGCCCTTCGCGCACTTTAACCTCTTTTGATGTGTGTCGTAATAGCATAATTCAATAGTCTCCGTTTTCTCTTATTACTGTGTCACGTAACTGGCTGCAAGTCCTGCACCTTTCCCGTTTCCTGCCGTTTCCCACGGTGCCTTGATCAGCTTCCATACGGGGTTGTTGACCATCCTGTCGATATCTTTGTAGAAGTTTATTGCTCCTTCAAAGCCAGTGTAAGGGCCGCCGTAGTCGTAGCTGTGAAGCTGCTTCAACGGAATTCCCATCTTCTGTACCACATATTTCTCCTTGATACCAGCGCAGAAAATATCCGGCTTGTAGATCTCAATCAGCTTTTCTGATTCGTAGTGGCTGAGGTCATCAACAACCAGCGACTTTTTGGTCATCTGTTTCATCATTCCTTCGTAGCCGTTGATCTCCAGCCCCTTCTCTTTCAGCGCTTCAAGCTCGGATTCCGTTTTTCTCGGATTGTAGAGCTCGGGATCGGCGACTATCTTCAACTCTTCAATGTTTTTGCTGTCAGCATCGACCTTGATGCCAGGCAGCACATCACGCCCTTCGTAATCGTCGCGGTGAGCAAACTCATATCCAGCAGCAACCGTTGTCATACCAAGTTCTGTAAAGAGATCCTGGTAGTGATGGGCTCGAGATCCACCGACAAAAAGCATGGCAGTTTTCCCTTTGGTCCTTGGCATAATCTCATTGATCACTGCTTTCACTTTTGGAGCCTCTTCAGCAATAACGGCTTCAATGCGTGCTTTTAACTCCTCATCACCAAAGTATTCGCCTATTTTGCGGAGCGACTTTGCGGTTGATTCAGCTCCGACAAAGTTTATCTTCATCCATGGAATACCATATTTCGTCTCCATCATATCGCCCATGTAGTTGATCGAGCGGTGGCAGAGGATCACGTTCAAGTCTGCCGTATGAGAATTTTCAATGGCTCCAACTGTTGAGTTGCCGCTGAAAGAGGCAACCAGTGTGATGCCAACCTTCTCGAAAATGCGCTCAATCTCAAAAGCATCACCGCCGATGTTATATTCGCCAAGAAGGTTCAGCTTGAACTTGCCTTCACTTGGGGTATTGTCGCGGCCAACCATGTGCTTGAACACACCGTTGTTGGCAATGTGGTGACCAGCCGACTGACTGACGCCTCTGTACCCTTCGCAACTGAAGCCGAAAACGTTGCAGTCTCCAAACTTCTCCTTCATCTCTCTTGCCGCTGCGTGAACATCATCACCAATCAGACCAACCGGACAGGTCGAAAATATTGCGATTGATTTTGGATGAAAGAGGTCATAAGCCTCCTGGATTGCAATTTTCAGCTTTTTTTCACCGCCAAAAACGATATTTTCCTCCTGCATATCAGTTGAGAAACAGTAAGGGATGTAGTTTGCATCCATCAGCGTCTCAGGCTTCGTCTGGTTACGCCGGGTCAACCAGGCATAAAAACTGCATCCGATTGGGCCGTGCACTATGTTGACAATATCGCGTGTAGGCCCAAGCACCACACCTTTACAACCAGCATAACAGCAGCCTCGCTGGGTAATGATTCCCGGAACGGTACGCACGTTGGCCTGCACTTCGGGAATGGTCTCCGGGTCATTGATGACAATGGACTTCGACCGTTTTTTTGCCACCTTTGCCGGGTATTTTTGTATCAGCTCCTCCCTGACCTGGGCTGGATCTGGAATAATCTTGTTCGCCTCCATTGAACTTTCTCCGTTTACACCTTTTTAGTATTCTGCCTCAGTTTAGCGCTACATCGCCCTGTTCACCTGTTCTTACCCTGATAGTTTCAAGAATCGGAGTTACAAAAATCTTGCCATCACCCGGGTTACCGGTCTGGTTTGTCTGGATAATGGTATCAATTGCTGTTTTGCATAACTCATCAGGCACGACAACCGTCAGAATTCGCTTGGCAACCAGTCTTGGTGAATTGCCGAGTTGTGCAATTGCCTCTGGATGACCCGCTTCAGCGCCTCTGAGGATGTCGTAATGAACCTGCCCTTTGCCGCGTCCCATCACTCTGCCGGTGGCTGTGAAAGCCGGAATCCCTGCATCGATAAGCGCTTTTTTGGTCGCGTTCACTTTGTTGATTCTTATGACTGCAATAATCTCTTTCATTCAAGCCTCCTTTGCTGGAAGAAATGGATCCGTTTCCCGTTCGCCGGTGCTTATGGTGTAAACCTCTTCAACGGCTGAAACAAAGATCTTTCCATCACCAAATTTCCCTTCTGCTCCCGATTTTGCATTCTCAAGAATTGCACGTATAGCAAAATCTTTGTCGATATTTGGAACCACCGTGAACAACATCTCTTTTGGAATTTCATCATAGACCACATCACCGACGCGGAGACCGCGTTGTTTACCGCGTCCGACCACAGCGATTTTTGTTACAGATGGATAGCCTGCATCAAGCAATCCCTGCATGACATCATACACCTTTTCTGGCCTGACGATTGTTCTGATCATTAACATGTTTCTGTACTCCGTTGTTTTAGTTAGCGATACCAAATTCAATAAGCAGTGCTTCCAACTCTTCAATTTCGAGTGGCTTTGGAATGACAAACATCTTGTTTTCATCAATTTTCCTGGCAAGAGCCCTGTACTCATCAGCCTGTTCATGGGTCGGGTCATACTCAATAACTGTCTTTCTGTTGATCTCGGCACGCTGAACAAAGTTGTTGCGAGGCACAAAGTGAATCATCTGGGTGCCGATTTTCTTCGCAAGCTCTTCAATCATCTGCAGTTCGTTGTCAACATTGCGGCTGTTGCAGATAAGACCACCAAGCCTCACTCCACCTGCGTCTGCATATTTCAGAATACCTTTACAGATGTTGTTTGCGGCGTACATGGCCATCATCTCACCTGAACAGACGATGTAGATCTCCTCTGCTTTTCCGTCACGGATCGGCATGGCGAATCCTCCGCAGACAACGTCACCGAGAACATCGTAGAAGACATAGTCGAGTTCCCATTCATCATCGAAAGCTCCAAGCTGTTCCAGGAGGTTCACCGAGGTGATGATACCGCGACCTGCGCAACCAACACCTGGTTCTGGACCACCGGATTCGGTGCAGCGGGTGTTTCTGTACCCGGCTTTGATGATATCTTCAAGTTCAACTTCTTCACCCTCCTCGCGAAGTGTGTCGAGCACTGTTTTCTGCTGTAGTCCGCCAAGAAGCAGACGGGTAGAGTCAGCTTTAGGATCACACCCGATAACCATCACCTTTTTGCCCATCTCCGCAAGACCGGCAACCGTGTTTTGTGTTGTGGTTGACTTGCCAATACCACCTTTTCCATAAATAGCTACTTTTCTCATTGTTAGTCCTTTTTTAGGTTTTCATTGCCTTTATCGTCAAATATTCAGGCATTATTCATCTTTGCTCTAAATATTTATGCTATTTGTTTCGCAAGATTCGTGCCAAAGCTTTGGCTTGAAAAGAAAGTTTTTTGAAAAAAAAGGAGTTGGCTCCCTCAAAGCCGCATGGCTAAAGGGTTTTATTTTTTCTGCGGAGCTGTTTTTATTATAACGTGGGACTGAATAATTTACTTGCAGAGGATCATGACTGGCAGAAAGAACTACAAATCTGTGGGAAAATGATGAAAATTACATTTTGGTAGGATGTATGGCAGCATGAGCATCCAATCCAAATCCACGAATTAGCAATGAGTTATTTCAGGGGAACGCCGCACCCCCAAGCTCGGCAGTATTCGAGTAAAGGGTACTGAGCGGTTCCTTGCTCCTGTCGGCCAAACTTGGAAAAGCTTTTTCCTCAGACAGCAAAAGGTGACTGATGATTTTATGGAAGAGCGTGACAAACAGGAGCGGAACATTTATGAAAAATAAGAGAATACCGATTCCTGAATTCAGGAGTGAAGCCGAAGAGCAGGCGTTCTGGTCAGTTCAAGACTCGACAGACTATGTTGATTGGCAAAAAGCGGAAACAGTGCTTTTTCCGAACCTGAAGCCTACACTGAAAACCATTTCACTCCGCCTGCCGGAACCGATGCTGAACCGGCTGAAGGTGCTGGCAAATGAGCGTGACGTACCATATCAATCGCTGTTGAAAATATTTCTCAAGGAACGACTTGACAGGGAGGTATTGTAAGCCTGATGATGGATGCGAACTTTGAAGAGATTACAGGCCCGGTGATTATTTGCGGCTCCGGTAATTCCGGCAATGAAATAGTTCAGTAACGGCAGTTTGATTAAGAGGATGTAATTGTGTACAATTGAAGATGAAGCAGGGCCTGCTTGAATTTTTTCTTCTCCTTCGTAACACTGTAAGCGTCATGATTAAAGAGCTAAAGCTCAAAAACTGGAAAAGTTTTTCGGAATCCACACTGTTTATTGATCCGTTGACTATCCTTATCGGAGCCAATGCAAGTGGTAAATCCAATACCCTTGATGCCCTGCTCTTTTTAAACAGAGTGAGTTCAGGAGTTGGCATCTTTCAGGCTATTGCCGGTGATGCTAATCTGCCAGCCTTGCGGGGCGGGATGGAATGGGTATGCCGCAAGCCTGAAAAAAAGTTTACACTTGCGCTTGTCGCTGAAGGGCTCGGTAAAAACCAGGATTATCGATATGAAGTAACGGTACAGGTAAATGGCACAAAAGCTGAGGTTTTCAACGAAGAGTTAACGCTACTCACCTACAGCCAGAGGAGCAAAAGGCCGAAAGAAAAGATGCTTTTCAGTACAGGGCAAGTGGAATCCTCCAGCCCCGGAATACCAACCTGTTTTTCAACAGAAGCTGGAGGTAAAGGGAAGCGTCGTATTGATCTGAATCGCTCCCATATCATTCTCAGCCAAACCGAAACCATGAATTTGCGCAAGGAGGTACAAGATGGTGCAAAACAGGTACTCTTGCAGCTTCAGCGTATCTTCGTTTTTGATCCGATACCCAGTCATATCCGCGATTACGCACCCTTTTCAGAAACACTGCTGGCGGATGGGTCAAATATTGCCGGGGTGTTGGCCGGATTGGAACCTTTGCGCAAAGCAGAGGTTGAACAGACACTGACAAAATATCTGAAAGAGTTGCCGGAGCGTGACATAAAAAGAGTCTGGACAGAACCTGTTGGAAAGTTCAGTACCGATGCCATGCTTTACTGCGAAGAGGGCTGGGATGGTCAGGTAACCCATGAAATTGATGCTCGCGGAATGTCTGACGGAACTCTGCGTTATCTGGCTATTGTCACCGCACTTCTGACTCGCGAATCTGGAAGCCTGCTGGTCATCGAAGAGGTTGATAATGGCCTGCATCCTTCGCGGGCGCACATTCTGATAGCCATGCTCAGGGCTCTTGGCAAAGAGCGTGGTATTGATGTTATTGTTACGACCCACAACCCGGCACTGCTGGATGCTGCTGGAGCACGAATGGTGCCGTTTATTACGGTTGCTCATCGTCATAATGTCACAGGTGCCAGTGAACTCACCCAGCTTGAAGATATCCGGCAATTACCAAAGCTTATGGCAGGAGGCTCTCTTGGCCATTTGACCACTGAAGGCAGCATTGAGTCAGCGCTCAGGCTGGAGGAGTGCAATTGAAACGTCTCTTGATTATTGATACCAGCATTCTCTGTATCTGGCTTGATGTGCCGGGAATGGAAGGTTCCGGCCCGGATCATGATCGATGGGATAAAAAGCGGGTGGGTGAGAAAATTCAAGCAGGGATGCATGATAAAACAACCACTTTTGTTCTTCCTCTGGCCTCTATCATAGAGACCGGTAATCATATTGCCCATGCCCGGCACAGTCGTAAGGAGCGGGGAGATGCTTTGGCCGATTTGATGCGTAAAAGTGCCGAACAGCAAACCCCGTGGGCAGCCTTTTCTGATCAAACAGTATTATGGTCGGCTGAAAAGCTGAAATTGCTTGCTGATTCATGGCCAGAACTGGCTGTGCAAAAGCTCTCTTTGGGTGATGCCACCATTAAAAATGTTGCCGAATATTATTCTCAGATGGGTTATGCTGTAGAGATTTTGACGGGAGATCAGGGGTTGAAAGCTTATGAACCGAGGGTATCTGTTGAAATTCCTCGTAGAAGGCAACGGGGATGAGACTCATTAATTTGATCTCCGTGCTGGTACTCCATAGAGCATCCCTTCTGCCCTGATATCCTCGTCAATATCAGGGCCAGTGAATGCCGATACCGTTACCAATGATTTCAAAGTTGTTTCTCTGCTTCACGGAGCTTTCGGTTAAACGCTATGACCATGCCAAGGGGACACTGATTGTCCGCCCGTCATCAAGAGTTGCGGAAATCACCTCGTCAGTGATTTCAACGGCATTGATCCTTGGTTCATTATTGACAGCAGTGTTCATAACGTTCAGTCAGGAAATGATTTTGTCGTAGTCCGCATGAGAGCCAATCCAGATCCACTGAATCCCGCCTGGAGCATCAATTCCAATTGCACGATAGTGCTTGCCTATCCGCACTGACCACATCTCGTCAATTCGCTTCAACTGCAAAGAGGGATGGCGAGGATTATCCTTTAGCAGATCGTAATTTTTATCCGCAAGCATCCTTATTTCGAAAGGAAGATTCTGGTACAACAACCAGAAGTCCGAAGAGGTATAATGCTTCAAAGTTCGCGAGCCTTCCCTTGAGCAAATTCTTCTTTTGCCTTACTAATCAAACGGTCAAATTTTCCTGCACGAAAATCAGTTGCAATCTGCTTGTCCCAGGACTCGTTGTCAAGTTCAAGAAACCAATCCCGAAATGTCGCAAACTCCTCCGTGGATAAATTCTGAACCCGTCGCTCTATTTCCTCAACTTCGCTCATGCTTGTAATTCCTTATGTATCATTAAGATATCAAATTACCTTCACAGGAAACCATAAAGATATCTGCCTGTCAACGTTCATCGTTGTCTCCTGCTTACCACTCAAGTGACCCCCTTTCAAATGTATCAATCAGTCCAGATAATATCAGCAAACTCTCCAAAAAAGTGAAATAAAAAGTAAATTGCGGCATTACCCCAGCATCCCCAAACCAGCAACAAGAGCCCGATCATGGATGATGATATTATCTACTCCGCGCCGCCGTCAAAAAGTGACGAAGAGCTTGAAAAAGGCTTTGTAACGGCGATTATTGACCAGCCGAAACTGCTTGACGAGCTGGCAAAACAACTGGTGACGTTGAATCTTGCCATTCCGGGTCTGTATGCTACGGCACTGAAGCTGATTGGCGGTGATGATGCGGTGGTGAACTCATCCATCATGATTGTTGGTGCATTTGCCTGCTGGTTCGTTGCTCTGGCGTTGAGTCTTTTCAGTCTGGTGCCCCGCAAATGGCCGGTTGACCGGAGCAAGCTGCGAAGCAACAAGCCCTCAGCACCGGGCCAGCCGCTGAGCATCGAAGAGTTTTTTGCCGCCAGTGCCCGATACAAACGCGTCCTGCTGATTGCGGCAAGTTTCTGCTGTTTTGTCGGGATCTGTTGTGCCTGCGTCGCCGTCTTTATGACCAATAAACCCGGATAAGAGCTATGGAAAATACCATGAAACGCCAGAAGATAGAGTGCTGGCAGTGCAAAAGAATTTTCACCCTGTTGATCGACACCGCCGGAGAGCCGACGCTTACCAAGGCTTGCCCCTACTGCCATGCACCGCTCAAGCTTGCCTTTGGTGGAGAACCGCAGAACATTATCACGGTGATGCGGGGAGCTGCCAAGTCGCAGCCGCAAGAGATAACCGTCTATCAGCTCCCGGAGATTCTTGAGTCGTCAGATCCCTCTTTGCCACAATAACCTGTTGCCACTATGATTGAACCGCTCATTCTCAGGCCGGACGAAGGCATCCTCACCCGCTACCCTCAACTGGTGAAGCTGGCCGCCGAGCTTTCGGAGATCTATGCCGATCGCGAAAAACTTGTGACCGACAAAGCCTTGCAGGGCATCGGAACCATCTTGTGGCGTGCGCTTGATGCTGATGAGCCATTCCAGCAGGCCAGAAAGCAGGCAGGGCAGCATCTTCTGCCCATCGTCATTGAGAGCGGCAAGCCGGAGATCCTGCACCTGCCTTGGGAAACGCTCTATCATCCTGAGTCTGGTTTTCTTGGCCGCAGTGAGGGCTTTACCCTGTCGCGAGCCATGCCTTCCACCGGTGCAGAGCTGCCAGCCATTGAAGATGGGCCGTTGAGGGTGCTGCTCTTTACCGCATTGCCTGATGACATTGGAAAAGAGGAGCAGCTTCGCATTGAGGATGAGCAGGCGCTGGTGCTTGAGGCGCTTGGCCAGTGGCGGCAGAGCGGCCATGTGCTGCTTGAAATGCCGGATGACGGGCGATTCAGTGAATTTACCCATCAACTGCACCACTTCAGGCCGCACCTTGTCTATCTCAGCGGTCACGGCAACTTTATTAAAGATTACCTGAACCATAACGACAGAGGGTACTTCCTGTTCGAGAGCGACAACGATGGAGGGGAGCTGGTTGATGAAGAGCGACTTGCAGCGGCATTTACCGGCACAACCGTGCAGGCAGTGATTCTCTCGGCATGTCACTCCGGCAAAGCGTCGTCAGCCAGTTTGAACAACGGGTTGATGCAGCGGCTTGCCGACAAAGGCATTCCTCACGTTCTTGGCATGAGAGAGTCTATTCTTGACCGCGCCGGTCTTCAGTTTGCCCGTGCCTTTTTTGGAGCACTGATGCAGCAGCAGAGTATTGCCGCCTCTTTGCAGCAGGCGCGGCGGGCCATCGTGCGGCCCCTGCATGATGATGAAGAGCTGCGTCATTCACCATTGGCTGAACTGTCACTTGGGCAGTGGTGCCTGCCGATGCTGCTCAGCTATCAGTTTGACCGTCCGCTGATAACCGGTCGCTTTACTCCGCAGCCGATGCGCCCGGCCAATCTCTTCAATGAAAGCCTGAACAATATTTCACTTCCGGCCCACTTTATCGGTCGTCGCCGTGAACTGCGTCGCAGGCAGCGGGCATTCCGTGAGGGAACGTCAGCCCTGCTCATGCTCATCGGCGCTGGCGGCATGGGCAAAACAGCCCTCGCAGGCAAGCTGCTCAACACCCTGAAAGCGGACGGCTATGAAATTTTTGCTTTTTCAGCCAGGCCTGAGCACAACTGGCGCGACACTGTGCTCCAGATGGAGCTGGCGCTTGATGAAATCCGTGTTGCCAAATACAGCAAGATTCAGCAGGCCTATGCGGAGAGCAGCAAGCGGATTGAGATGCTGCTGAAGCTGCTGCTTGAGCAGTTCGGTTCACAGGTAGCGCTCTTTTTCGATAACCTCGAATCGCTGCAGGATGCAACCACCCGGGTCCTGACTGATCCTGAATTGCAGCTCTGGATAGATGCCGCAGTGCGCCTGAAAGCGCAGGGTGTGAAGGGGTTACGGGTTGTCCTCACCTCCCGCTGGGCGCTGCCGGAGTGGCGTGAGCAGCTCTATCTGCTTGGCACACCAGTCTATCGCGACTTCCTTGCCGTTGCTCAACAGCAGAAGCTGCCAAAAGAGTTTTTAACGGACTTCAAGCGTTTGCGCCAGGCTTATGAGGTGCTTGGAGGCAACTACCGGGCACTTGAGTTTTTTGCTGCCGCCTTGCAGGAGATGAACAGCGTTGAAGAAGAGCAGCTTGTTGCATCCCTTCGGAAAGCGACAGAGGAGATACAAACCAACATGTTGCTTGAGCTGGTCTATAGCCACAGAACAGCGGCAGAACAGCAGTTGCTCCGCAGTCTGGTGGCTTACGAGGTGCCAGTAGCTTTTGAAGGGGTAAAGGCTCTTGTGCTGGATGAGCTTGAGCAGCCCGAAAAGGCACTGGAGGCGCTGCTGTCGGTTTCACTGATTGAGCGAACGGAGAATAAGACTTGGCAAGCCAATGAGTTTCAGGTGTCGCCTTTGGTGCGTGACTGGCTGCTGCAACAAAAAGGTGCAACTGTTTCCAGTGAGCAGCTTCAGCGTGCTGCCGGGTATTTGCAGTGGTTGTTGTACAATGAACGGAGAACGGTTGAGCAGGCAATGATTGCTTACGCCGCACTGATTGTCGCTGATATAAACGAAGAAGCTTACCGAATAACGCTTGACTGGATTGTTGGACCAATGAATCTAGCTGGTCTGTATCAAACCTTGCTTGATACATGGTTGCAGCCGGTTTGCTCGTCAACTCAGCAGAGAACTCTTGCTGAAGGGTTAGGTCAGATTGGAAAACAGTATGTGCATATAGCTCAGTATGACACCGCTCTCGACTACTTGAAACGATCGCTCGCTATAAGGCAGGAAATCGGGGACAAGTCTGGCGAAGGAACCACGCTCAATAACATTTCGCAAATATTTAAAGCACGCGGGGACTATGACACCGCTCTCGACTACTTGAAACGATCGCTCGCTATCCAGCAGGAAATCGGGGACAAGTC
>CAJAAV010000277.1 GCA_903937835.1 uncultured Chlorobiaceae bacterium | reverse complement strand
TCCGCAGAAAACCCTGTACCATGTTATCAAACGGGGTAAAAACCACCAATAAGCAATCGGTCGCTCTTTTCAGCTCATTGTTAAGTTATTCCAGAGTTTCTAACATACAGAAAAGAAGGGACTTCCTGAATTGTTATCAAGCTAAATATAATTTTGATATCTATCAAGAGATCTATCAAATTCGGATCCCAAAAGATTCAAAAAAGAAGGGGACGAAGATACTTTACCAGTTACCGGGTTATACGCCGGGTACCTTAACGGTTAATGCTGGGTAAAAAGAGGCTGACGTTCTTATTTTTTGTCAATAATTGGCATAAATAGACAGTAACAAAGTTATTGCGAGGTATCCGTGATAGCTTGAGAACCCAAAAATGAACCCATGCCGATTAATGTTAATCTGACACTGTTCCTTGAAGAGATGTTTCGGCAAAAAGTGAAGTCAGGACTATATACCTCGGCAAGCGAGGTTATTCGTGAAGCGTTGCGCCTTATGGGAGAGCAGGACTCTCTTCGCCAAGCAAGGTTTGATCAGTTACGGCAGGATATCCGTGCCGGAATAGAGAGTGGTCCAGCCACAGTTTGGGATGCTGACAAGATAAAGAGAGCAGCCCGCCAGAACAGGAAGCAAAGAGACGAAGAACATTTATGAACCCTGACCATGACCACGAAAAACAACGGAAGACAAAAATCGCTCTTGATACTGCAGAAGTTGAAGCTTATGGCAAAGCATTCCAGTATATGATTGACACCTTCATCGTTAATCAGCAACTTGTTGTTGCAGACATTGATGCTCTTCATCACAGCTTTTTTGGTTCAATCTATTCATGGGCTGGAATGCATCGCACAGTCAACCTTACCAAAGAGGGTTTTACCTTCCCTGCAGCCCGGTTTTTAGAACAGACTCTGCAAACTTTTTGAAACCCAATACCCCGTGTATCGGAACAGAAGAGGAGGTTTTGACAAAAATTGCATCAGTACATTTTGAACTGCTTTTTATTCATCCATACAGAGAAGGAAACGGTCGGACAGGAAGACTCGTGGCTACTGTGATGGCCATGCAGGCCGGGTATAATGGATTCAATTGGGAAGTAATAGAGGCGCGATTTGACGAGTATGTCAAATCAATCCAGAGCTTAAACCTTAAGCTTATGACGGATCTTCTTCGTCAAGCGTTGCTGAACTGATTCCTCTGATTGTTACCACTTCTTAAGAATGGCCTCAGCATTTTTAATCCCTTCCATTTTCGAAGAAGAGACTACCTCCTGAAAAAGCATCTCCTTTCGGCCCTCTTTCGTCTGAAGTTTAAGATGTGTTTGTGACAGAGATTTTTTCAAGCTCATTGCTGTAATATTTATTAACCTCCCCCCAATATAACTATTCGATTCATTCCCTGCACATTTTTCCATGATGAGTTGAGCCCTTTCGTGTTGCGTGAATGAGCTTTTTCCCTCTTCCCATTTCAGTGTAAATCAAAAGAAATTCTCTATACTTCATTCAAGCATCCGAAACCGCTCCACCGACAATACAACCCGGACACCCAACAACACCTTGAAGAGCCACCACACCATAATCCACGGCGACAGCCGACAGATGAATAAAGGT
>CAJAAV010000276.1 GCA_903937835.1 uncultured Chlorobiaceae bacterium | reverse complement strand
TGGAGTATGTGGATCAGGGGGCGGATTACTATGAAGAGCAATACCAGAAAAAAGTTTTCAAGAACTTGAAACGAACGGCAGAATCATTTGGATATACCCTGCTGAAGAACGAACAAACTATTTCGGCAGCATGAGTTTCTTAGGAAAGAAGAGCAGTGGCAAGGCAATTGCAAAAAGCAGTGCGACAAGCATGAAGGCATCCATGTAGGCCAGATGGTGGCTTTGAACAGTCAGAGTGCCCTCAAGCGAGTTCAATGCGGCCAACTCTGCACCAGCGGGCGAAAGGCCGCTTTTCATGGTGGCGGTCTGCTTTATAGCATCAAGCCTTGCAACGGCAGCCGGGTCATAAGGCGACAGATGGCTGAGTAGCTCCACTCTATGCTCTCCTACCCGTTTGACGATAAAGGTGTTAATGAGCGCTATACCGAATGAGCCTCCAAGTTGGCGCACCATGTTATTGAGACCGGTAGCCTGTCCGATGTCTTTGCCGTGCAGTCCTGATACTGCAAGCATGGTGACAGGAATAAAGATGAAACCGAGAGCCAAGCCACGAAGGAGCAGTATCCAGAAAAAGTCGGAAGCCCCTGACTGCATGGTTTGCTGGCCAAGTGCCCAGCAGAAGATGATGAATGCGACCATACCTACAGCCATCAGCTTTTTTGGTGAGACACCTTTTTGCATTGCTATGCCGAGCGGCATGGAGATCATGCCGGTTACCATGGCGCTGGGGAAGAGTACCAGTCCGGTCAGTAACGCTGTAAATCCGAGCAGGCGCTGTACAAAAACGGGAAAGACAAAGAGTGAACCGTAGAGCCCGAATCCCACAACAAAGGTGAGTATCGCCGCTATGGGCAGGTTATGGCTGCGGGCCAGAACGCGCAGGTCAACGGCTGGTTCCTCAGTGTGCAGTTCCCACCAGACAAATGCAACAAGCGCGACAACCGCGATGATGGTAAACCAGGTGATATAGGGTGTTTCAAACCAGTCTTTTGACTCTCCCCGCTCAAGAATGAATTGCAGCGAGCCTATGCCGAGCGCCAGCAGCCCGATGCCAGTCCAGTCAATTTTTGAAACCGAGTGCTTTACCTTGGGTTCCCTGAGAAAGGTGAAGGAGGACCATGCTGCCAGTAACCCGATCGGGATATTGACAAAAAAGCACCACTCCCAGGAGAAATAGTCCACAAGGTATCCGCCGAGAAGGGGGCCTATGGTTGGGCCAAGTACCAGTCCCATCGAAAAAATGCCGGTTGCCTTGCCGCGCTCTTCGGGCCGGTAGGTTTCATAGAGGATGGCCTGGGATGTTGGAAGGAGTGCTCCTCCGCCAATACCCTGCAAAAAGCGGAAAAAGACCAGTGCCCAGATGTCGGTAGCCAAGCCGCAAAACAGCGATGCCACGGTAAAAAGCAGAATTGAACCGATGTAGTAGTTTCTGCGTCCAAGCAGGTTGCCGAGAAATCCGGAAAGGGGAATCACAATGACATTAGCAATGGCATAGCTGGTGACGACCCATGCAACATCATCAATGCTGGCGCCGAGGTTGCCGCTTATTTGTGTAATGGCAACGTTGACAATGGTGGTGTCGATCAGCTCAAGCATGGCCGAGACAATGACTGTCAGGGTAATGATGATTTTGCGAAATCCTGTGTCGTAGGTCTGTGCGGGATTTGGCAGCATTGCCGCTACTGCGGTGCCGTTCTGTTGAGGTGACTGGGCCATGCGTTATGGTTTCCGGTTCAATGTTTCTTTGCTACCAATATGCCGCTCCTGCGGAGCTGGAGAAAAACTCTCATTTTACCTTAACATCTACCACAACATTCATACCTGCAGCAAGCGGGTAATGTTTGTCAGGTTTTTTGGTAAAGATGATTTTTACCGGGACACGCTGTGTTACCTTCACAAAGTTGCCGCTGGCGTTGTCGGGCGGGAGCAGTGCAAATTTTGCGCCAGTGCCGGATGAGAGCGACTCCACCTTGCCCAGGAACTCTTTGTCGGGGTAGGCGTCCACCTTGATAATTACCGGTAGCCCGGGAGCTATTTTGTCGAGCTGGGTCTCCTTGAAATTTGCGACAATCCAGAGATTCTTGCTTCCGACAAGTGCGATAAGCTGCTGGCCGGGAGCGACGTACTGGCCTGGCTGTACATTCTTTTTGGAAACCTGACCGGAGGCCGGGGCGGTAATGGTTGTGTAGGACAACTGCAGTTCAGCTTCATGCAACTCTGCTTCGCGTTTTTTAACTTCTGCCATCTTTAAGGGTACCAGAGCAAGCGACGCCTCATATTGATTGCCCGCAGCGGCATATTGGGCTGAAGCAGCCTGTGCGCCTGCACTGACACCATCAAACTCCGCCTGGGAAATTACGTCCTGTGTACGGAGATTTTTGTTGCGGCGAAGGTCGGCCTGCTGTTTCCTGTTTGTCGCTTCCGCAGCGCTGGCTGAGGCTTTTGCGGCGTTTGCCTGATCGGCCGTAGCTTTTACCGAGGCTTGCGCGCTGAGTAATGCCGCAGCGGCAATGTCGCGGCGTACAGCATAATCGTTTGCGTCAAGCCGTATCAGAGTATCACCCTTTTTAACCTGCAGGTTGTCACTTGCCAAGACCTCTTCAACTTTTCCGGGAACCCGCGAAATGACCGGATAGATATCCCCTTCAATCTGGGCGTTGTCTGTTTCAACGTAGAGGAACGAGTGGTAGAGCCTGCTGCCACCCCAAATCAGGGCAATGGTCAGGAGAACGCCGATAATTACGAGACGCAGCGGGTTCGATGGTGTGCCCGTTTCTTTTCCGGAAGGAGTGTTTTCAGCCATTTTATTTGATTCAGGTTGTTCCATGGTCTTTGTTGTTATCAGGTGTTTTCAGAAGAACGACGGGGCACAACGCCTGGCGCATGACCGATTCTGCAGTGCTTCCCATCAGCAGTCGGGCTATGGCGGTGTTGCCGTGGGAGCCAAGGATGATCATATCAGCATGGTGCTCTTTTGCATAGTTGAGTATGGCTGCGGCAGGTTCACCGTGCTGCACCGTAAAGAGGGCGCTTACCTTGTTGCCGGAAAGCATATCACTGTAGCGCGAGAATTCATGCAGGTGTTTTCTTAACATGCCATCCTCACTCTCGGTTCCATGCGCAACATAAAGTACCCTGAGTTCTGCACCGTCGCAATGCATTGCAGCAGCGTATCGAACGACGGCATCGGATGCTGCGGAAAAATCCACAGCGCAGATAATTTTTTTTAGTGGTAGTTCCATTTTACCAGAAGATTTCCCCGGTTACTCGTTTCAGGGTATAGTTATTCAGGACATAAGCATAAGCGGCCTGCACCCGGGCAAGTTCTGCCTGGGAGAGTGATGCTTCGGTATCAAGCAGATCAAGCGCAGTTGCCATGCCGTTTTCGTATCGGGCCCTTGCATGCTTTGCGGCCAGCTCAGCCTGTTGTACCTGTACTTCACTCGTCGTCATCTTTTCTGATGCGGTCTGGAGAGCGTGGAGCGTTTCCAGGACATCGGTTTTCACCTGCTGTTCGGTATCAAGCCTTCGTTGGGTTGCGGCACGAAGCTGAGCGGCACTTTCTTGACGCTCAGCACTGGTACGAAAACCGGTAAAGAGCGGAATCTCGAGGTGCAGGTTTCCGGAAACGTTGTTGCGCATTTCATGAATATCAGGTTGGTAGCCATTGGTGGTTCCATAGGAGATACTTCCCGTAACGACGGGCATCCCCTCTTTTGCGGCAAGTGAACGACGCAATTTTGCCGCTGTTTCATTCTCTTTGGAAAGTTGCAGCTCGAGGCGCTGCTCCAGAGCCTGAGCGACAAGTCCGGACTCTGCACGGCCACCTGTGGGGGGAACAGCAAACCATCCATGGAGCGTCAGCGGTGCATTTTCTGCGATCCCGGTCAGTCGGCGCAAGGTTAATTCACTGCGATGAAGTTCATGTTCCAGATCAAGGGTTCTGTTGCGTGCGGCAGCGATGCGCACCTTCGTTGAAAAGAGATCAAACGGGGTTGCAGCTCCAGCTTGGTATCGTTTTGTCGTGTACTCCAGGGCTTTATTGAGCGCTGCGATCTGCTTTTCTTCCACCCGAAGATTTTCGCGAAGAAACAGGATGCCGTAAAAGAGCTGCACGGTCTGCCAGGAGAGTTCCCGGCGAGCAAGTTCCAGCGAGTGTTCCGCCGTTTTTTTTCCTGTCAGCGCAAGGTCGACATTGTTGCCCCGTTTTCCGAAATCAAACAGGGTTGCCCGTGCGGTTACCTTGGCATCGTAGTTGTCATGAGGCATGAATTGCAGTGGGGCACCTCCCCCGATACTCATTTCGGAGACGGTGTCAAGCCAGGTATACCCGGCGCTGGCCGTGATCTGGGGGAAATATGCGCTTCTGCTCCGGCTGACTCTTGCGTCAGCCGCCGTAATCTCTTCAGCCGCTGCTTTCAGTGCAGGATTGTTTTCGCGAACAAGATGGATTGCTGTTTCAAGGGTGAGCGCTGTTTCGGCTGCGCGGGCTTGCCACGGCCACGCAAGCAGCAGTGCCGTTGCTGTGATACTGGCCGTTCTCTTCAGTGTACACTTTTTTCTCATGGAGCTATGGTTTGTTCCTTTATACCCGTTGCATTGATATCGCAATTCTTATGCCAGAACGTGAAAATGTCTGGTCTCCCGGGGTTTTCTCCAGTTTGTTCCGAAAAAATCAGAATTTTCTTTATACTGGGTTCTTATTATTAAGGAATATGACACCAATGGTTATCAATGAGGCCCATAAGTTGATGCAGTATATCAGCAATGCTGTTGGCTCTATCCGTGATCCCCAGGAGCTTTTCCGGACGGTAACTGACAAGCTGCGTCTTGTTTTTGAGTTTGATTCCGCAGCCATTATCACCTTTGACAAAGAGAGGCGGTACAGCAACGTTTTTTTTGAAATGCTCCGTTTTCAGCTTCCAGAGAGCTTTGATCGCAAAAAGAGGCTGGTTGCCGGATCGTGGATTGAGCCGCATCTTGCCGATCTGTCGGTTTCAGTGATCAGCATTGAGAAGTCGCTTGAGCGGTATACTTCCGATGTGCCTCTGCCACAGATACTTTTCGACCTTGGTATGCGGCAGGTGGTACTTTCTCCGCTGCGAACCGGTGGTAAGGTGATCGGGGTTCTCTGTTTTGTGTCGAGGGATGAAAAAGAGTGGACAGAGAGCGAAAAAGAGCTTTTGGAAACTCTTTCCTCACCGGTCGCTGTTGCCGTCAGTAATGCTCTTGCCTATGAAGAGCTTCGGCAGCGTGAGGCGCAGACGGCCATGCAGCTTGCGGTCAACAATGCCCTTCTTACCATCAAGGATCGTAACAGGATGCTCCTGGCGGTTTGCGAGCAGATTGAAAAACTGGTGCCTTGTACCTTTCTTGGAATCCGCGTGATGGGCGCGGATGGGGCCTATCGTCTCTACGACAATTTTATGCATGATCATAGTGGAGGTTTTGTTCCGGTCTCCTCGCAACAGACGCTTGATATCGATGATTTTGAGGAGATAGCACGGGAGAGTTTTTCACTGATTACCAATCCGGGTTGTTTTTGTGGAGACGCGTTTGTTCAGCTTTGCCATGAGTACCGAATTCTGGCACATGTCAGGGAGAAATTTGGAATCTGTTCCCTCTTGACGGTTCCACTGTGGGATACGCCGGGCAGTCGTGCCGGGTTGATTATCTCCGATACCTCCCGTTCGTTTGAAGAGCATGACCAGATGACCGTAGGCCTTATTGTGCCTCAGCTCTCGCTGGCCCTGCAGAACTATCTTGCCTTTGAAGAGATCGATGAACTTCGCCGTAAGCTGGAGGGTGAACGCACCTGTCTTATTGAAGAGATCAAGGCAAGTCATAATTTTGAGGAGATTATCGGCAACAGTACTTCTCTTGTGGCCGTCTTGAGAAGGGTCAGCCAGGTTGCCCCTACTGATGCGACGGTGCTGATTCAGGGTGAAACCGGAACAGGCAAGGAGCTGTTTGCCCGGGCTCTGCATAATCTTTCAGCCCGCAGCAAGCGTGCGCTCATCAAGATCAACTGTGCAACCCTGCCTGCTCCACTCATTGAGTCGGAGCTGTTTGGCCACGAAAAAGGGAGTTTTACCGGTGCCACAGAACGGCGGATCGGCAAGTTTGAGCTCGCTGAAGGTGGGACTATTTTTCTGGATGAAATCGGTGAGCTGCCGCTTGAGTTACAGGCAAAGCTGCTGCGAGTGCTTCAGGAGCGTGAGCTTGAACGGCTTGGCGGAAAACAGGTGATCAAGGTTGATGTTCGTGTGATTGCCGCGACGAACCGCGATCTTGCCCGTGAGGTTGCCGAGGGGCGCTTCCGTGAGGATCTCTTTTTCCGACTCAACGTTTTCCCTCTTGCTATTCCGCCGCTCAGTGAACGCCGTGAAGACATCACCATGCTCGCCGCCCATTTTGCCGCAAAGTTTTCAAAAGAGTTCGGCAAACCTCTTCGTTCTTTCCGGGAGAGCGACATGAATCGCCTGGTTGGGCGCGAGTGGAAGGGCAATATCCGCGAACTTGCTCACCTGATTGAGCAGGCGGTTATTGTTTCTGATGGTGCAACGCTGGATTTCTCGACGATTTTATCCTCTTCTTTGGCACCAGAACTACCTGCCGCAAGCCATACCAGAACCATGCGTGATTTTGAACACGAGGTGACCGTGATGGAACGAGAGTTGATTCTTGATGCTCTCAACCGTTCAAAAGGGAGGGTAAGCGGCGCGGGCGGAGCAGCCGAGCAACTTGCTTTGCACCCGAAGACGCTCTATTCCCGGATTGAGAAGCTTGGGTTGAGCAAACGGTACGGGTAAATAACCATTGTTTGACAGTTCAGTTTCTCACAGGATTCTCGATCAGTCAAGCCGCAGAACGTTCTTCAATGACGGATAACGTCGAGTAATGGTTTTCAAAATAGGCGGCATCTCTCTTCACACAGAGGAACTTGCTTCCTGGTTGAGATTTTTGAAGACGTTGTGCATCAGCCTCTGCGCAATAAAGCTTTTGAAAGCTTCGTCGTTCATGATGCGGTTGAAGATGGCTTCGTTGCCATTCATGCGGTCGAGCAGCAGGGTTTCGAGGTGCTGGTTGAAGACCGGCTCAAAGTTTGAGAGCGTATTGGCCTCTGCTGCCTGGCGGATTTTTTCGTTCTCTGTAGCGGCGGCCTGCACCTGCTCGAAAAAGAGCTGGTCGGCAGGGGTGAAATCGGTGCCGAATCGTTCGTTGAGCTGTTCAACCAGTGTGGAGAGCGGCACCTCTTCCTCCGCGCTTCCGGTGCCGACCTCTTTCGGGCCAGTCAATGGAGGCGCATCTCCCTCCCTCAATGAAATGGCCCCTTCGCTGTACTTCTCCAGCCGGTAGTATTTCAACTGCACCTCGTCATCAATGCTGATATGTCGTCCTGTGTCGCGGGGAAGCTTTGAGAGCAGGTAGCGCCCGAAGGTGTAGAGCTTTTCAAGTCCCGAGTCCTGATAGGGAATAACCTGCGAAAGAAATCCGTAGAGGTTCCGAAAGCTGGTGAACTGGCTTTTGAAGAGATCAATCTCCTCCTCTTCAAGCTTTTTGACCCGCTCAACGACGACATCAAGGATACTGTTCAGCTTTTTATGCTCAGCCCCTGTCGGGTGCATCCGGTTGCTGAACCAGATTTCGCACCACGCGTTCACCTCCGACTGGTCATACACCTTCCACTGGTCGAGCTTGTGCGCCAGTTCGTTGAGCTGCTGCGGATCACTCTCTTCGCCTTGCCGGGTTGTTTCGTAATAGGGCTTGAAGGAGAGGCCGATCTCCTCTGGATCGTTGACAAAATCAAGCACAAAGGTGTTCTCCTTGCCGGGGCAGGTGCGGTTCAGACGTGAGAGGGTTTGAACGGCCTGAATGCCGGAGAGCCTTTTATCGACGTACATGGTATGCAGCAGAGGCTGGTCGAAGCCGGTCTGGTACTTTTCAGCCACCAGCAGCACCTGAAACTCATTGGAGGCAAAGCGCTCCGGCAGCTCACTCTCCCTGATGCCGTGGTTCATCTGTGTTTCGGTGAACCTGATACCGGGATGGTCGTCAAGAGAGAGTTCACCAGAAAAGGCGACGAGGGTTTTGATGTCGTGGTATTTTTTCGCTTTCAGGTAGCTGTCGAACGCCAGTTTGTAGCGCACGGCATGTTCACGAGAGCCGGTTACTACCATCGCCTTCGCCTGCCCGCCGATCTTGTGGCGGGTGTGCGTGCGGAAATGCTCAACGATGATTTCAACCTTCTGCGTAATGTTGTAGTCGTGCAGATCAACATACCGGGCAAGCGCTCGTGCGGCCTTTCTTCTCGGCAACTCGGGATCGTTCTCAACCGTCCGGATTAACTGATAGTATCGTTTGTAGCAGGTGTACCCTTGCAGCACATCGAGAATGAACCCTTCTTCAATGGCCTGACGCATACTGTAGAGGTGGAACGGGGAGGTGCCGTTTTCTCCGGGCTCGTCAAACACCGCAAGCGTCTTGAATTTCGGTGTGGCCGTAAAGGCGAAAAAGCTCAGATTCGGCTGTTTTGTCCGCTTTATTTGATCACGCAGCATGGAGCGTTTTGCCGCATCCGAGAGCGGTTCATCGTTCATGTCGAGAATCTGTTCGGCAATGGCCGACTCAATCCCTTCGCGGTTCAGAATCTTCTTCAGCTCCATGGCAGTTTCGCCACTCTGCGAGCTGTGTGCTTCGTCCACAATAACGGCGAAGCGTCTGCCAGCGGTTGCAATATCAATGCCCTGGCCCTTCTTCTCAAGTGTGGCAAGAGCCTGCGTGATAAAGGGAAACTTCTGTATGGTTGAAATGATGATCGGCACACCGTCAGCGAGTGCCTTTGCCAGTTGCTGCGTGTTCTCGTCAATCTTCTGCACCACACCCTGCTTGTGCTCAAACTGGAAAATGGTATCCTGCAACTGCTGGTCGAGCACCACCCGGTCGGTAATAACTACCACCGAATGGAAGATTTTTTCGTTCCGAGCATCGTGCAGGGTCGAAAGTCGGTGGGCAAGCCAAGCAATGGAGTTCGACTTTCCCGAACCGGCAGAGTGCTGGATCAGATAGTTGTGCCCTGAGCGGTGCAGCCGTGCATGGTCGGCAAGTTTGCGCACCACATCAAGTTGATGGTAGCGAGGGAAGATCATACTTTCGCGCTGAAGCTTCTTCAACCCTTTGGCGGTCGGAACAGTTTTTTCCTCAACCTGCAGGTGGAGGAAGCGGCCCAGAATATCCATCAGACTCTCTTTCACCAGCACCTCTTGCCACAGGTAGGCTGTGCGCACATCACCCTCAACCGGCGGATTGCCTTTGGCGTTGTTGCCCCGGTTGAAGGGGAGGAAGCAAGTCTCTCCCCGGTCAAGCTTGGTGGTCATGCAGACCTCTTCAGTATCGACCGCAAAATGCACAAGAGAGCGCTGCTTGAAGGCAAAGAGCAGCTCATTGGTATCACGGTCGCGGTATTGCTGCTTGGCATGGAGCACATTCTGCCCGGTCAAGGGATTTTTCAGCTCTATCGTCACTATGGGCAACCCGTTCACGGCAAGCACCATGTCAGGAATAGCGCCGCTTTCGGTTTCCAGTTGGCGGATAACGGTCAGCCGGTTTTTGCTGAACCGCTCCAGCGCAAGCGGCTCCATGCCGGTATTTGGCTGAAAAAAGGCGATGCGCACGGTTTTGCCGAAACACTTGAACCCGCTTCGCAAAATGGAGAGCATTCCCTTGGTTCGCAGCTCCCGCACCAGGCTCTCAATCAGCACCGCTTTGGCATTCCCGTTGTTCAGCAGAGAGAATCGCTCCCAGAACTCCGGCTGGCTATCCTGAACGAAGGCCACCACCTCATCCGGAAAGAGCGCCAGCTTCTTGTCGTACGCCAGCGGGTCGCCCTTCTGGTAGCCGCCATGTTGCAGCAGGGATTGCTCTATGGAGTGCTCGAAGTTTGATTCCTTGTGCATGAAGGGTGTGTGGATTGAGATGTTTGAAAGCGTATACCATTAAAGCACCTGCCAGTAGCCGCCTTTTTTCGGCCCGACATGTTTTAATTTATTTTTTTCCTGCAAGTTGGCCACCCTTTTTTCAGTTGCTCTCAATGATATATCCAGTGTTTTTGCCAAAGCATGAAGAGTCAGTTCAGGATTAAGTCTGAACTGTTCGAGAACAGGATTATCGATTTCTACCGAACTTTCTACCGAACCATCTATTGGGTTTTCTACCAAACCTTCTACCAAACCTTCTGTCGAGCTTTCTACCGAGCTTTCTACCGAACTTTCTACCGAACCTTAAATTTTATTGTGGTGAACAATGGCGGTAAACAAACAACCATCATGATCATCGATAAAGTCAATGTTGGGCCATGCATCAATTGCCCGTTTGATTCCAGAACCAAGCCCCCGGTAGGGTAACAGCCCTTTTGCGACATAGGAGACCAGAATCGGATTACGGATATCGGAATTACCTGTTTTGATTTTGGCGACAGTCAGGTTGTTGGGCAGGTGTCCCGGACTGATAATTTCAATTCGGTTATCGAATAAAAACAGTCTGATTGGGGCGCTTACAAAATAATCGCGGTGCATCAGGGCATTAACCAGTAGCTCTTCAAAGACAATCGGTGGAATTTCAGGGGTTCCGGGCGCATTAATTCCCCGTCCGGCCTGCACCTTGTGCATATTTCGCATCAAAAAGGCCATCGCACCCTCAAAAATGGCTCCTAACGCTCCGGTAAAATCCTCCATATCCAGATACTCGCTTTGATGGATTTCATTACCCGGAAAGCGAACCGCCTTCACAACAAATTGTGGTACGATCCATTCTGGTCTTTCGGCGAACAAAAGGACGCAAGCAAGATTCAGTGCTCCAGTGTCGGTAGCCAGATTCATATTTTGCAGAAGCTTTTTCAGCTCTTCATTGGTCTCGGGATACTCCTGTTGATAGGTCTTTTTAAGAAAATCTCTGAAACGAAGCTTGTCGAGAGCCTCAACCCCGGCTTTTGCTGGAAGTTCATCAGCGTGAAACTGATTGGATATCTGAAACAGTCGTCGTAACTCTTCCTTTGTATTGACTCGTCGCTTGTCAGCACCACATTTGAGCCATATAACACCGTTTTTATCGAAATAGGGTTTATCGATTCCTTTGGGTACGGTAAGCACAATGACAACATTTCGATTTTCAAGGAGAATATTTTCAGTCTGTACCGTAAGCGGACTACGTACCAGATTGCTGGCGGCATTGCTGATAAGCTGGTTGATGCGCGAAACATCAATGCTTTCAAGACCCGGTATGGAGCCATTGTCCACAACGCCAATGAGAATGATTCCTCCTTCAGCATTGGCAAAAGCGGCCATTTCTGATGCCAGAGATTCAGCGTTCCGAATATCCGACTTGAACTGCCGGGAGCCATCCTCTCCTGAAGCAGCCAAATCTATTAATTGTAAAAGGTTCATGGCAAGAATCCGTTATTGTTCAGCAGAGAGAAGCACTCCCGGAACTCCGGTTGGCTATCCTGAACGAAGGCCACAACTTCATCGGGAAAGAGCGCCAGCTTCTTGTCGTACGCCAGCGGGTCGCCCTTGCTGTAGCCGCCATGTTGCAGCAGGGATTGCTCTGTCGACTGCTCGAAGTTGGATTCCTTGTGCATGGTTGCAGAGGGTGAACAGGGTTGATGTTTTGGCCAGATTTTGTTCTTTTCAGTGAAAGTTGATAGTTCTCTTTCAAGATCGTCTTATATTTTACAAGTAAAAAAAGAATTTCTCAGAGAACGGGCCTCTGAAAATGATAGCAACAAGTCAGTCCAATGATCAAGTCATTTGATATAAAGAATTTCGGCCCACTTTCTTCTGTACAGGGAGAGGAGCTTGGAAAGCTTAATCTCGTGATCGGAGGCAATAGCAGCGGCAAGACCTTTCTGCTCAAAGCTCTCTATGCCATGATTCGTTCACAGGAGGAGACGGGAAGAGGCGAGGACCCTCGGGATTTTTCAGAGGTCTTTAGCGGCTCTTCGTATAATTTAATGGTTTGAAGTAAAACTGTACTACGTCATCACGCGATATCCAGATCCAGTTTCCCACAGAAAAACAATATTCTGGTACGGTAGCTCAGGAAGCTATGAAAGCCTCTCGCCGATGCCTTGTAAAGCTGGATTTTGCTGTTTAGCCCCTCTGATGCGGCA
>CAJAAV010000275.1 GCA_903937835.1 uncultured Chlorobiaceae bacterium | reverse complement strand
GAAGGGTTGAATTCCAAAGGAATGAAACCAAAATAAAAATTAGAGCTTACTTGGACACGCAAAGGGCAAGAACCAAACAGGAGCCTTCGGCTGAAAATCCTGTGCGACCCCAGGAGATGGCCTTTTCCAAGCTCAGTCAGCTTGCACGTTCAGATGCATGACACCACACAAAACTTCCCGCTCATAGAATCCTTTTCTATATTACACCATGCGTTAAAGTTACCATCATTTTGCTCACGACAATAATCTGAGAAGGAGAAGTTTCGCAGAATGAATGTTTTCCATACCCATGCCAGCATTATAGAGGATTATTCCTCCTACATCCGCAGTTTCATCTCCATTGCTGACCCCGACATCCGTCAGGTTGTTGATCGCGCATTAAGTACGGGCAAGCTTTGGCCGGAACCACTCTTGCAGTTTAACCCATCGTTTGAGATGTTCGGAGGGCTTGATGAGCTGATAGCTTCGAAGACGTTGCATGGGGCCATTGGTGACATCTTCAAGGGGTATAAACTGTATCGCCATCAGGTTGAGGCAATACGATTAGGTACCAGCGGCAAGGATTTTATCGTTACCTCCGGCACCGGCTCGGGCAAGTCGTTGACCTATATCGGCTCTATTTTTCACCATCTGCTCTCCAACCCGGCAGCAAAAGGGGTAACAGCGCTTGTCGTCTATCCCATGAATGCCCTCATTAACTCGCAGTTCGAAGAGTTCAGCCGATATAAAAAGAATTATGAGGATGCCACAGGAAAAGAGTTTCCGATTATTTTCGGCCAATATACGGGTCAGGAGGGTGAGGAGGCAAGGGCAAAAATGCGGGAAAACCCGCCACATATTTTGCTGACCAACTACATGATGCTGGAGCTGTTGCTGACCCGGGTGCGCGAACGCAACATTCGAGAGAGTATCTACCTGAATCTCCGGTTTCTGGTCTTTGATGAACTGCACACCTATAGAGGTCGTCAGGGTGCCGATGTCTCCATGCTGATTCGCCGGATTCGATCTAACTGCGTCCAGCAGATTGTGAGTATCGGCACCTCAGCCACCATGGTTTCTGACAGTGCTGGTGATATTGTGCAACAGAAAGCAGCGGTTGCCAAAGTTGCCACAACACTCTTTGGCTGCCCCTTCACCTCTGAGCAGGTGATCAACGAAAAGCTGGCCCGTTCACTTTCTCCCAATGGCACTATTCCTGCAAAACATTTTCTTGCGGCGGCCATTGAGTCAGCCATTCATCAGGAGGACGATATTGAAGCGCTCAAAAAGAATCCGATAGCCGTATGGCTGGAGAACAAAATTGCACTTGAAGAGCGGGGAGATGATCTTGTGAGGGGCAAACCAAAACGGCTGAGAGAGATTGCGGCAGAATTGGCAACTGATGCTGGTATGCCCGAAGAGAGCTGCCGCCATTATCTGGTGGATTTACTTCTTTGGATCAGTACCTCCAATGTTCGGCAGCAAGAGTCCGGAGAGCGTTATACATTTTTGCCCTACAAGCTCCATCAATTTATTTCGCAAACGGGGTCTGTCTATACAACCCTTGACCAGGATGAGAAGCGGGATATCTCGCTTGAGCCAGGGGTCTATAAAATTGATGAGGCCGAGAAAATGCCGATTTTTCCCAATGTCTTCAGCCGTGGAAGCGGGCATCCGTTTATCTGCGTCTCCCTTGTCGGAAACCAATCACTATCTACCTTCTGATATTTCATCATCTAAAAAAAAAATTAAAAATCCTCCTCACTCCCCCAAAATCACCTTCTGCATCAGCATCTGGTTATTTCCGTAAAACGGCACATCCGTTGCGCCGAGCACAGAAGGCGGCAGATCCTGCAACTCGTTGAGGTTGCTCATGGGCACCAGCACAAGCCTGGCGCCGTTTTCAGAGAGCATTGAGACCTTATCTGAGAAGTTCAGTGACCGTTCGATGGCACCGCCGATGGAGATGTTCCCCAGTATCGACAGGGCTGGTTTGAGGTTTCTTTTGTAGATCGCGGAGATGATGGCGACGTAGGCGGCAGCCCCTATCCCTGACGCTATAGTTGAGCCAAGAAGTGAGGTCACCTGAATGGAGATATCGTAGTTCTTGAGGGAGTGCTGCTCGTTGAGAATGGTTTTCTCGTTGGCCTTGATGTAGTGATAGCTGTTTTTGATATCCTCCTTCGGTGCGGTGCTGCTGGTGCCGGATATGTCCAGTTTTCCGCTTCCGGTAACAACGGCGGTCTCGATCCTCACCAGTGTCAGGTTTTCTCCATCGCTTGTTGCGGTGTAGCAGACACCTGGCTGAAGGGGCGAGTTTTCGATAAGG
>CAJAAV010000274.1 GCA_903937835.1 uncultured Chlorobiaceae bacterium | reverse complement strand
TGGAGTATGTGGATCAGGGGGCGGATTACTATGAAGAGCAATACCAGAAAAAAGTTTTCAAGAACTTGAAACGAACGGCAGAATCATTTGGATATACCCTGCTGAAGAACGAACAAACTATTTCGGCAGCATGAGTTTCTTTGGAAAGTTTAATAATCGGTCACGACTCTGTTTTTCGCCGAAAACAACACTCACAACACTTTTCAATGACACGCCTCAACGCCAGAATCCCTGAAGGGCCGGTGGCTGAAAAATGGACTGCCTACAAATCAGCCAGCAAACTGGTAAACCCTAACAACAAACGCAAGCTTGACATTATTGTCATTGGTACCGGCTTGGCTGGCGCCTCTGCTGCGGCTTCTCTCGGCCAGCTTGGTTACAATGTCAAGGTATTTTGTTATCAGGATACACCGCGCCGTGCTCACAGTATTGCTGCCCAGGGTGGAATCAACGCTGCCAAAAACTATCCAAACGACGGTGACAGTGCTTACCGGCTTTTTTACGATACCATCAAAGGTGGTGATTACCGCGCGCGTGAAGCCAACGTCTATCGTTTGGCTCAAGTCAGCAATCAGATTATTGACCTTTGCGTCGCACAGGGAGTACCATTCGCCCGTGAATACAGCGGACTTCTGACCAACCGTTCGTTCGGCGGTGCACAGGTATCAAGAACTTTCTATGCGAGAGGTCAGACAGGTCAGCAATTGCTTCTGGGAGCATACAGCGCATTAAGCCGCCAGATTGCAGCAGGCACTGTTCAGCTTTTCAATCGTCGCGATGTCCTTGATATGGTGCTTGTTGATGGAAAGGCGCGCGGAGTCATCGCCCGTAATCTGGTAACCGGCGAAATAGAGCGGCATGCAGCCCATGCGGTTGTTCTTGCCAATGGCGGATATGGCAATGTTTTTTTCCTCTCCACCAACGCCATGGGTTCAAACGTCACGCCAGCATGGAGTGCTTATAGAAAAGGGGCAATGTTTGCCAACCCTTCGTTTACCCAGATTCATCCGACCTGTATTCCGGTGCATGGCGACGCACAGTCCAAGCTTACCCTGATGAGCGAAAGCTTGCGCAATGATGGCAGGATATGGGTCCCGGCAAAGATGAAAGATGTCGAAAAACTCAGGAACAAAGAGATAAAGCCCTCTGATATTCCCGAAGCAGACCGCGATTACTATCTGGAGAGACGCTATCCCGCTTTTGGTAACCTTGTTCCAAGAGATGTGGCTTCGCGTGCGGCCAAAGAGCGCTGTGATGCCGGTTTCGGTGTTGGCACTACTGGAGTCGCAGTGTTTCTTGACTTTGCTGATGCTATCAAAAGAAAAGGACATGATGCTATAGATTCCCTTTACGGCAACCTTTTCCAGATGTACGAGCAGATTGTCGCCGAGAGTCCTTATGAGACACCGATGATGATCTATCCAGCGGTCCATTATACTATGGGTGGTCTTTGGGTTGATTATGAGTTGATGACCACTATTCCAGGACTTTATGCCATAGGAGAGTGCAATTTCTCCGATCATGGAGCAAACCGATTGGGTGCTTCTGCACTTATGCAGGGCTTGGCTGATGGTTATTTTGTCCTCCCCTATACCATTGGGAACTATCTGGCCAATGAAATTCATACACCACGATTTGACACCGCCTCTTCCGAATTCACCCTTGCAGCTCAAGCTGTTACTGATCGCCTGAAGCAAATCAAAAACAGCGGAG
>CAJAAV010000273.1 GCA_903937835.1 uncultured Chlorobiaceae bacterium | reverse complement strand
CTTTTTACAAGATTTTCTTGTAAAAATAGCAAACTATACTATGAACATCAAAATTAATTATTTATAAGTGACGTTGTAGGGATACGCATGTCTCCTTCAAGGTAAAAAGGGTCGGGCAGGTGCTTGGCGACGAACGCCATGATGCGTTCATAACTCTCAATCAGGTTCGTGCAAACAAGATCACGGTCATCGTAACGGTCAAGATTGACCTTACGCAAAATCAGGTCGGTACGATGGTGAGGAACGACGGTAAGAATGGCATCGTCTTTGCCAAGGAGCATTATTCCTGCCAGTGTCAGGCCACTTTTACCGGTTTCGCGATCGGTCTGATAGAGTTGTGCGCTTTTCAGGACATCAAGATCAGCCATCTCTCTCCATGGATGATCTTGATGTCGAAGTTCCGCTATCTTGCGAACTTTGGAGAGCAGATCCATACGGAGGTCGGCAAGCGTCGCATAAGGATAGAGCTTGTTTTCCGAATAGGTAGACTGTTTTCGGTGATAGAGATCGGCTACCAGACGGGTGTGGTCAGTTATGTCCAAATCGCCATCTTCGTTTCGATCATAAATACGACCGTTGCACCGGTGAACCTGGGAGCTTTCCGGGATATAAACAGAGAGTATCGTTTTGTTCTGCAGCTTTGCTTCATTGACGGAGAGGTAACAGGCCGGGTTGATTTTTTGCGGATTGTTTATGGCTGTTACAAAATCTTTTTTGATCTGATCGACACGATCTGGATCAACCCCCAAAATATCACCGTTGTCCTTTATCCCAAGTAACAGGGTTCCTCCGTGCCGGTTCAAAAATGCGCAAACACTTTCATACACATCCCTGTTCAGGGTATGGCAACACTCCTTAAACTCAAGAGTCAAACCTTCCCCTTGCTTGATCAGTTCCAGTGTTTTATGTTCAAAATCACTCATTTCCATACTTATTACTGTGGCATTACCGGCTCATAACCTTTGGTTCCATCATCCTGAATAGACTGTATCGTGTACTCATTGATTACCTCCTGCAAGAACGAGAAGATCCTGGATATTGTAATTGATTGATGAGACTCCCCAACCCGGCTCGCTATCAAAGGGGTTCCCGCTTGGGGTGGCAGCTTGAAGCTCTCTGGTAAAAACGAGAAATTCGAACCCGAACTTTTCGAACAACTCCTCACGCCACTGCTCAACCAGACTGCCGGGTGCAACAATCACAATGCGCATTGGTCGTTTGTTGTGATATTCGGTCATTCTATGGAGCCCCCTTATTTACCGAATATTCATATCAAATAAAAGTGATGCAGCAGGTTACAGGAGAAAAATCACGCAGTGGTTGCGGGGTATTTATTTCAGCGCATGAGCGTCAGCGGAGCAGCAATAATTCAACTTTCCGGCACATTCCGGTTTGGAGCCGACAAAAGAAAAAACGGCGCAAAGTTCAACCAGATATTTTTCGGGATGCCTCCACAGGGAATACCTGCAAGCAGGATTGTGTCAGGTAATTTAGCCACAGCCTGTGGCAAAAATGAGGTTCTATATTCTTTGGCAAAACGAATAGTATCTTTCCGCAGATATTCCAATACATGGAAATCAGTTCCGAATAGGCTGAGATAATTGCTCTGGTTTGCGCCTGCTATATACGCTGCTTCCGCTTCATGTCGATCAGCAGCGTCTTGTAAAAAGTCAGTTCACCCATACGAGAAATTTATAAATACTGAAGAGTTGTACGGTGACGTTGCCATCTCACTTCTTGCAGCCGTCTATGCTACTGTTTAAAATACTTTTTTTCACGGCACTTTTTGTGGTGGTGCGAGAAATTGAACATGTTTTGGGGGCCAAACATGTTAAAATGGGTAAGCATCCAGTCTATCGTTTCATCGGCTTTCTGTTTTCCAGAATATTTTGATGTGATATACTGAATCGTAGTAATGGCATGAGATGGCAACAATCCTGATATTT
>CAJAAV010000272.1 GCA_903937835.1 uncultured Chlorobiaceae bacterium | reverse complement strand
TTGATAACCTAAAAATGAAGCCATGCCAATTAATGTTAATCTGACTCCGCTCCTTGAAGAGATGGTTCGGCAAAAAGTGAAGTCAGGACTTTATACTTCTGCAAGCGAGGTTATACGTGAAGCTTTGCGCCTTATGGGAGAGCAGGACTCTCTTCGTCAAGCAAAGTTTGACCAGTTACGGCAGGATATACGTGCAGGAATAGAGAGCGGGCCAGCCACAGTTTGGGATGCTGACGAGATAAAGAGAGTTGCCCGAAAAAGAAAAACCACAGGCAAAACAGTTGGATGATATGCCAGAAATCATCATCCGTCCACTTGCGTTAGAAGATCTCGCTGATATATGGGATTATATAGCTGAAGACAGTCAAGCTCGTGCAGATGCCTTTATAGACTCTATTGATATGAAAATTAATGAGTTGGCAGGCTCTCCCCATGCAGGGCGATCACGTATGGAGCTTTTGCCAGGTTTATTAAGCGTTCCTTTTGGCCGGTATATGATTTTTTATCTCAGTATTCCAGATGGAATAGAGATTGTCAGGGTGTTGCACGGTGCCCGCGATATAGAGCGCCTTTTTACTCTGCAAGAGTGAATGTACTATGATGACAATCCATAACATAATCTAATGCTTACTACAACGGAAGTTCCAGCGGTAGCAGAGCAAAAAATCCCTATAAAGCGTTATTATAAAATTATTTACGCTTAATGGCGAGTTTTTTTCTTGTGACTACATCGACATTTCTGGCTTCAATAATTGATGGAAGTGTAATTCCTGCAGCAGCAAGTAACTCCCCGGCCAATCCCTTTGACTGAGGAATCTTCTGGCAGCTTGCCTCCTTGAGAGTGATGATCGTGCTGCGTATGGCACCAAGTTCATCGATTCCTTCCGGCACAGTGCATTCACATTTTTTCCAGAGTTCTGATAACAGTCTCTCGATTTTATAGGCAAGCATGACTGCAAAGACATGACCACGAGTGCTGGCTTCCGTTCGGACATGAACTGGTCTGATTTCAAGATGGCTTTGTTTGAACGTCCGAAAAGCATGCTCTACTTTTGCCAGATCTTTGTACCGGTCGTGAACTTCCTTGGTCGAAAGAAGCTCTTTTTTTACATCAGTTTTGATCACATAACATCCGTCAAGAAGGGCTGTTCCCTTCAGCATTTCTTCATTGACCGTTACCTTGAACACCCGATCCTCATTGGTCAGCTCCAAAACATCGTTCAATTTGTACTGGCTGATCTTTTTCTGAAGAGACCGCTGTACAACATCTTTGCTCCGTTTGACAGAACCAACCAGGTAACTGTTTTTCTCTTCAACTGAACGCTGGATTTTTTTAACCCGTTCTTGGCGATTTTTTGCCATCTCTTCCTGTCGAACAGGATTCCTTCTCAGTACATATCGAACGCCATCTGTTGTATTTTCAACCTCATATAGATCGGTATCAAAAAAATCCATTTGCAGTACCTCTGCCTTCAGCAGTGTTCTGATTTCTGGTTTCGAGAGTGAGGTGATGTAATGAAATCCTGCCTCAGTCAACTCTTTGGCCTGCGGCGTTTTTATCATTCCCTTGTCGCCAACCATCGTTATCTCTTCAATTCCAAACGTGTTGGCAACGGTGCGAATCTGCTCTGCAACCGTTGACTTGTCGCCGGTATTGCCTGCAAATACCCGGACGGCAACCGGATCGCCATCTGCTGTACACATCAAGCCAATGACGATCTGCTTCTTTCCCTTTTTACCATCCCTGTTGTAACCAAAGGCGGCAAGAACATTTTCCATCCCTTCAAGATATGATGAAGTAACATCATACAGCAGTAATTCCGGCCCGGTACTCGCCGAATTGTGCTTGAATAACTGCTTTTCAATACGCTCCTGATTCTGTGTCAACCAGCCAAGATTGGCGTACAGGTCATCCTCAGTAAAACTTTCTAATTCAAGCACATCACAAGCGCCATAACTTGCTGCCATCCTGACAGCGCCCAACCGTGAACCCTGCCCAATCAATCGCGCCATGATCTGCCACAACGCAAGCTTTCCCTGGCGGCTACTGCCAAGTGCCTTACTGATGCCGAGCCTCTCAGCAAGCGTTTTTACCGCATACACCACCCCAACACGAAGACCCTCATGGAGCTCAACATCCTCGACATGCAACAGGGCGGATAAGTTGTCTTTGTATTTCAGGGCAAGTTTAATGGCAGCTATTTCCGCAGCAGAACATTTTGAGATCTTGCCAAGAGTACGATTCTTCACCTTGCCATCTTCACGATAGGATTCACGAAACAGGTATCGATGGTAGGTCTTGCCGTTTATGGTGGTCTTGCTGGTGTCGATATACATTGTGACTATATCAAGGTTTTCTTAATTATTTCATAATAAGAAAAAAACTTTTGATATGCAAATATTTTAGTGACTACATTTTTCGCGCATTTTCGCCTTAAAAGTACTGCTTATAAGGAGTTAATGAAAAAGTCGGCTGGAACTTCCGTTGAAGAGCGCCTCAAAAACCGGCTTGGTAATAACGTGCTGCGAGAGCATTTCAACGGCCTCCTGCTCGGTGATGGAGGGGTTGATGTTCTGCCGCAGGCCGCCGAGAAACTCCTGAAAAGCTCTCTTGTGCTCCCCGTCAGCCTTGATGAGGCGGTTGATTCTTTCGGCCTGCCGCTGTGCAATTTCCGCAACATTCTTCGCCCACTGCTCCCAGTAGCGCCGGTCGCCAACCTTCTGCACCAGACGGGCAAAGAAGACGCTTTGTACGTTGCTGGAATTGCATGGCCAACTGTTGCCGACTGTTCTCCGTAGCATTACCGTAAGCCGTTGCAGGATCGTTTGCGCCATCTCCGCTGCTTACCAGCCCTTCAGCTCCGCCATCGCCATAGTTGCCATGATCGGGTCGGCCAACCAGAATCTGCTCCGGCCGATGTCTGTTCAGCTCAATCTTGTTGACGGTGGCGTTGAAGCGGTCGTCATGGGCACGCAGGGCGTTGAGCACTGACCTGACCACCTTGTAACGCTCGTTGTCGTCAAGCGCCCTTGCAGGGTCGATATCCGATGGAACAACAATGGGAATAATAATATAGCCGTACTTTTTGCCGGGAGCCTTGCGCATCACCCTGCCAACCGATTGCACAACATCAACAGAGGAGTTGCGGGCCGAGAGGAAGAGGACGGCATCAAGCGTTGGCACATCAACCCCTTCGCTGAGGCAGCGGACATTGGTGAGCACCCGGCATTCGTTGGCTTCGGAAGGCGCCTGCAGCCAGCCGAGGAGCTCGTCGCGCTCAGGGGCCGACATGGTGCCGTCGATATGTTTCGACGAGAGGGAGACCATCTGCTCCCGCTTCTCTTCGGGGAGTGAGTTCAGATAGAGCTCCGTGGTGGAGTTGAAGCTGTTGGTGATTTTTTGGGAAACCTTGATGGTCTGGCAGAAGGCCACCGCTCTCTGCATCGGTTCCGGGTCACTGCTCTTCAGCACACCGGCATCACCGAGAATCTGCTTGGAGAGGGCGTTGATGCAGCCGATAAGCTTTGACGCATCATCAGCATTGATTTCGTGCTCCTGATTGGAGATCGCGTTCTGCACGGCTGGCGTAATATCGGCATCGCTCAGCGTGAGGATGAGCACTTTGTAGTCGGCCAGCAGGTCTCGTTCTACCGCTTCGCCAAAGCCTATCCGGTAGACCTCCTCACCATACAGCGCGGGGTCATCCATGGAGCAGAGGAGGGCATCCGACTGTGCGGCCTTTGCTTTGGAATCGTCGCTGTAGAGGCGTGGCGTGGCGGTCATGTAGAGCCGTTTTTTTGCCTGGATGAAGCTGTTGTCGTGCACTTTGGTGAAGGCGGAGGAGTCCTCATCGGTGAGGGTGACACCGGTGGTTCGGTGCGCTTCATCACAGATAATCAGGTCGAAGATACCGCATGTAGGCTCCGCTGACGTGAGCAGCTCTTGTTGTGCCTGCGCAATAACCTCTATGGATTGATAGGTCGAGAAGACAACGGTCATTCCGGTTCTTTCGGCTTTATGCAGTTGCCGGAACTGGCGGATAATGGTTGCCACATCAGTCGTTGCAGGCAGGGCAAGGTCGAGCACACTGGTGGAGTCGTTGTCGTCATTGCGGGCGTGCTTGCGGGTGATTTTGGGATCTGAGCAGATACAGAGGGGGTTGATCGGCTCCCGTGCATCAGCCGTCCACTCCCTGAGCGTCTGGCCAAGCAGGGCAATCGAGGGAACGAGAAAAAGAATCAGCCCCTTGCCCTCCGTCTCGTTTTCGGCAATCCGCAGGGAGGTGAATGTTTTGCCGGTGCCGCACGCCATAATGAGTTTGCCCCGGTCGGCAGTGGTGAAATGCTCATGCGCATTGTCGATAGCGGTCTGCTGATGGGGGCGAATCTCCTTTTTTGCCGTTCGTGCCTGTTCACCGGTGATGCCCTGTTCAAGGCTTGCCCAGTCAACAGGGGAGTGCTCCAGGTCGTAGAGATTGATCCTTGTAACCGGAGGGTTCTGGTTCTTGATGGCCTCATTGGCGTTCGGTCCCCACTTGTTGGTGGTTGATATCCAGAGCCGCTGGGAGAAAGTGGCGGTTTGCAGCTTGTCATTTTTGAACTCACGGCTGGAGGTGGAGAGAAAGGAGTCAACCGCCTGTTTGTCGATGGTGGCGGCAGCATCAAAACATTTGCACTGGATGGCCCAGTAGTCGCCTTCCCGGGTCAGCGCCACGAGGTCAATGCCGGTATCGGTTCCCCCCAAATCTTTGCGGCCAGAAAATTCATTCCAGAGCCAGACGTGCCTGAAGCGGTAGGCGTATTTCGGGTCGGTTTTGAGGTACGCCTGCATCAGCCGCTCAAACCGGTCGCCCTTGTCGCGCTCGGAGAAGGAGTGTTTGCGGTAGTTGGTCAGAAGGTTTGGAAGGTCATGGCTTATTTGGTGATGTAAAATCAGAATTCTGTCATTTCACTCTTGCATGAGGAATGTTCGGACTGGAGGGATCTACCGTGACTTCGCGCCGGGCTGGTGACAGCACCAGATCCATATCCTCCATTGGCACTGCGCCGAGCAGCACTTCATCACCCAATACCAATGCACCCACATAACAAAAGCGATCCCTAAATTCTACCTTGATCGGTCCAGCGTAAGGCACATTCATTGATCGACCATCTGCAACCGTAACTTCGCGCTTTGACTCCATGTCAAGCTCAAGCTGAAGGGCAATATGTTCAGGTATACAAAGCATCAAGGCTCCGGTATCAGCCAACGCCCGTGTGACGATGGGTGTCAACAACTGATTACGAGGGTTACTGAGTTTAATTTCAGCAAAAATATGTCCCATTTCACGTTATGATTTTTGTCGGAAGTTGCGTGCTGATTCACTTCTGTGATGGCCATCTATGCAAGCCAAGGAGGGAAGCGATGCTCAAGTTGCAACGTACATCCGTCCAGGGTTACCAAAAAACCTGGACGTTGTTGCCTTTGAGCGGGATTTTGGCATTTGTTTTGTTAACCTTGTTGATCAGGTAACTTGAAGCCGATATACGTTGCACCGCTTATACCCATAAGCGCCAGTAATGTTGTATCAAATTCAGGCATAGTCAATGTATCTATTACCCTTCCAATAAAAATGAAAATCAAAACGACAGTCCAGATTAAAATTTGAAACCGATGCAAGCTCACTCCATTATCATCATTCAGAATATCTTTGAAAAAATTTCCTGTTGAAGGTTGGGGTGTTAACTTTTTATCAAGTACCTGTATTATCTTTTCAGCGTCTTCGATATCCTTCTTTTTTGCGGCCAGTTCAGCTTGTTTTGTTGATAGCGTTATCTTTTGCTCTTCAGGATTTATCGGGGAAGGTGCGGTGTTGATTGTTGTCATAAGTGAACTTATTTCAGCATTCAGTTTTTCAGCATCAATCATGCAACTCGTTTTTGCATCGCTCTGTACCTGACGCTTGTTATTGTTTTCGGATTTTTTGCTGGAGTCGATTGCGGCGGAACCTAAACCGGTGACAGCACTTATACCCATTAAACCTATGATTCCCGGGGTAAGACTGGAAATGTCACTGGTCACCATCCAGATAAACACATAGGCGATAATGACAAAAAATGTCCAGAGTGCCATTTGAGTACGGGCAAGGCTATACATCTTTCGTTGGGTATTTCCCGGTTGGTCTCCGGTGTCGCGGATAATATCGCTTTTTACTGCAAGGACCAGAAACAATATGAGAAATGCCAAACCTGTCGCCAAAAAGGGGTTTACCCAGGATTCGTCAACACGGACAAGTGGTAATTGTTTTACTTCAGTTTGTATTGGCGGTTCGTTCTCAATTCCTACAGTTACCTCTACAGAACGACGGCAGAAGTCGTCACCGGGATTATCTCCTTTTCGGCCAAGAATGGTTGCCCACGCCTCCTTGTTCTCTTCATCGCGCTGAAGATCAAATAATAGTGTATTGTTTTGTGTTAACCCTGGCTTATGATTTTTGAACTTGACTGCTACGCCATCAATATACAGTATCACCTTAGAAAAGTCTGAACCTGCTTGTTTAATCCAGGGGTTAATATTTTTTATTTTAACCTTGATTGGTTGCCGTAGAGCAAGTTTACCCTCAATTTTTTCGACTGCAGGATCATTTGCTTCTGCTTTCGCTGGATAGGCAGTTGCCAGATGAAGGAGAGATATTGCCAGAAAAACAAAAATTGATAAAAAACTTTTGTGCCATTTTGGCAATACAAGGAACTTTTGCATAACGACTCCTTGAAGGGTTGTTGTTGAATGAATCAAGAATTTGGCATAATAGCAAGACGTCTATTATCGTACTGCCGCTTTTTATAATGCTTAGTAATATAACAAAAAGAATACGCAAAAACTGCTTTATCGCATAAATTGTAAACGTGCCTGTAACTGACTAAAAAATTTACTGGAAATAATGGGGATAAACTTTAATACTGGCACAGTATCACGTTTTTTCTTTGCGTTGGAAAGGGGGTTGTGAAGGGGTTGTTGGGCCTGAGGTTAAAAGAAGGGATGTCAATGTAATTCCAGTCCAAACTTGCTGAAGGTTTTGTGCCTTGGGTTAAAAGATGATGCCAACCTGATAGCTGTTCACTGCCTTATTTCTCGAAATATTTCATCTTACGGGTTTGCTTGACTTCGATCTGACATGAAAATCCTGGCTGTAGCAGGCATGTCATCCTCCTTAATAAATAATTGCTTTATTATACATCGAATGATGGAACCTGTTCAAGGTGTATTGCTATGTAAGCAGGGCATCTCTATCAAATCCATCATTTCTTTTTTTCCCGAAATCTTCAACCTTTGCATCTGGTTTGTTACTTTGTATTCACAAAAACAAAGCTTTGTATTAACGAACAGGTCAAAATACGGTGAAACCAGCGACGATTGCTCCGCGTGAGATCCCTTTTAACTATACCTCTGCTGGCGACCGGCAGGCAATATCGTTTCTGCTTGGAGCGGATATTGTGCAGATGCTTGAAGAGCTTCGCGAGTTGCGGGTTACAGGGCGGTCGTCGCGGCTGCTTATGGGTATTATCGGTGAAATTCTTATTCATCGCCGGAATCCCTATCTTTTTCAGGAGTTGGTGAACTCTTCTGCCCGCCGTCGTCGACTTTTTGAGAGGGCTTTTAAAGAGCTCGACACTATTTCCGATATGGGAAATGGTGAAAGCAGGATTTCGGCGATTGTGGCGGCTGTTCGTAAGCAGCTTGAGCGGTTTCGTTCGGTGGTTGAAAAGACCCCTGAGCTTCGCCGCCGCCTGAAGCGTGAACTTGGGGCGGTGGTCGGAGCCAAAAATGTGCTCTTTGATCCCTTTTCTCTTGCGGCCCATGCCACCGATGCCACTGACTGGAGGCTTCATCTTCCTTCGGCGGTTGTAACGCCTGACAAGGAGTCGCAGGTGGCTCCGCTGATTACCGCTATTGCTGCACTCGGGCTGCATGTTATTCCCCGGGGAGCAGGTACCGGGTTGACTGGCGGGGCGGTGCCTCTGCGGTCGAAGTGTGTGATTATCAATATGGAGAAGCTGAACCGCATCCGGGGCATTTCGGAACGTGAATTTCAGCTTGACAATGGTCAGATAGCGCGGGCCTCAGTGATTGATGTTGAGGCGGGTGTGGTGACGGAGAGTGCGATGGAGGAGGCTGATGAACACGGCCTTGTATTTGCCACTGATCCAACCAGTGAATGGTCCTGCACGATTGGGGGCAATATCGCTGAAAATGCCGGTGGAAAGATGGCGGTGCGCTGGGGAACCTGTATTGATAATCTCGTTGAATGGCGCATGGCGATGCCCTCCGGGGAGAACTGGATTGTGAAGCGTGTTGATCACCGGTTACGGAAAATTCTGCATGAGGATACGGTCACCTTTGAGGTGTGGAATGAGTCGGGCAAGAGGATTGACCGCATTGAGCTGCTTGGCACCGATATTCGGAAAAAAGGGCTCTGGAAGGATATTACCAACAAGGCGCTCGGGGGAGTGCCCGGCCTGCAGAAAGAGGGAACTGACGGGGTGATTACCTCGGGCCTTTTTGTGCTTTATCCGAAGTATCCTGAAAAGAGGACGCTCTGTCTTGAGTTTTTCGGCCCCGACATGGATGAGGCAAGTCGCGTGATTCTTGAGCTCTCAAAAATTTTCCCGCTCCAGTCTGAAAATCGGGAAGCGCTGCTGGCGCTGGAGCATTTTGATGATGAGTATATCAGGGCTATTGACTATAAAGTGAAGGCGCCTCGTGCCCAGACACCGAAAGCGGTGCTGCTGATTGATATTGCTGGCAACAGCGCAGCGGAGGTACAGAGTGGCGTTGAACGGGTGGAGCGTCTGCTTGAGCCGCATCCGAACACGCTGATGTTTCTGGCCAGGGATAATGCGGAGGGTGTCCGCTTCTGGGCTGACCGCAAAAAGCTTGGCGCGATTGCACGCAGGACGAACGCTTTCAAGTTGAACGAGGATATTGTGATTCCGCTGGAGGCTCTTGCCGAGTTCTCCCGTTTTATCGACAAGCTGAATATTGACGAGGAGCGTTATGCCCAGCGTCGATTTGTGCAGCGTGCAGGAGATATTCTTTCGACAGCTACGGTGAAAGGGGATGGCGGCCAGTTTTCCTCCAAGATTCCTGCCGGACTTGAACTTTGCCGCTATTTTGAGGAGAGAATTGTGGCTGAGCCGGAGGAGTCTCTGCGCTCTCTTGCTGTGGTGCAGGAGCTGGCCAGTGAGCTTGGAGAGCTGGTGCAGGGTTATCCGGAGATGGAGGCTGCCCTTGAGGGTGCTTATCATCATGTTCGCGACCGGCGCATAGTGCTTGCGACACACATGCATGCCGGTGACGGCAATGTCCATGTCAACGTGCCGGTTCTTTCGAACGATCGCTCCATGCTTGAGCGAGCCGACAAGGTGATCGACCATGTTATGGAGAAGGTGGTCTCCCTTGGCGGAGTAGTGTCGGGCGAACACGGGATTGGTGTCACGAAGCTGAAATATCTGGATCCGGCAATTGTCGAAGCACTCTCGAAATATCGTCACAAGGTTGATCCGCAGGGAATCATGAATCCCGGCAAGCTTGATGATTATGATGCGCTCAACCATATTTTTACGCCATCCTTTAATTTGCTGGAACTTGAGGCGCATATTCTCAAGCGGGCCCAGATAGAGGAACTTTCTAAAAAGGTTGACTATTGTATTCGGTGCGGTAAATGCAAGACCGATTGCTGTGTCTACTACCCTGCCAGGGGAATGTTCTATCATCCCCGGAACAAGAATCTTGCCATCGGGTCGCTGATTGAGGCGCTTCTTTTTGACGCCCAGCGTGAGCGATCGACCAACTTTGCCCTTTTGCAGTGGCTTGAGGAGGTGGCCGACCACTGCACGATCTGCCATAAATGTCTCAAACCCTGCCCGGTTGATATTGATACGGGTGAGGTTTCGGTTCTGGAGCGTGAAATCCTGTCGGAGTGGGGTTTCAAACACTCTTCGCCCGTCACGGAGCTGACGTTGCGCTATCTCGACAGCCGTTCACCTGCCTTCAATGCTCTTTTCCGCAAGGCGGTACTCCGGATGGGTGGAGCTGCCCAGCGGGCAGGCAACAAACTCTCTGCGCCATTGCAGCCGGAAAATGATCCGCCTGCTCTTTATCCGTTACGATTGTTACGTTCTCCGGTGCCGTCGGTGCCAGAAGAGACGCTGCGCGATGTGCTGCCGGAGTGCGGCCCTGATCAGGTGCTGGTGTTCGAGCCGTCGGGAGAGGCGACCGGGAATGTTTTCTATTTTCCAGGATGTGGTTCGGAGCGGATGAACTCAACTATTTCGATGGCGGCGCTTCACCTCTTGCTTGAGCTTGGTACGAGAGTGGTGCTTCCGCCCCCTTTTCTCTGTTGCGGCTTTCCGGCGCATGTCAATGCCAAAACTGATCAATATTCAAGTATTGTTTTGCGCAACACGGTGCTCTTCAGTCAGATCAGGGAGATGTTCTCCTACCTCGATTTTGATACCTGTGTGGTGAGCTGTGGTACCTGTATGGAAGGGCTTGATGCTATTGAAACCGGCAAGCTGTTTGGAGGGAAGATTACTGATATCTCTGCTTATGCTCTTGGAAAGGGGATGAAGCTGAATGGCGATGGTGATTACCTCTACCACGCTCCTTGTCATGATTCGCTCTCTGGCAAAGCGCGTGAAACACTTCGGACAATAGGAGGTTTTGGCCGTGTGACCGCTGTACCGCATTGCTGTTCAGAGGCGGGAACTTTGGCGCTCTCACGCCCTGACATTACTGATTCAATGCTTCATCGGAAACGGGATGCCATTACGGAGGGGATGCATGGCCAATCGAAGTCGGTCATTCTCACAAACTGTCCGTCGTGTGTGCAGGGGCTTGGCAGAAATCTTGATCTTGGTGTTGTGCCGCAGCATATTGTCGTTGCCTTGGCGGAAAAAATGTCTGGCACTGGCTGGATGGAGATGATGCTCAAGCAGTGCGGTGGGGCAACGGCGGTGAATTTTTGAAATAAAAAAAGCTGAAACCGAAAGCTATAAGCCGAATTCTGTGGATTACCCGGAAAACCGGGTAAAGCTGCAGCCATTTATCTAATGCGGCTTACCCGAAAACTCTCCTTGCGGAATTGAACGGGCCGCTCTTTTCCCTTGGGAGGGAAAGCTTTCCTATTTAGCCTTGCTTCGGGGAGGTTTGCCAAGCACAGTGCATTGCTGCACTGTCTGGTGGTCTCTTACACCGCCGTTTCACCCTTACTCCGCTTTACCATTGGTAATTCGGGGCGGTCTGTTTTCTGTTGCACTCTCTGTGATAACCGGCTTGCGCCGTCATCCCCGGGCTTGAGCCTTGCAGCTCTCGACCGGCACCCTGCCCTGTGAAGTTCGGACTTTCCTCTGCGCAACCTTCGACGTTGCACGGCGACTGCACACTTGCGATTTCAGCTTTACAAAGAACGTGTATAACGTATTACAATCACCCTTCTGCCTCTTCAAAAAGCCGTTCATGAACAACAATGCGTCCGCATGACTCACAGAGGTAGAAGCCGCCCTGCACAATCATGGTGTGACGATTGGTTGGAACTCTTGTGTTGCAGCCTGAGCAGGCATTGCGGTTCAGCTTGACGACCGCATTACGCAAGGTGCCGCTTCTGAGATGGTCATACTTGTCGAGCAGTCTTTTTGCCTCACGGTCAATGAGCACCCGCTGTTCGGTAACCTTTTTTTTCAGAGAATCAACATCTTCGGCTGTTTCAATAACAATGCTTTCAAGTTCCTCTTTTTTGTGGGTGACCTGTTTGTTCAGGTCTTCGAGTTGCTGATGCAGGACATCGTCGGGCATCATCTCTTCAGTAATTTCGTCATACCGATTTTCGGTAATCAGTTGCCGACCTTTTTTCTGGATTTCTTCTATCCGTTGAATGGTATGGACGATATCCTGAAGCTGAATCTCTGCCTGGGCTATCTCTTTCTCTTCATATTCAATCTGCTTGGAAAGAGCATCGTACTCCTTGTTGTTGCGGGCAAGTGTCTGTTTTTCCTTGAAGTTCAGAATCTTGTGTTTACACTCGTTGATTGTTTCGTGCAAACGTGATCGCTGTTTCAACTGTTCATCAGCTATTTTCTTGCGTGACTCGATCTGGCGGGCTGTAAATAACAGATCTTCGTCAAGAGCATCTATCTCCTCTGGCAGTCCTTTTTGGAGACTGACTATGCTTTCTATCTGATTATCAAGGTGCTGAAGCTTGACAAGGAGGTTTATTTTGGTATGATCCACTACTGCTGATGTTTTGGATTATTAAAGCAAAAAAAAAGCACCTTCTTAATAAAAGGTGCGTATCGGTGTGTTGTATGTGCAAAACCCTGCCTGTGCTGATTCGACTGCTGATATATTGCAAACCTTCTTCACCTGCATATCGCCCCTGAATATTGTTTGTGCCCGAAAGGAGACTCGAACTCCTACACCTTGCGGCGCGCGTCCCTGAAACGCGTGCGTCTACCAATTCCGCCATTCGGGCCTTGCGTTATGCCTGTACCAGAACAGAAAGCCTACTTGATCTCCTTGTGCAGGGTATGACGCTGCATATTAGGATTATACTTTTTCAAAATCAGACGTTCTGTGGTATTTTTTTTGTTTTTTGTTGTGGTATATCTCGAGACCGTTTTCCCCTCTTTTTTTGCCTCAGTGCATTCCAGTGTGATAACGATTCTATTTTCTTTTCCTTTTGCCATGGTGTAGCCTCGTAAGAGTATGTAATTATAAAGAGCTTCAAATATAAGCCCTAAAAGGTGATTTTGCAAGTTATGGGTTTTTTCTTTCCGTCATAACGGGAGAAAAGTTATTTTTATTCTCT
>CAJAAV010000271.1 GCA_903937835.1 uncultured Chlorobiaceae bacterium | reverse complement strand
TGGAGGTGCAGATCAGTTTCTGCAAATATATTTTGCAATCGATGACGACCGGTTCGGAACACGTGACGATCCGCCGTGATCTGCTTGCTCTCTTGAAGACCGGAGATGTTGCAAGTCTGGAACCTGTTATCAAGCGACTTTTTGCCAGTATAGCCTATAATAATTACACCAACAACGATATCGCGAGGTACGAAGGCTTTTACGCCAGCGTTCTCTATGCTTATTTTTCTAATATCGTGGTGGACATCATCGCTGAAGATGTGAGCAACCAGGGGAGAGTTGACCTGACGCTGCAGGTCGATGGGAGAACCTTTCTCTTTGAATTCAAGGTGACCAACGGGGAGCCGCTTGAGCAGATCAGGAAGATGAAATATCACGAGAAGTATGCAGGTGAACGCTATCTGATTGGGATTGTTTTTGACCCGAAGGCAAGGAATGTCAGCAGGTTTGAGTGGGAGAGGCTCTGATGCTGAAGCGATCTGTTTATGAATACATCAGTGCCAGGTCAGCGATCCAAAGGTCATCAGTTGAGATGGTTGCAAATGGTAACCCACGATCTTGACCTTACCAAACAGCATGCCCTCCTCAAGGCCAATGGTTTACAATGTCGACGTGAGTAAAAAGTAGTCTTCGTCACTCACTCAATAACTATTCCGCATAAAATCTACCAGCAAATCCCCTCGCAGGGGGTATCGCATACGCCCTTCACATCCCATATAATTCCCATCACGCACCACGGTCACTGAGTAGGGTGACAGCCCGTATCGAGGTGACCAGGCTGCGTTTCCCCATCTCATCCGTCCGGTGGCCACTGCTTCCCCGAACTCTCTGCCAGACACCACGACGATGCAGCTTCACTGTCTGATGTATCTTCAAACAAAAAGTATTTCATCAATTTGCAGTGAGAGATCTGTTCATTAACACTGATGCGTCGGTCTTATTTTCTGTCAAAAAGTTTTATATTTCGGAATGTAGTAAAAAAAGTGTGGAGTTGTGTCGGCGTGTTACTGTACCGATGCCTGTGATCGGCTAACGAGTTACAACGAGATTGACGATGAAAAAGCTGCCGATAGGAATACAGACCTTCAGTAAAATCATTGAGGGTGATTATCTCTACATCGACAAAACGGAGATTGCCCGCAGCTTGATTGACAGCTTTCAATACGTTTTTCTGTCGAGGCCCCGGCGATTCGGCAAAAGCCTGTTCCTCGACACGCTGAAAAATATTTTTGAGGGAAATCGGGAGCTGTTTCGGGGGCTGTTGATTGAGGAGCGGTGGAATTGGGAGGTGAGCCATCCGGTCATCAAAATTAGTTTCAGTGGCGGGATTCACTCGAAAGCCGATCTGGAGGAGGATTTAGTACAAATACTTAACTCCAATGAGGAGCGACTTGGGCTGGAGTGTACAAACAAATCAAAAGCACAATACTTCTTTGCAGAATTGATAAAAAAAGCCTCTCAAAAGTATCACCAGAAGGTTGTTATTGTGGTCGACGAGTACGACAAGCCGATTCTGGATAATATTGAGAATATCCCAGAGGCTCTCATCATTCGGGATGGAATGCGTGACTTTTATTCCAAAATCAAGGAGAACGACGAGTATCTGCGCTTTGTGTTTCTCACCGGTGTGAGCAAATTCTCCAAAGTGTCGCTCTTCAGCGGCTTGAACAATCTCGAAGATATCAGCCTGAACCCTGATTATGGCAATATCTGTGGTTACACCCAGCTTGATGTTGATACCACTTTTGCACCTTATCTCGAAGGGGTGAATATGGAGCAGGTCAAAAGGTGGTATAATGGGTATAACTTTTTGGGTGACAGGGTGTATAACCCTTATGATATTCTGCTCTTTATCAGGAACCATCGGATGTTCAAAAACTATTGGTTTGAGACTGGAACGCCCAGATTTCTGATTGAACTCATCAAAAAGAACAGTTATTTTATCCCAAAATTTATTGGATTACAAGTTAATGAGTCTCTGGTCAACAGCTTTGACCTTGAAAATCTCAATCTGGAAGCCATTCTGTTTCAGACAGGCTACTTGACCATCAAGCGCCTGCTTCCGTTGGATATGGGATTTGGTTATGAGTTGGGATTTCCCAACAAGGAGGTGCAGATGAGTTTTAACGATTATATTCTGCAATCGATGACCAGCGTTTCGGAAAATGAACCGATCCGTCGTGAGCTGCTTGCTCTCATCAACGCCGGAGATGTTGAAAGATTGGAATCCGTTATCAAACGCCTTTTTGCAAGCATCGCGTACAATAATTTCACCAACAATGATATCGAGCGTTACGAGGGCTTTTACGCCAGCGTGCTCTATGCCTGTTTTGCCAGTATCGGGGTGGACATCATCGCAGAGGATGTGAGCAACAAAGGGAGAGTTGACCTGACGCTGAAGGCCGGGGGGCGAACCTTTCTCTTTGAATTCAGGGTGACTGACGGGGATCCGCTTGAGCAGATCAGGAAGATGAAATATTACGAGAGATATGCAGGCGAACGTTACCTGATTGGCATTGTTTTTGATCCCAAGGCAAGAAACGTCAGCAAGTTTGAGTGGGAGAAGCTTTAGTGTGTCGTCGTATTCAAATGTGGAAAGCCAATGATTTTCAGATGCATATTACCGGCAATGCCAAAAGAAGATTATCTCGTTGAAATTATTGTTTATGCCTGAATGGTTGTCACATATCCCTCGCCTTGAACTGGCCGAACCTTGGTGGTTGTTGCTGTTGCCGGTGTTGGCTTTGGCTGCCTGGTTGAAGGCGCGGCTTCAGGATAAAAGTCCTGCGATACTTTTTCCGGGTCTTGAGCGACTTAAGGCTTCGGGATTTGAGGCGCACAGGCTGCTGTGTGTTTTGCCTCATTGGTTGCGGTGGAGTGCGCTTGTGCTTTGTGTTCTGGCACTGACGGGGCCTCGTCTTCTTTTTCGGCAGAGTGAAGCTGAGGCGCGGGGTATTGATGTGATGCTGGCGCTTGATATTTCGGAATCCATGTTGCAGAAGGATTTTGCTGGTCAAAGCCGTCTTGATGCTGCACGGCAGGTTGCCCGCAATTTTGTGCTGCGTCGATCGAATGACCGGATGGGTCTGGTGGTTTTTCGCGGCAAGGGGTACACGCAGTGCCCGCTGACGCTCGATCATGAGGTGCTTGCCATGTTGCTTGACCATCTTTCTCCAAAGGTTATACAAGATGATGGAACCGCTATCGGCACGGCGATTCTTATTGCGGTGAACCGGCTCAAGGCGTCGGAGTCGTCGCACAAAGTTATTATTCTGGTGACGGATGGTGAAAATAATGCCGGAGAGGTTGGCCCGGCAACGGCTGCAGGGCTTGCTGCACGGAATGGAATAAGGATTTATGCAATCAACGCCGGTTTTAAAACTGCTGAAGATCGGATCGATCATTCGGGAGAGAGTGGCAGCCATAGGGTGCGGGATGAGGAATCGCTTCAGGGAATTGCCCGGACAACGGGCGGTGGATATTTCAGGGTGGATGATCAGGCAGAATTTGATAAAACCATCAGCACTATTGATCGGCAGGAAAAGAGTCGTCATGCCGGGCCGGTTATGGAGCATCGTTCCGTATTGTTTTTCTTTTTGTTACTGGTGGCAGTTGTACTGCTCTTGCTTGAAGTTATGTTGTCAAACACTCGATTGTTGAGGGTGCCGTAGTATGGAAATATTGGAATGTTGAGTGGAAGGGAGTGTGCCTATGTGTTTTACCTGGCCTGAAAATACTGTTTATCTGCTTTTATTGATACCTCTTGCCGTGTTTCTTGGTTATGGTGTCATGAGGGCATTTCAGGTTCGCGAAGCCCTTGTGGAGCCCGCTATGGCTGAGGCGATCATGCCCCGTTTGCGATTGGGAATGGTGTTGCTTAAAAAAGGGCTGCTTTTTTCAGCTATTGCCTTGTTGCTTGTTGCCTTGACAGGCCCCCGATTTTGCGGTGGGGGAAGACCGGTGCCTCGCAAAGGTGCCGATCTGGTTTTTATGCTCGATATTTCCCGCAGTATGATGGCAAGGGATGTGCTTCCCGACCGTCTTGGGCAGGCGAAACTGGAGGTAAGCAGCATCAGTCATGCCGTGCATGGAGGTCGGCGGGCTATTCTTCTCTTTGCTGGCGCGCCGCTTGTGCAGTGTCCTCTTACTACCGACAAGGAAGCGTTCGATGCGTTGCTTGGCATGGCTTCGCCTGACCTTATTGAGGAACAGGGCACCTCTTTTCGTGCGGCCCTTCAGCTTGCCGCTACTCTTTTTGAGCCTGTATCGGAAAATCGCCTGGCGCCGGGACTCAAAGGGGAGAAGATTTTGGTGCTGTTGAGTGACGGGGAGGATCATGCCGGTGATATCCAGGCCGCAGCTCAGCTATTGAAAAAGTCGGGCGTTCATCTTTTTGTGACAGGAGTTGGTATGCGTCAGCCGGTCGTGATTCCGCTGGGCGGTGGCGTACTCAAACGGGATGAACGTGGCCAGGTGGTGATGAGCAGTTTCAAGCCTGAAACGTTGCAGGAGCTGGCTCGTGATGCAGGTGGCTTTTACTACCGGAGCAGGGCGGAACATACTGTTTTTATGGAAGTTTCCGAAAGGATTAACCGCATGGAGGCCTCATCTCGCTGGACGATGGAGCCTGCTGAGCATGATGAATCGCTCTCCCGCTCTGTTCTTGCGGCAGCCCTTTTGCTCTTGCTTGCTGAAACCATGCTCGGAAAAGGAGCGGGATGGCGATGAAGGAGTGTGCAGGGTATCAAGCATGGCCCTTTCTTGTTGCAAAAAATTGTTACATTGGCTATTGCAATCAAGTAATATCAGTCCACTTTCAGACGAAACACAGAACCGTTATGGAGCAGCAGAACACAGGTCAGAGAGCTCTTGACTCTATAGAAAGGGCGAAGCTGGGAATCAAGGTTTTTAATATGCCTTTTGATCAGGCTGAAGAGGTGATTGATGATTATGTCAGTCATGGAAATTATGATCCGGCATCCGTGGAGCTTTTCAAGGAGCAGCTTGATACCCAGCGTCACATTCAGGAGAAAAGCGTTGAGATTTTATCTATCGGCGCCCAGATTCTTCGGCTTGTGGTCAATGCTGTTGTAAAAAACATGCCATCACCTCCGAGAGATATTTCAAATTCATGAACTTGCACATTGTATAATAAATACTTGGAATTATGCAATTTGATCCTAACAGATTTACCCTGAAAGCTCAGGAGGCATTACAGACTGCGACAACGCTTGCTGGCAGTCGTCAGCATCAGCAGGTTGAGCCTGAACATCTGCTTTTTGCTATGTTTGACGATAACAGCAGTATTGCCATGCAGATAGCGCAGAAGCTTGAGGCTCCTGCCGAAATGTTGCAGGCGGCGCTTAACCGGGAAATTGAGAGGATTCCGAAGGTAACCGGCGCTTCGGCTACTGGACAGTATCTGTCGCAGAATCTCGCCAGGGTGTTCGATGTAGCCCTGAAAGAGGCCGAAAGTCTGAAGGATGACTATATCAGTTCGGAGCATCTTCTGATTGCTCTGAGCGAAGCTGGAGTTACGGTGTCTCGCATGTTGCAGGACGCAGGATTTAACCGTAATGCTATTCTCAAGGTGCTTGCCACCATCAGGGGAACGCAGCGGGTGACCAGCCAGAGCGCTGAGGAGAGCTATAATTCGCTGAAAAAATATTCGCGCAACCTGAATGATCAGGCGCGCAAGGGCAAACTTGATCCGGTGATCGGGCGTGATGAGGAGATCCGCAGGGTGTTGCAGATCCTCAGTCGTCGTACCAAGAACAATCCCGTGCTTATCGGTGAGCCGGGGGTCGGCAAGACGGCGCTGGTGGAAGGTATTGCGCAACGCATTGTGGCCGGAGACGTCCCTGAAAACCTCAAGAGCAAACAGATTGCAGCGCTTGATATTGCGCAGCTTGTTGCTGGCGCGAAGTTCCGGGGGGAGTTTGAGGAGCGTCTTAAGGCGGTCGTGCGCGAGGTTCAGTCGTCTGATGGCGAGATTATTCTTTTTATTGATGAACTTCATCTGCTTGTGGGAGCCGGGTCCGCCGAAGGGTCAATGGATGCCGCCAATATTCTCAAGCCTGCACTTGCCCGCGGTGAGTTGCGCTGTATTGGTGCCACGACGCTTGACGAGTATCGCAAGCGTATTGAAAAAGATGCGGCCCTTGAGCGCCGGTTCCAGACGGTACTGGTCGATCAGCCAAGTGTGGAGGATACGATTTCCATTCTGCGCGGCCTCAAGGAAAAATATGAGATTCATCATGGCGTGCATATCAAAGATGCTGCCATTGTTGCTGCAGCCGAGCTTTCCAACCGCTATATTGCGGATCGTTTTCTTCCTGACAAGGCTATCGACCTGATTGACGAAGCCTCTTCGCGTCTCAGGTTGGAAATAGACAGCAGTCCCGAAGAGCTTGACCGGATAAACCGCGAAATTCGCCGTCTTGAAATTGAACGTGAGGCACTGAAGCGCGAAATTGAAATCGGAGGATAGCAGATTGCGACTGAGCAAAAAAGATTTTTTTATGCCGTTATGGGAAAGGGGTAACGCATGACCACACGGTTTGTTAAACATAACCCGGCTTTTCTTGAGGAGGAGCAGCTTATAGAGAATTTTGTGGTGCGTCAGGTTGATTTCGAGCTTATAAAAAGAATCATCGGTGACCATGTACCTGGCTCCAGACAGCATCTGCTTGTTACTGGTGCGCGAGGCAGCGGCAAAACACTTTTAGTGCATCGTATTGCAGCAGAGATTGAGCGGCATGACGAATTGTACAATCGTTTCTATCCTCTGATCTTTTCAGAAGAGAGTTATCAGGTCAGTTCAGCCGCTGAATTCTGGCTTGAATCGCTGTTTTGTCTTGGCAGGCAAACAGGTGATGAGCAATGGAAACAAGCATATCTGGAACTACGCTCCGAAATTGATGATCAACTGCTTTGTGAGCGGGCATTGCAGCATCTGCTTGATTTTGCCGATAGCGAGGGAAAAGAGATTCTGTTAATTGTCGAGAATCTCAATATGCTTTTTGGTGATCTGGCAAGTGCAGAGGAGGGGGCGACTATTCGCCAAACCCTGATGAATCAACCGCAGTTACTGCTTCTTGCTACGGCAACAAGCCTGTTCGAAGGTATTGATCATCCCTCCAGTGAGATGTTTGAAATGTTCATGATCCATGAGCTCAAACCTCTTGATGACGATGAGTGCAATGTTCTCTGGGGACTCATTGCAGGAGAAAAACTTCCTGGGGAGCAGATAAGGTCGGTAAGAATACTGACAAGAGGCAATCCCCGTATGCTGACTCTTTTTGCCAGATGTGGTGCAAAACGGCCATTCCGGATGCTTTTTGATAACCTTGTTGACGCAATAGACGAGTATACTGGCTATTTTAAAAGTCATCTCGATACCATGGCGCCGATCGAGAGGAAGGTTTATCTGGCACTTGCCGAGCTATGGAGCATTTCATCGGTTCGGGAGATTGCTCTGGTGGCAAGGCTCGATGTCAACAAGACCAGTGCCTACCTGAACAGGCTGCTGAACCGGGGGGTTGTTGTTATTGAGAAACAGGCAAAAAGAAATAAGTTATATGGCTTGACGGAAAGTAGTTACAGTATCTATTATCACTTGAGAAGATATGGCAGACTGGCAGATCGGGTCAGGGCTCTTGCGAAATTTATGATCAATCTTTATGATCCTCTCCCGGTTAAACAGTTCCCGGGTGAAGAGGGGGGTATGCTTTTATCTGCGGAGTCTCGCGGTTCTTTTACTGCCTTTGAAGAGGCGGTTATGAGTGTTCCTGATCGCAAGCATTTTCAGCAATGCCGCGATCATTTTGCTGCCGCAGAGGCGGTGGTCAAAAGTTGTCCTGTTCTGCCTGAAGCGGTGAAAAATATTCGTGTTGATGAGAGGATGTTTGTTTTTAGCGGGGGTGCGGCTCTTGAAGATGACGTGGAAAATAAAGTTTTGGAGGAGGGTTTTAACCATGCCTTCGGGTTGCTCGAAGCCGGAAATTACTCTGAAGCATTTCATGTGTTTGAAGCCATAATAATGGTTCACAAAAGTAGTGCCGAAGATCAGATTGCCGTACAGGTTGCAGGTGCTATGTTTGGCAAGGGGGTGGCACTTGGCAACATGAATCGTTCGGAAGTAGCGGTTAAAACTTATGAAGAATTAATTACAACGTACAAGGGACGTTTTGAGGCGCTGCTCGTTATGCCAGTCGTCATGGCCATGTTCAGTAAAGGCTGTGAACTTGCTGGCTTGAATCGCCCTGAAGAGGCAATAGAGGCATACGAAGAGGTAATAGCTACAGGTAAAGATCGTTCTGAGGAGCAGATTGTCAAGTGGGTAGTCAAGGCCATCTTCAGTAAAGCGGTTTTGCTGGGAGAGCTGAACCGCAGGCACGAGGTTCTTCAGCTCTATGAAGAACTCCTTGACTTGTTCAAAGAGTGTCCTGACGCAGAGGTTGCTGAACAGGTGGCTAAGTGCATGATTCACAAAGGGGTTACACTTGGAGATCTGAACAGCAGGGATGAAGAGATTCAGACGTATGAAGAACTTGTTACTCTCTATAAGGAGAGGTCTGAACTGCAAATTCTGGAACACGTAGTCAGTGCGCTGTTCAACAAAGGGATTGTCCTTGACAGTATGAACCGTTGGGATGAAGCAATGCAGGCGTATGAAGAGCTTATTGCGACCTATAAAGAGCGGCCTGAAAAGCAGATTGTTGTCAAAGTGTCGAACGCCATATTCAATAAAGGTGTTGTCTATGGAAAACTTGACAGATATCAGGAGGCTGAACGTGCTTTTATGAAGGCTATGGAATTGTGCCCTCAAGGGTCGCGAGCACAATTTGTGCTGCTTAAACTGCTGATGAAGATGCAGGAGCGGAAAAACGAAGCTCTGGAGCTTGCAGGACAGTATGTCGGCAACCCTGATCTTGTTGAGAGCACCATCGAAGGAGCCATAATGCAGTTTGTAAAGCTTGCGGCATTGGGGTATGCACCGGAGGCGCTCAGCATTCTTGTTGGTTCTCCTGCTGAAAAGCATCTTGAACCTCTTGTTGCAGCGTTGCGATTGTACACTGATGAAGAGGTGCGGAGTGCTGTGGAGATACTTGAAGTGGCAAAAGATGTGGTGAAAAAAATTGAAGAGCGGCAACGTATTATGAATTGATTGTCTCAAATAACGAAAACATGTATTGAAGATGAAGATGATGAAGGTAGTGGCTCTTGCTTTCATGCTTGCAGGAGTGTTTTCCGTTACGGCAAGGGCAGGATGGGATCCGGCAGATGAGGATCACGCAAGGGTGGCGGTCGACTATTTCAGAACACATGGTTTGGCACTTGACCGCTTTTTTGAACATGCATACGGCTATGCTGTTTTTCCTGATGTCTTTAAAGGTGGCTTCATGCTGTTTGGAGGTGGCCATGGCAAGGGGTATGTCTATGAACAAAACACTCTGGTGGGGCGTTCAACAATTACCCAGCTTAATGTTGGTCCGCAGCTTGGTGGGCAGTCATTCTCGGAAATTATTTTTTTTAAAGGTCGCGAAGAGCTTGACAATTTCAAAAAAGGCAACTATGAGCTGAATGCTCAGGTAGCTGCAATTGTGGTTACTACGGGGATGACAACCAATATCGATTATTCTAATGGGGTCGCTGTTTTTGTGCTTCCGAAGGCCGGGGTTATGGCGGAGGCGACCCTGGGTGGGCAGAAGTTCTCTTATAATCCTTACTGACAGAGGTTTTGCTGTTTTTAAATAACGTTAATTTTTGCAATGAAGTATGAATTAGTGGTGGGCCTTGAGGTTCATTGTCAGCTTAATACCGTGACCAAGGCTTTTTGTGGTTGTTCTGCCCAGTTTGGAAAATCGGCCAATACCAATGTTTGTCCGGTTTGTCTTGCTCTTCCAGGAGCTTTGCCGGTTCTTAATCGCCAGGTGGTGGAGGATGCCGTAAAGATTGGTCTGGCAATGGGCTGCACGATAGCCACTCATTCTGTGCTTGCCCGGAAAAACTATTTTTATCCGGATCTGCCGAAAGGGTACCAGATTTCGCAGTTTGAAGAGCCAATATGCGGGGAGGGAACTCTCACTATTGATGCTGGAGAGGGGCGCAAGGAGATCCGCCTGATCAGGATCCATATTGAGGAAGATGCCGGCAAGTCGATTCATGATATTGGCGAGGAGACCTATATTGATCTTAATCGGTGCGGTGTTCCGCTGCTTGAGATTGTGAGCTATCCAGATATGCGTACCCCGAAGGAGGCTTCAGCATATCTTCAGAAAGTGCGTCAGATTGTTAAATATCTCGGTATTTCGGATGGCAACATGGAGGAGGGAAGTCTTCGTTGCGACGCTAACGTCTCGTTGCGACTCGCAGGAGCGACCGAGTATGGTACCCGTACCGAGATCAAGAATATGAATTCGTTCAAGAATGTAGAAAAGGCCATCGAATTTGAGGCGGAGCGCCATAGAGAGATTCTGGACAACGGTGGGGTCATCATTCAGGAGACCAGGCTTTGGGATGCCGACAAGGGGGAGACCCGTTCCATGCGGGGCAAGGAGTTTGCTCACGATTATCGTTATTTCCCTGATCCCGATCTGGTGCCGGTGCTTGTTGACCAGGAGATGATTGACCGCATAAGGCTTGAGCTTCCTGAGTTTCCTGAAGCGCGCGCGCTTCGTTTTGCTGAGGAATATGCCATTCCCGTCTATGATGCCGGAGTGCTTACGGTTGAGAGGGAGCTTGCCGACTATTTTGAGGAGACGGTCAGGGTTTCGGGTGATGCCAAGGTTTCCTCGAACTGGGTGATGGGGGAGGTGATGCGCACGCTGAAAGAGAAGTATCTTGATATTGCTGAGTTTTCCATTGTTCCTGAAAGGCTTGGCGGATTGATCCGTCTTATTGGTGAGGGAATGATCAGTAATACCATTGCCAAGCAGGTGTTTGAAATTATGTTGTCGGAGGAAGCTGCTGCTACGGAGATTGTTGAGCGTGAAGGGCTTGCACAGGTGTCAGATACCGGCGCAATTGAGACGGTTGTGCAGGAAATTCTGGATGCCAATCCTGGGCAGCTTGCCGCGTATCGTAGTGGAAAAACCAAGCTGCTGGGCTTTTTTGTGGGTCAGTGTATGAGCCGGATGAAAGGCAAGGCAAATCCACAGATGGTGAATGATGTGCTGCTGAAAAAACTCGAAGGGTGAGCGTTTTTAAGATTCGCTGTCGAACAGATCTTTGGTACGCAGTGTTTCGGGCAATGTTTTTGCGAGTTCGGGATTGATAACCTCAATTTTTTTTCTTGCTTCCTGAAGTCGATTTTTGCAGGTCTCGGCAATGCTCAGTCCCTCTTCGTAGAGGCCGATAGAGTTTTCAAGGCCAGTTTCTGGATTTTCGATGTTGCGGGTTATCTCCTCAAGCCTTAAGATAAGCTCCTCGATTGAGGGTGTGCCAGAGGATTTCAGGGAGTGGGATGCCATAATGTTGTCAGTGGTTAGATGGTTGTTACGGAATGTAGGTAAAGTAGAAAGATTATTCAAAAGGCAGGTGTGTGAGTGAAGTTTGTAGATAGTGCGTCTATTTTTGTTCAGGCTGGTGACGGCGGTAATGGCTGTGTGAGTTTTCGCAGAGAGAAGTTTGTGCCAAAAGGCGGGCCCGATGGTGGTGATGGCGGACGTGGCGGCCATGTATGGCTGCGAACCAACCCCCAGTTGACAACCCTTCTCGATTTTAAGTATAAAAAAAAGTATATAGCCGTTCGCGGTGTTCATGGGCAGGGAGCCCGGAAAACAGGCCGGGATGGCGCCGATATTGTTATTGATGTTCCGTGTGGCACCATCGTCAGAAATGCTGAAACTCATGAGATTATTGCGGATTTGACGGGCGAGGATCAGGAACTGTTAATTGCCAGGGGGGGCAAAGGTGGCCGCGGCAACCAGCATTTTGCCACACCGACCCGTCAGGCTCCACGTTATGCCGAGCCAGGCCAGAAAGGGGAGGCATTGATGCTCAATATGGAGCTGAAGCTTATGGCTGATGTCGGTCTTGTTGGTTTTCCCAATGCAGGCAAGTCTACCCTCATTTCGGTGATCAGCGCCGCGAAACCTAAAATTGCTGATTATCCCTTTACGACTTTGGTGCCGAATCTCGGCATTGTGCGCTACGAGGAGTACAAATCTTTTGTGATGGCCGATATTCCTGGAATTATCGAGGGTGCGGCAGAGGGAAAAGGACTTGGCTTGCAGTTCCTTCGCCATATTGAGCGTACGAAAATACTGGCCGTGCTTGTTGCGGCTGATTCGCCTGATATTGCCGAAGAATACCGGACACTTCTCGGTGAGCTTGAGAAATTTAACAAGGGGCTGCTCGAAAAGCCGCGTCTGGTGGTGGTAACAAAAATGGATATTGCTGCTGAGGATCTTGAGATTCCTGATCTTGAAGAGGGCGTCAGGGTTCTTCCGATTTCAGCCGTTTCCGGGCAGGGGCTGAAGGAACTCAAGGATGAACTCTGGCGCGAGGTATCGGGGCGTATCAGGGCTGCTGAACCTTTGGATGAGGGGATGGGGTAACCATGCAGCAGGGAGAACTTTTTGTCAGGTATGCGCGTCTTGCTGATTCCTGTGCAATTTCTGCCATTACTGCAGAGTATGCCCGTCAGGGAATCATGCTGGAGCGCTCCAATGATAATATTGTTGAAAATATTCGTAATTTTTTTGTTGCTGAATACAATGGGGAGGTGATTGGGTGTTGTGCGATTGCATTTTATACCCAGAAGCTTGCCGAGATTCGTTCATTAGCAGTCTTTAACCGTTATAAAATGAAGGGGATAGGGCGGTTGCTGGTTGAAAAGGCCGAGTCGGTTTTACGTGAGGAAGGTGTCAGGGAGGTTTTTGTTCTGACGCTCAGTAGTGAGTTTTTCAGCCGTATCGGGTACAGTGAAATTCGGAAGGAGTATTTTCCACAGAAAATATGGAGGGATTGTACTCATTGTCCGAAGCTTATGGCGTGCGATGAGATCGCGATGGTGAAAACACTCTAAACTAATTATACAAACAGGGGCCGCAAAGTCGTGATTGTTCAGGAAGTTATCGTTAAAAATAAGGCAGGGCTGCATACCAGACCTGCAGCCGCAGTCGTCAAGCTGGCATCTCGTTTCAAATCGGATTTTTTTATCGAAATGCGGGGTGTCGAAATTAACGCAAAGTCAATTATCGGCGTTATGAGTCTTGCCGCTCCGAAAGGAACCCGGTTGACGCTCAAGCTGGATGGCGAGGATGCCGCTGAAGCAGCCCGCCAGTTGGTGGAGTTTTTTGAGCAGGGTTTTGGAGAACAATAGCCTTGCGAATTGCATTTATATCTCCTTTTTTCCCTTTGAAGGGAGGTATAGCGCGATTCAGCGGACTTTTGGCGGATGCCTTTCGCGAGCAGCGGGGGGATGACGTTGTCCCTCTTGCGTTCAGGGCGCTTTTTCCGGATTTTATTACGAAAGGTGCCGAGGCTCCTTTACCTGAAAAGGTTCGTCTGGTGCTTTTCAATCCTTTTTCCTGGCCAGAAACAGTCCGGTGTATCAGGTCACTGAAACCCGATATTGTGCTGGTGGCATATTGGACAGGTCTGCTGGCGCCGCTCTGCTTTGTTGTGCGCCGGTTCACCGGCATCAGAATGGTGGTATTGCTTCACAACCTCTCTTCCCATGAATCCTTTTTTATTGAACCGCTCATGCAGAGGCTGCTTGCTGCTTCCGCCGACGGTGTTCTGACTCTTTCTGGCGCTGTGTCGCAGGAGGTGAAGGCTGCTATGCCGAAGATTCCCCTGCTCAAGCTTTTTCATCCGGTTTATGAGCCGGAGGGGTCGCAGCCTTCGGTGGTTGATGCACGCAAGACGCTCAATCTGGATATTCATTCGCCGGTGCTGCTTTTTTTTGGCTATGTGCGTCACTACAAGGGGCTTGATATCATGCTTCGCGCCATGCCAGGGATTTTGCAGCGAGAGCCTGATCTCCGGCTGGTGGTTGCTGGCCACTTTTATGAGGATGTTTCTCTTTATCGACGACTTGTTGATCAACTCGGTCTTGGTGGAAATGTTGATCTCTATCCAGGCTATGTTTCTGCAGAGCGAAGTGCACTCTTTTTTTCGGCGGCTGATGCCGTTGTGCTTCCTTACCGAAGCGCAACACAGTCGGGGGTTATACCGCTTGCTTATGGTTACGGTCTGCCGGTCATTGTCACTCCGGCGGGTGCTCTTCCTGAAATGGTTCGCCCCGGCGAGACAGGATGGGTTGCGCGTGACTCTTCGCCTGAAGGGTTTGCCGAAGCGGTTTTGCAGTTTCTTGACAACAGGGAGGGGCTTTCTTCAATGCGTCCTGCAATCGAAGCTTTTCGCCATGAATTTTCCTGGGAGGCTTTTGCTGTTTCAGCAGGCAGGTTTCTCGAAACTATAGCGGCAGAGAGGTAACGATGGAGGCGCTGACCTGCATTGTTGTTCTGAACTGGAATGGCGCAGAGGAGACTCTTGCCTGCCTGGATTCGCTTGCTCCTCTTCTTGTAAAGGGATACAAGATACTGGTTGTCGATAACGGCTCGACCGACGGCTCTCCTGAAAAGATTCGGGCAGCTTTCCCTGATATTGAGCAGTTGTGTTTGCCCACTAATCTCGGCTATGCAGGGGGAAACAATGCCGGGTTCAGGCGCGTTCAGGAGTTGCAGGCTGAGTTTGTCATTTTTTTGAACAATGACACCATTGTTGATCCCGGTTTTTGTGCTCCGCTTGTCGAAACTCTGCGTCTTCAACCGTTGGCAGGTATAGCGGTGCCGAAAATTAATTATTGGGATCGACCTGATCTGCTCTGGTATGCTGGTGGAGTAGTCAGGTTGTCAACCGGCCTTATCTGCCATGTGGGGCTCAGGCAGAAGGATGCGCCTGACTTTGACCGTCCAGGGCCAACCGGCTATGCAACAGGCTGCTGTTTTGCCATGCGATGTCGCGATTTTGAGGAGGTTGGAGGGTTTGATGAGAGCTTTGCGATGTATGCGGAGGATGTTGACCTCTCCCTGCGTGTTCGTGCGTTGGGGAAGAGTATAGAGTACGTGCCGTCATCAAGGGTCTGGCACAAGGTGTCGGCTTCGCTTACTGGCCGCCCTTTCCTCAAGCTGGTGAAAAAGAGCCGTGGGGCGCTCCGTCTCTTCAGTAAGCAGAGGGCCTGGAGCGGAATGGCGCTGTATCTGCTTTTGCTTCCCCTGCGACTTTCTGGAACTCTTCTGAAGCAATGGTTTGCAGGGAGGAGCTATGCCGAATAGTTGCAGAACGGTTATCGATGGAGAATATCTCAACGATCCGGCTCACCGGATTCGCTGGAAAAGAACCCTTGAATTTTTGCAAGGCTCGTCACCTTCTGCTTTACGACTGTCCAGCGGACTTGATCTTGGAGAGCGAACGCCTTTAACCTCATTGCTTGAGCAGCATTTTAGCTGTCCGTTCAAGAACACGACCGTTGATCTTGATCTTGAACCGTTGACAGGCTCTTTCGCAGTGGTGACCGCCTTTGAGGTGCTGGAGCATCTCTACAATCCGCTTCACGCACTGCTTGAGGTCAAGCGACTTCTTGCGGGCGCGGATGCACGGCTTTTTCTCTCCATGCCTCTCTGGAAACCCTCATATCTTGCCAGCCCCGACCATTTTCATGAAATGACGCACTCTGAGGCTCTTTTGCTTTTCAGCCGCGCCGGGTTTGCTGTTCGCCGAAGCGCGGAGTTTCGTATCCGCCACCCGTTGTTTTATCTTACAGGAGTGAAGCCGCTGTTGCGGGCATGGTATGAAAAAGTGCAGATCTATGAACTTGCCGTCCGATAGGGGAGCCACCCGCAGCCAGCTCAGCCCCTTTAGCCCGTTCAGGCTTGTCTGGTTTTCCGAGATACAGTGGGATTTTCTCTCCACCCGGAAACAGCGCCTGCTTGCCCGTTTTCCAGAGAACTGGAGCATTCTTTTCATAGAGCCCTTTGCGCTTGGGCGAAGCCACCACTGGCTCCCGGTCAAACGGGGCAGGGTCTGGGTGGTCAGCGTCCCCTTTCTCAAAAGCGTTCCCTTCAGGATTGGGCGTCTGCTCGATATTCCGTTGCTCCGTGCGCTGCTCTCTCTGCCAGGCATTGCGCTGATGCTCTTCTGGGTGACGATGCTTGGATTTGGCTTTTCCAACAGGATAATCGGCCTGAGTAATGTCTATTGGGGAAGGGTAGCCGCCCTTCTCCCTTGCCGTCTCCGCTTTTATGATGCCAACGATGACCATCTTGCGTTTCCGGGCACTCCCCCGTGGTTGAAGGGCTCTCTCGACCGCTATCTCTCCAGGGTGCATCTGGTTTTCAGTGTGAGCCGCGAACTGACCAGTCAGCTCAAGCTGCCGACCGGTGTTCGCACCGTCGAACTTGGCAATGGCGTGGAGTTCAGCCATTTTGCGGTTCCCCGTGCTGACAAGCCTGCCGCTCTCTCCGGGCTTAAGGGCAAGATTCTTGGCTATGCGGGAGCGATGGACTGGATCGATGCCTCCTTGATAGCCGCAACTGCCCGTGCCTGGCCTGATTATCAGATTGTGCTTCTTGGCCCCGCTTACGAACGGGAGTGGTGGAACAAACAGGAGGCGATCAACGCACTTCCCAATGTTCACTATTTTGGTAAAATCGAGTATGCCGAGCTGCCAGCCTGGGTGCAGCGGTTTGATCTGGCGCTGATGCCGCTGCTCTCCAACAGGCTGAAAGGGGTCTCTCACCCCAACAAGCTCTATGAATATACCGCTGCGGGTGTGCCGGTGCTCTCAATGAACTACTGCAGCGCGGTGGAGCGGGCGCGGGAGGTGGTGCATGTTGCGCGGTCGCAGGAGGAGTTTGTCCTCATGGTGCCCGAAGCGCTTGCCGACCGTCGGGTTGAGGCGCGGCAGGCCTTCGCCCGGCAGCACAGTTGGGATACACTTGCTGCCACGATGGAGCAGGAGCTGAGGAGCGCTTTTATGGAGAGATGCCCGTGAATCGCAATGCCGTCATAGCCGGTCAGGCCGGATTTTCGTTTGCCGGATTTCTCTTCGGCCAGGTGGCGCGGTTTGGCTATAACCTTGTGGTTGCCCGGCTGCTCGGTGTTGACGCTCTCGGAGTCTATGCGCTCGCTATTGCGGTTATCCAGATTTCAGAGGTACTTGCCATTGCCGGGCTTGATTCCGGTCTTCTGCGCTTTGTCAGCGTGCAGAGTCACGATCCTCTCCGCCAGAGGGGCGCGATTGGTTCGGCCCTTAAAACTGCGCTTGCTCTCTCGCTCGTTGTGGCACTCCTCCTGCTCTTTTTTTCAGGCCAGATCGCTTCGCTGCTCAATGGGAGCCAGCTTTTGCAGCTTACGCTCTGCTGTTATGCGGCGGCGATTCCCTTCAACGTGGCAACCGTGTTGTTTGGCCATGCGATGCAGGGTTTTCAGCAGCTCAAGCCCAAAATTATTGCCACCCAGATACTCAGTCCGCTGCTTTTGCTCTTGCTGACACTGCTTCTCCGCTACACAGCAGGTCATGATGCCGCACTCTTTTTCCCCTTTGTGCTGGCAGGCGTCGGGGCATTCTTCTGGATTCGCCCTCGACTCGCTGCCATCACTGGAGTGCTCCCGTCGGATATCCTGCACGCCCGCACGGACAAGGCGATGATGGCCTATGCCCTCCCCTTCATGGCGGTCTCGCTCTTGAGCATGATGAGTCACTGGCTCGATGTGATGATGCTCGGGATGCTCACCGATACCGCAACGGTTGGTCTCTACCATCCTGCTGCACGAACGGCGGGACTCCTTCGCTCGGTGCTGCTTGCCTTTACCGGCATTGCTGCCCCCATGATTGCTGATTTGCATGCCAAAAGCCAGAATGCGGAGATAGGTCGCATCTACAAGATGGTGACGCGCTGGATTGTCATGGTTGTCATTCCACCAGCAATCCTCTTCATGGCGCTTCCCGAACCGGTGCTCTCGGTTTTCGGTGACCGGTTTGCGGCAGGAGGTGGTACTGCGCTGCTCCTTTTGACTGCCGCCTCTTTCCTGCAGGCGACATTTGGCCTCTCCGCCACCGTGCTTGCCATGACCGGCTATGCGCGGCTCAGCCTCTTCAACGCTTTTGGCGCTCTCGGTTTGCAGGTGGCGCTGAACCTTCTCCTGATTCCACGCATGGGGCTGAACGGCGCTGCTCTTGCCACACTGTTGCTCTTTTTGCTGCTCTCTGCTCTCCGGCTTGGCGAAATACAACGCCTTCTGAAGATTCATCCGTTTGGCAAAGCGCTCTGGAAACCTCTTGCTGCCGGGTTATCTTGTGGTGCGCTTCTTTTGGCTTTGCGTCCGTGGCTGCTCACCCTTCCATCCTTTGCCGGGCTTGGGGCCGGGGCGCTTCTTGCCCTCTCCAGTTATACAGTGTTAATGCTGCTGCTGAAGTTGGAAGCGGAGGAGAGAGAGATTATTTTAAGGTATATCCCCTTTTTAAACAAGGAACCAAAGCGATAACGCTGTGAAAAAAAAGATTCTTTCGTTGCTCACTGTTTATGGGGCCTACACCCTTCTGGCGCTGCTGCTCTTCTGGCCGCTCGTCTTCCAGCCGAACACGCTTCTTGCGCCCGACTCTCTGATCCCCCATGCCTCAACCCTGGCGCTCGACAAGCTTCAGGCTGAAACCGGCACCTACCCGCTCTGGCAGCCCTGGCTCTTTTCGGGGATGCCGACGGTGGAGGCATTCAGCTATCTTAGCGGTCTCTATTATCCGAATGTGGTGTTTAATCTCTTCCATACTGACGGTATTGTTCTGCAACTGCTTCATCTCGCCTTTGCCGGTCTGGGAGTCTTCCTCTTTCTTCGCCAGTACGGCCTGACAACCCTTGCCGCCCCTTTAGGCGGAGCAATTTTTATGCTCAACCCCTACATGAGCGCCATGCTGGTGCACGGTCACGGCAGCCAGCTCATGACGGTGGCTTATATGCCCTGGATGCTCTGGGCCACCTTGCGCCTCATGCAGCGCGGCGGGCTTGCAGATGCCGGGGTTCTGGCGCTCATTGCCGGTTTTCAGTTACAGCGCTCACATGTGCAGATCGCTTACTATTCGTGGATGCTTGTGCTGCTGCTGGTTGTTGTTCTGTTTTTCTTCAGGCGTTCCTTGCCAAAAACAAGTGATGGCGATGTAGCGAGTCTGTCTGGCGGTGGCGAGGGCTTGAACGCAGGTGGTCTCGGGAGAGGGCTTGCAGTCGTTCGTGGGCACGCAGGTGGTGATAAGGTTGCTCAGGGCGTTGATGCGGGGGGCAGCCAAAAGGGTACCTTTCGTCTTCTGTTATTGCTGATTGTTGCGCTTGGTTGCGGGGTTGCCATGTCGGCCTCAATCTATTTGCCTGCCTCGGAATATGCGGCATATTCGGTGAGAGGAGTGGCGGCAGAGGGTGGAGCTTCAGCATGGGAGTATGCCACACTCTGGTCAATGCACCCTCTGGAGCTGCTTACCTTTCTGGTGCCGGGATTCTTCGGGTTTGGCGGTGTGACCTACTGGGGCTTTATGCCCTTCACCGACTTCCCCAATTATGCTGGAATTGTGGTACTGCTCCTCGCCGTTGCAGGCGCTGTTCTGCGGCGGAAAGAGCCGATGACCCGGTTTTTTGTTGCCGCCGCACTGTTGGCGTTGCTGCTCTCCTTCGGCAGGTTTTTCAGCCCTATTTTTGATCTCTTCTACCATTTCGCCCCACTGTTCAGCCGATTCAGGGTGCCGTCGATGGCGCTCATCATGCTCTACCTGATCATCTCGTTTCTTGCTGCAATTGGAGTGAACGACCTGCTTCAGCGCCAGCCAAAACGATTGCTGAAACCAATCCGTCTTGGAGCGCTTTTTCTCGCGACTCTTTTGCTACTTTTTCTTGCCTTTGAACAGCCTGTCGAGAGCTTTTTCCGCACACTCTATCCCGAGCCACAGGTTGGCAGTTTTGATCTTGCCTTTATGGTCAACAAGGTGCGCTGGGAGAATCTGACCGGAAGTCTCTTGATTGTCCTGATGCTTGCCTCGCTGTTTGCAGGAGTGCTCTGGCTCAGCATCAAGGGGAAGCTCTCCCACAAACTGACCGGTCTCTTGCTCTTTCTTCTTGCGCTTGGCGATCTGCTCTGGATGGACATACAGATTATCTACCCGTCCGCTAACTCTCTGCGCCCACCGGTCTATGCCGACAGCCGTATTGTAGAACCCGCATTTCAGCCCGACGACATTACTCGCTACCTTGCGGCACAGCAAAGGCCCTTCAGAATCTACCCCGCCGGGCCGCTCTTTGCAGAGAACAAGTTTGCCCTGTTTGGTATCGAGTCTGTCGGTGGCTATCATCCCGCCAAACTCAAGCTTTACGAGGAGTTTCTCGCCAAAACAGAGAATCTCTCCAGCATCAATGTGCTCCGAATGCTCAATGTCGGCTACATTGTCAGCCCTGCGCCACTTGGTCATCCCGCGCTCGAACTGGTCAAAACCGGCATACTCCAACTCGCCAGCGGCCCCGTCACGGCTTATGTGTACCGCCTTCAGCAGACTGCACCAAGAGCATGGTTCGCCAGTCGTGTCATTGCTGTGAACAGCAACGAAGAGCTGTTCGCCCGTATTTTTGATGATCAGGCCCCTGCCGGTGTGGCGTATGTCGATGATTCACTTTGGAGAGGAGCCAGCACGTTTGCTCCGGCCACGGTGACGTCGCTTGATGCAAAAGCAGAGTCGATGGTTGTCAAGGTTGCCTCGCCCGGCGAAGCATTTCTTGTGGTGAGCGAGCTATATTATCCGCTTCGCTGGAAGGTGAAAATTGATGGTCGTTCAGCCGCTATGATCAAGGTGAACGGGCTGTTGCGTGGCGTTGCGGTTCCAGCAGGAAGCAGGGAGGTCAGGTTTTATTATGATCGAAGCGGGTTTGAGACAGGGCGTTGGATATCGCTTGGTGCCTTTGTTCTGGCGTTGTTGATGGTGGTGGGGGGAGTAGGCTGGTCGTTATTGATCAAGTCGGGGGAATCGAGGATTCCTCGCGGTTATCACTAAAATCCCGGTAATCCTTTGATATAACCGAACTCATTGCTCAAATACTTTATTTCTCTATCTTGATTTTTGTGTTGTTATGAGATGTGCTAATCGTTGATAGTAAAGTAGAATATAGTTATGCACTTTTTCTGGAATGAAGAAAAAACAGGTCATTGAAAGAGGGACGTGGCGTTTCTTTCGAAAGAATTGTTGTTGCAATTGAAGAAGGGCATTTGATTGATGTGGTTGAACATCCAAATACAGCAAAACATGAAAACCAACTCATATTGATCATTGAAACATAAATATGTCATCGGAAAACTGACAGATTCGAGTAACAGAAATTATGCTTGATGCTTATATGAGCAGAGTGCCCTGACACAAGATGGAGTCCGATAATTATATGAATTTTACTGTCAAAATTATTTTTTTGATTAAAGAAATAACATCGGTAGAGGACTATTTTTTTGATGAAACCAATCGTATATGTTGAATCGTCAGTCATCAGTTATTTAACATCTCGACCACATCGAGATGTGATAATTGCAGGAAGGCAAGCAGTCTCGCTTGATTGGTGGGAAAACCAGCGACAAAGATTTGAACTTCGCATCTCTGTTCTGGTAGAAGAAGAGATCAGCAAAGGCGATCCAATAGCCGCACAACAACGACTTGACAACGTGGCTGATATCCAGAGTTTGTTGATCTCGGATGAGGCAATCAGAATAGCAGATTTGCTTTTGGCTGAAAAAGCAGTGCCAAAAGGAAGCGAAGAAGACGCATTGCATATTGGTATAGCTGCTGCACAAGGTGTTGATTTTCTGTTGACCTGGAATTTCAGGCACATAAACAATGCAGAAACAAAGGCTGCAATTACTCGGCTTATTGAATCTGCCGGGTATGCGGCACCACAATTATGTTCACCTGAAGAGTTGGGAGGAATGTCTGATGATTAATGATCCAATTGTTGAAGAGGTGCGTCGTTATCGAAAAGAGCATGCAGCACGGTATGGTAACGATCTGCGTCGAATTGTAGAGGCATTGAAAAAAAAAGAGACCGAGTCAAATCGTATTTTATTAAATCCAGGGCCTAAACTGCTGAAGAAGGAAGTGAGTGAATATTCTGTTACATCTGAAAAGTGACGGAGAGTTTATAGTCAGGAATTATCACATTTTCTTGTCAGAATGGTATGGTGATCTACATGATGCGTGAGTCGGCACATTTCAGCAACGGAAGTAGCATCAGTAACCATGTCGCTCTTATTCCAGGTTTTTACTCTCTAAAAATGAGATTAAGGTATGCTGTTAATAGATCGTTACATCAACCCCTTCACCGACTTTGGCTTCAAGAAGCTTTTCGGTTCTGTGAAAGTCTTATTCCATACTCTTTAATCTGCTTCGCCAGTATGTTGGGCGCCTTTTTTGATGGGCTACAGCGACTATCAAAATTAAATCGGATTCAATGGAATAGAACAAGCTATAAGGAAAATGAAGGAGTACTTTGCAGCGGATAGTGCCTCTTATTTTTTGGGCGGCAAGGGGATGGGAAATTACCATCGATATTACCCTATGCACTTCCGCAATAAATGCCAGGCCTACTCCAGGAGCTTCATTTTCGTAGTAGCGGGAAGCTTCCCGAAACTCTTCATCTGCTTCCGGCAAGAATTCGAAGTTCATGACAACTCGCTTATCGCTCTTTTGAATACTTCGTTACCGGAAATACCGTGAACCTTCCCTGCGCGATAATCATCAAGTCGTCTTTCTGCTTCATCCAGCCAAAGTTGTTCGACTTCCGACACTGTTGGCTCGTCCAGACTCAAGAGCAGCTTGCCAACGAGACTGCCTCGGGAATGAATATCCAGATTGAGAGCTTCTGATTCAATTTGTTTTATTGTCATTGGCATGTTAAGTATCTCCTGTGAAGTTGGTGGAAAAACATCAAGAACCCACTTGACCCAATTATGCATGTCAAAGAAATCATTAAAGCGCATCCCAATCATCACTTGCAACGGGTTCTGTGGGATCAATGTAAGTAAACGGGAGGCCTCTCAATGGATACCGATTTCCTTTAGAAAATGATAGTTCATTTTTCAATCATGGCCCTTACCTGAGCTAACCCTTTTTCACCATTTATTGGTACGACTTTCCCTGTTCGAATTTCATCTCTCCTTTTTTAAAGCTCATCCAAATGGCTTTTCGTTACGAGTGGGTCTCTATCATCCTCAATGCTTGCAACAAGCTTTTCGGCAAGAATAGCCCTGGAATCGTTAGACAGTATTTTCGCCTCTGAGAATATCTCTTCGAGTGACATGGGCATAAGTACTACCTCCTTTTGTTTCTAATATAAGTTATTGGATGCTGCAGGTACAAGAAAAAGGGTGCCATCCCCCTATATTTTTTGCATAACAATGGTTAGACTGATCTGTCTGATTCATTTTCTCGCCATCACTCGCTCCTGCTGGCGTTTTTTTGCGCGGTGCTCTTTTTCGTTGGGGAAGCGATTCGTCCTGAAGGCGACGGCCCAAAGCGTCCTCTTTGGCGATCAACGACAAATCCCCAAGCAGTCCGAGAACACGAAGCACCTGGATGTAGAAGCCGACAGCCACCGACGGGTCACCATTCTCAATTTTATAGAGCGTTGGACGAGAGAGGTTTGCCCTGGCACAGACGGTCTCCATGGAAAAACGACGACGAAGCCTCGCATCCCTGAGGCGCTGCCCCAGAGCCTCCATTTCTTTTGCAGAAGCGGGGTATAGTGGTGTGGCTCTGCTTGCCATAACGATAACCTTTGTTTGCATTATAACAAGTATTTGTGAATAATCATTGCGGTTATAGCTTGTGAAAATGAGCCGGGGTTGTTCATGTTCAACAGGCAACTCTTTGCGAATTCCGGGCTCTCAACGCCAACGGGTTATTATTTTTGAAGCGTTGCATATCGCAGAAAAGTTTTTCCTGTAGGATGTTTTCGGAATGCTCAGTATGTTGAGTAAAATTACTCAATCGGTTGAGCAAAAAAGCCATGATCATTGAACGCTCTCAAAAGAAACTTCTGACACAACGGATCGAATCAGAACCCCGTCAATTCATCCAGGTACTCTACGGTCCGCGTCAAGTCGGTAAAACGACGCTGGCATGGCAGTTTATGGAGTCTACAAAACTCCCTGTTCATTTTGCTTCTGCAGATCTTGTTGCATCCGGGCAATCGAGCTGGATCAGCCAGCAATGGGAGACGGCACGAATCAAGCTTCGGCAATCAGAAGAGAAGGAAGCGGTGCTCATCATCGACGAAATCCAGAAAATCGGCAACTGGAGCGAAGCGGTAAAGAGGGAGTGGGACGGCGACACAGCACAACGGCAATCACTCAAGGTGGTTCTGCTCGGCTCATCCCGGCTGTTATTGCAGCAAGGGTTGACGGAATCACTCGCTGGCCGATTTGAAACCATTTTCATCGGGCACTGGTCGTATCGTGAAATGAAAGAGGCTTTTGACTTTACCCCCGACCAGTATGTCTGGTTTGGAGGCTATCCGGGCGCGGCAACACTGATCAACGATGAAGAGCGGTGGAGACGCTACATCACAGATTCACTCATCGAAACAAGCATCTCAAAAGATATTCTGATGCTGACCCGTGTTGACAAGCCTGCCCTGATGAAGCGGCTCTTTGAACTCGGATGTGGCTATTCGGGCCAGATTCTCTCCTATACAAAAATTCTTGGTCAACTGCAGGACGCAGGTAACACAACAACACTTGCCCACTATCTGCGCCTGCTCGATACCGCCGGGTTACTCGGTGGACTGGAAAAGTACAGCCCTGAAATGGTGAGGCGTAGAGCCTCCATCCCGAAATTTCAGGTGCACAACACCGCTCTCATGAGTGCACAACAGCAGCACTCTTTTCAGGAGATTGCCGCAAATCCTTCCAAGTGGGGACGATGGGTTGAGTCGGCAATTGGTGCCTGTCTCCTCAATCATACCCGCACCGACGCAATTAACCTGTTTTATTGGCGAGAGGGGAACCATGAGGTGGATTTCGTTCTGGAGCACAAGGGAAAAGTGATCGGCCTTGAAATCAAAAGTGGCCACACCGAGCATGCTTCCGGCATGGCGGCATTTGAGCAACAGTGCAAGCCGGACAAGGTGCTGCTGATCGGAAACTCGGGGATTCCATGGCAGGAGTTTCTTGAACTGGAGCCTTTGGAGTTGTTTGCGTGAAGGGAGGCAACTCCCGGAGGGCATCCTCCCGTTGCGTACTCCTCGATAGCGGTGAGTCTTTCCGCATCAGAAAATTTCTTCCTTGATTTTTCTTCTTTTTTCTTCTTTTTTCTATTTTTTGATAAAATTTTGCCATAATTATCATTAAAAGCTGCATTTTTTGGTAGACATTCAAGTTGTAAAAAGCTTTGAAGGAGATGGTGCTATTGGGAGCTCTTTCAATGGTTATCCCTGAAAAAATATATCGTTATATTCAGGTATGCATATAAGCAGGTTATACGCTCAGAATTTCAGAGGCTTTGAAAAAATAGAGATTCCCCTGAACCCCAGTTTTACTGTTGCCATTGGAGATAATGGCATGGGGAAATCATCTCTTCTTCATGCGTTGCAGGTAGCACTGGGTGCATATCTGCAATGTCTGCCCCTTCCTGCCTCATCTGTCTACAGACGACAATTCAAAAGGCAGGAGAAATTTGTCAAATGGTCTGCTGCCGACAGGGACTATCTTTCCAGCACGGAAGATACTTTAATCAGCGTTACAGCCAGTATGTTGGGTTATACATTTCAATCGGTTACTGGTGACATGGAGAAGGTATTTGTTAAAGGGTATGAAATAAAAAGAGGCGGATTGGTTCGTGAGGAAAGAGCAATTCAATGGACCAGGGTTATGCTGGCTAATGGAACAACAAGCCATAACAGAAAATATGCAGGAGATTTGATTGATGCAGTCAAAGATTTACTGCAACTCGGAAGAGATTTTAATATAAAAGCGATTGTACCGGTGTTGGCCAGTTTTGGCACTGAAAGAACGGTGGCTCAGTTACGCAAGGGGAAAAAGGCACAACAAAACCGAAGCAGAATGGAGAAGGGGTATTTGGCAGCCCTCTCTGAGAAGGTTGACTTTGATGGTGTGATTGAGTGGCTTCATAATTATGATAGTGAGCTGAAGTATAAAAAAGAGTTTGAAGGGACGAGAGAAGCTGTCTTTGAAGCCATTTCAACGGCAATTCCCTATCTCGAAGATGTAGGATATAATCACCATTATCAGGAGCTTGAAGCGGTTGTAAACATTGATGAACAAGATCCGGGGAAAAAAACTCATTCCAATATGAGCGATGGTTTGAAAGCCATGCTCAATCTGGTAGCAGAATTGGCGTTCAGGTGTGTTGTGCTTAATGGCTTTTTGGGGAGAAATGCGGTGAAGGAGTCGAGAGGTATTGTGATCATTGACGAACTTGATATGCATCTTCACCCAAAGTGGCAACGGCATGTTGTGAAAGATTTAAAAAGTGCGTTCCCGAACATGCAGTTTGTTGTTACCACACACTCCCCCTTTATTGTTCAGTCGCTAGCCTCGGATGAGCTTATCAATCTTGACCGGCTGACTGATGTTCCGTTGAACAGTTTGAATATTGATGATGTTGCAACAAGTGTCATGGGCGTTGAAAGTGCCTTTTCTGATGACAATACAGGCAAATATGAAGCAGCGAAAACGATATTGGGCAAGTTGAACACGGGAGTGACAGCGGCTGCGATACAGGCTGAAATTGACAATATTTCTGATCCTGGGTTAAGAGCGTTTTTGGAGTTGAATAAACTGGCAGCACAAAAGTAGGATGATGCGGCCTTTAGACAAGGGTTCATGCCCGACTGATGACAGCGGCAGTCAGATTGCTGTAACTGATTATACTTTTTGGCGGAAGAGATTGATCGATCGAATCGGCTGTTATTGCGCCTACTGCAATATGCCCTTAAGCCACAATCTGCAAGTAGAGCACGTAGTTCCAAAACATCCGCCCGCAGGTTACGCCCAAGGTGATCCGCTTAAATGGGATAACATGCTTCTCGCTTGCGGTCCCTGTAACAAAGCAAAGGATAATACCCCGATTGATTTTGATGATTACTACTTTCCGGAAAACAATAACACTTTGCTGCCATTTCAAATCCGTATTCATCCGGAACATGCCGATGCTGCAATCGTACAGAAAGCTGAAGGACTTACGTTGATTCAGCAGAGAAAAGCTGAAAAGACCATTGCATTACTGGGCTTGGCAAAAATCGACAGGAGAAATAATATTGTTGATATACGCTGGAAAATGCGGAAAGAGGCTATTATTGCTGTAAACACAGCATTTGAGCTTTATCAACAACTTTCCGAAAAAATAGGTAATAGCCTCATAGCCATTCCGCATTTAGTTCAATCGGCAAAAAAAGTTGGTTTCTTTGGCCTGTGGTTTGAAAAATTCAAGAATGAACCGGAAGTAATTCAAGCTTTTCTCAACCCTGACATGATTCCAGGTACAGCACAGGAGTGTTTTGATGCTACTGATGGTTACAAACCACAATATCGTAACAGGAACAGAGCCATCGACCAGATCTGATGTATGTCGTTTACGCTCTTTTTCTTTTTTCGCCGGAGTGCTGTGGCTGTACATGACGCACAAGCTTTCCACTAAAATGTCAGTTCCAGTAGCAAAACAAATGCTCTGCCTCTGAACACTCCTGCCCATTCAACCCAAGTCGCCGGGCACAAACTTTCCACCCCTTCACCACCTCAAACACCTCATTGACAATTCGTTCAGCACGTGCGCTATCCATCCGATAATATCCAGCAGTCGCCATTGCTACCCGAAAATCTGGCTGGCGATTATAGAGATCGAGTGATAATACATGCTCGGTTTTCCTGAAAGAGGGGTTCATGTCGAAAGCAGGTGCCAATCGCCAGCCTGCAGGAGTGCGGATGAAGCCGTGATTGCGCAGATGGTCATCGCGGTTTGCCGTGGCAATGTTGAACACCACTCTGGTGAACAGTTCTTCGAGGTCACGGGTGATGTGGTCGGCTTCGCCGTAGGTGGAGAGAAATTCTGCAATCTCCAGATAACTGGCATCGTCGGTGTCGGCATGGTGAAGCATGGTCATGGCCGAGGCAAAAAAACGGCGATGGTTACTGGTTCGGTCAAATCGCTGCACGAGAAAGGTGTGGTAGCCTTTACCAATCTGTATGAGACGAGCCTCGGGAACCATGATATGGCATTGTTGTGCCAGCTCATGCAGCAGCTTTTCCCAGAGGGCAACATCGTAGTCATCATCGGCTGAAGGGAATTTGGCAATCCAGAGGGCGCCATCCTCATCCACCAGATTTGCCTTTGGACGAGCGCCGCCAAGTGACGAACCGGGGGCAACAAGAACGTTCAGCCACTCTTTGATTTTACCGAGGTCATCCTGCTTTTTTCTGGTCAACTCAAAAGCCACTTCCTGCAACTCAGCAATTTTTGCCACCGGTGGAGCAGATAACGCCTCGTTGGCCAGATAGAGCGATTCCCCGGGGTGGCTGAAACGCAAGGCACCCATGCGCGTGCAGTCCTGAACTCCCAGCAGAAAATCCCAGGGGGCAAGCGTTCTCGGTGTACGATCCTCCTCCCTTGCCTCAATCGCCTCCCTCCGTTTCATCAGGAGTTGGCCCCAGCGATCGGGACATGAATCCATGAAGACTCCAAAGTTTGAGCCTCCCGGAAAGAAGTTGCCCGCCGAGAGATCAAGCTCCGGATCAAGTGGAAATGCGTTGACCTGCCTGAGCCATGCTGGTTCATAAACAAACCGGACTGTACCCCGAGCTCCACGCGAGAGTGTGCCTATCTGCTGGAGAGGCCCGAATGCCGGGTCGTCAAGCCACACCCAGAGCTGCTCCTCTTCACGCTTGGCCATCACTCGCTCCTGCTGGCGTTTTTTTGCGCGGTGCCCTTCTTCGTTGGGGAAGCGATTCATCCTGCAGGCGACGGCCCAAAGCGTCCTCTTTGGCGATCAACGACAAATCCCCAAGCAGTCCGAGAACGCGAAGCACCTGGATGTAGAAGCCGACAGCGACCGACGGGTCACCATTCTCAATTTTATAGAGCGTTGGACGAGAGAGGTTTGCCCTGGCACAGACGGTCTCCATGGAAAAACGACGACGAAGCCTCGCATCCCTGAGGCGCTGCCCCAGAGCCTCCATCTCTTTCGCCGAAGCGGGGTATAGTGGTGTGGCTCTGCTTGTCATAACGATAACGTTTGCTTTCATTATAATGATAATTTGTGAATTATCATTGCGGTTAGATAGTTCCAGGCGATGAGCATATCGTGTATGGTCTTGTCCTGAGACTCTTTGTCAAAGCCAAACCAGTACTTTTTTACTGTATTTGCTGATAGCGTTTTTGAATACCTTGCATCCACCCCCGAGGCGGGGATAGTTGCAGACCTTTCGTTTTTGCCCAATGAGCGGGTTGGGCGGCACGTTGTAATATTCCGGGAAATCCGAGGGTGTTGGGCTATAAATGAGCTATATTTTCAAGGAAAGGTTATAATGTAACTGGACGGTTCTATGATTATAAAATTCTCACGTCATGCTAAAAGGCGCGCAAAACTTTATGGAGTTGCTGAATCTACCGTAACCGCAATTTTGGCAAGTATGGATTTGCACCAGGGCGAACATGAGATTATCAAAAATGTTGAGGGGTTGGCTTATCCCCTGAAAATTGTTGTATCTGTTGAGAGTGACACAGCTACGATAATTACAAATTATCCACTTAAAAAAGGGAGAAAAAATGAAAGTGCATTATGATAGTGAGGTTGATGCTATCTATATAACATTAGGGAGTCAAAGTCCTGATGGTGTTGTTGAAATATCGGGGGGCGTTAATTTGGATACAACATCTGAAAATAAGATAGTCGGAATTGAAATTCTTCATGCTTCCCAAAAAATGAACATCAAGACAATTCTGTCCTACGAACTTGAACTTGACAACCTTGAACTTGACAACAAATTAATTCAAAAGACGGCATAACACAGTTCGCTGTTATCGAAAAGAGCTGGTTGCCCGGGGTACGGTAACGATCTCAATCGCGAATTATAAAGCATTTTTATTGCGGCAAGGGCCCTGTGACTTTTTGCCACAGTCAAACCAAACCTTTTTACTCTACCTGCTGAGAGCGTTTTTGAATATCTTGCTGAGTATTCCGGGGCGAGGTTACTCCCTCTTTCGGCTTCATTTATATGACCAATGAGGATTGCAGAACTTCATCCCCAACCCGATTGGGTGTTGTCCATCGTGGCGGACGATGGTCGTCTTGGCAGTTTTGATGTCACTCCTTACCTCGAAGATGAAGCGTTTGAAGAGCTTCGACATCATGATGAGTTTATGAAGGTTATCAATGGTGGCTATTGTATCGAATGGGAGAGTGGGGCTGATTTATCGGCAGATACTATATAGGCACAATGGAAGGTGGTTGACAGAGGAGTTCCACAGGTAACTTGATGCCTTTATCAACTCATCTGCCAGTTAACGACCAATCGGAGGTTTAATTCAGCAAAAGTATTTTTCCCGCTTCTTGTCCATTTCGTAATTCAGAGATCGGTAAATGTCAACAAATATGTCGCTGTTTTTAAAAAAAATTACTACTGATAATCAGGGTTAAGGATAACTGTTTGAGGAGCCTCCCATACCTTGACTTTACGAGTGCCCCAACGCTCAGGAAACGCCTCTTTTGCCTTCATGATTGTCGCATTTCTTTGCTTGAAAATAGCCTCTGCATCATGGTACCGCACTTGCGCTGGTGTAACGTAATCCAAACCGGAATGCAGGTGTGTATGGTTATACCAGTCCACAAATACCGCCATCCACTCTCTGGCATCTTCGATCGTTTCAAATGAACGGGGATAACTCCCTTTGTATTTCATCGTCTTAAACCATGACTCAATATACGGGTTATCATTGCTGGTACGAGGACGGCTATGAGACACGTTTATGCTCAGTTGTTGAAACAATGCCATCAGGGTTAACCCTCTCATAGGATGACCATTATCAGCATGAATTGCGGTTCCTACAGCCTGATGTTTGAGCACTGTTGCCGCAAAAAGGGCTTTACTGAGCACACCGGAGTATAGTGTACCACCTCTACCGGAGCAAAGTGTACCAGCGATTCCGGAGCAAAGTGTACCACCTGTACCGGAGTAAAGTGTACCAGGTATTCCGGACGAAAGTGTACCACCCAAT
>CAJAAV010000270.1 GCA_903937835.1 uncultured Chlorobiaceae bacterium | reverse complement strand
GGTTTATCTGGCTGCCGCCAAAGTGGGTGGGATACATGCCAACAACACTTATCCGGCAGAGTTCATTTACCAGAACCTGATGGTCGAAGCGAATGTTATTCATGAGGCATGGCAGGCTGGTGCCCAAAAACTCCTGTTTTTCGGTTCAAGCTGTATCTATCCGAGGTGTGCGCCACAGCCGATGAGCGAGGGTGCTCTTCTCACTGGGCCGCTTGAATCAACGAACGAGCCTTATGCCATAGCGAAAATTGCGGGTATCAAACTTTGTGAAAGCTACAACCGCCAATATGGCACCGATTACCGCAGCGTCATGCCAACCAATCTCTACGGCATCGGCGACAACTATCATCCGCAGAACAGTCACGTCATCCCGGCGCTGATCCGTCGTTTTTATGAGGCTGCACTCACGAGTGTGCCTGTTGTCACCATCTGGGGAACAGGCACTCCGCGTCGGGAATTTCTCTCTATCGACGATATGGCAGCGGCTTGCGTGCGTATGGTGAATCTTGACAAGGCCACCTATTCTGCCCATACTTCGCCGATGCAGAGTCATATCAATGTTGGTTCAGGCGAAGATATCACCATTAAAGAGCTGGCGTTGACCATTGCAAAGGTTATCGGCTACGGGGGGGCCATAGAATTTGACCCCACAAAACCTGATGGCACGCCAAGAAAGCTTATGGACAGCACCCGCCTCAACAACCTCGGCTGGCAGGCCAGTGTCTCTCTTGAGGAAGGGCTGAAGCTGGCGTATAACGATTTTTTGAAAAGCCAAACTTGTCGGATGTGATCTTTTCTTGGTGCATTATTTGTATTTTATTATGGGAATTACGGATTACTTTCAAAAAATGTTAAAAGATGCAGACAAACGATCGTATTACCATTGATCCTGGTATTTGCCATGGCAAGCCTTGTATTCGCGGGTTGCGTTATCCTGTTGAAAACGTTCTTGAATTGCTTGCTGGCGGGATGACTATTGATGATATTCTTGTCGACTATGATGACCTTGAGCGGGATGATATCCTTGCGGCGCTGGCTTATGCCGTTAGATTAGCTCATCTTAAAAGTGTTAAAGTGTTTGCAGCATGAAGTTTCTGGTGGATGCCCAATTACCTCGTCGCCTTTGTTTTTGGTTACGGCAACAAGGGCATGATGCTGTGCATACTCTGGATCTTGATTTAGGTAACCGAACACCAGATGCTGACATTATTCATATTGCCGATCAGGATGAGCGAATTGTTGTAACCAAAGATGCTGATTTTGTTCAATCGTTTTTGTTACGAAATACCCCGGAGCGGCTGTTGTTGATCGCTTCAGGCAATGTTGGTAATGCCGAACTTGAACGACTTCTTGCGGTTGCGTTACCCGAAATACTTGATGCTTTTGACTGTGCCCGTTATGTTGAACTCAGTAAAAAATCATTGATTATCCACGAGTAATACTTGGTGATGTATTGAAAAACCATACCAATTTCTCATGAAAGTTGCTCTTATTACTGGAATTACTGGTCAGGATGGATCGTATCTGGCCGAATTTCTTTTTGAAAAGGGCTAAGAAGTGCATGGTATAAAACGCCGGGCCAGTAGTTTGAATACCCAGCGGATAGATCATCTTTACCAGGATCCTCATGTTACTCATCGCAACTTTGTGCTTCATTACGGGGACCTGACAGATAGCAGTAACCTGACCCGCATTGTTGCCGAAGTTCGACCTGATGAAGTCTACAATCTTGGTGCGCAAAGCCATGTTGCGGTGAGTTTTGAGGTGCCGGAATATACTGCTGATGTTGATGGCATGGGCACGCTGCGCCTGCTCGAAGCAATTCGTTTTCTTGGTCTTGAAAAGAAAACACGATTTTATCAGGCATCGACCTCAGAGCTGTACGGTTTGGTGCAGGAGATCCCTCAGCG
>CAJAAV010000269.1 GCA_903937835.1 uncultured Chlorobiaceae bacterium | reverse complement strand
ATTTACTAAAGACAATTCGAGCGGCGTCAAACATGCGGGGACATTTCGTGGACTGATTGAGAAGATCCCGTATCTTAAAAAGCTTGGAGTGACCGCAGTTGAGCTCCTTCCTGTTTTTGAGTATGATGAAAAGCAGGTATTCAAAACAATGCCTGATGGAACGAAGCTTACGAACTATTGGGGGTATAGCACAGTAGGATTTTTTGCTCCTGAAGGGAGTTACTGCTGCAAACCTCATGAGGGAGACCATCTCAATGAATTCCGTGATATGGTTAAGGCTTTGCATAAAGCAGGCATCGAAGTTATTCTTGATGTTGTGTTCAATCACACTGACGAAGGGAATCACAAGGGGCCGGTACTTTGTTTCAAGGCGATAGACAACGCCATTTATTATCATCTTGTCCCTGGTGATAAAAAGTTCTACATGGATTATACCGGGTGTGGAAACACGGTTAACTGTAATCATCCTATTGTTGAAAAGTTTATTACTGACTGCCTTGAGTTTTGGGTTGATGTGATGCATGTTGATGGGTTCCGCTTCGATGAAGGCTCAGTATTGAGCAGGGGTGAAGATGGTCGCCCACTTGAGCATGCTCCTGTGATCTGGAATCTTGAGCTTATGGATACCTTTGCCGATACGAAACTTATTGCAGAGGCCTGGGATGCTGCAGGTGTTTATCAGATTGGATCATTTCCCGGTTATCGATGGGCCGAGTGGAATGGACGTTATCGTGACACCATACGTAACTTTGTTAAAGGAGATGGAGGACTCGCTGGGGCAGTAGCTGCCAAGCTTTCAGGTTCAAGCGACATCTATTCGCATAATCGGCATACACCGATGAATTCCATTAACTTTGTTACCTGCCATGATGGATTCACCTTGATGGATCTTGTGTCGTATAATGAAAAGCACAACATCGCCAATGGTGAGGATAGCCGCGACGGGAATGACGATAATTCCAGTTGGAATCATGGTGTTGAAGGTACTACCGATGACCCGGCAATAAACGAATTCAGAAAGCGGGATGTCAAAAACTTCATAACCATTCTTATGCTTTCCCAGGGTGTTCCCATGATCCTTGGTGGTGATGAATTCGGACGTACTCAGCAGGGCAATAACAATACCTACTGTCAGGACAATAAACTCAACTGGTTTGACTGGCAATTGCCTGAAAAGAACAGCGATTTAGTCCGCTATTTTAGCGGAGTAATCAATCTTCGCAGGTCGATTATGTCTTTGAGGCGTGACACTTTTTATAATGGATCAGAATTCAACAAGAAGGGGATGCGAGATATTGAATGGCATGGTTGCGAGTTACTTGCACCAGGGTGGAATGATCCCCAGTGCCGGGTGCTTGCATTTACCATTGCATCTTTTGTTGAGGCGGAGCCAGATTTACATGTTATGCTCAATATGAGTATGGACAATCTTGATTTCGAAATTCCGCAAATTGACTGTTATGAGTGGTTGCGTCTTGCGGATACATCGTTGCCATCTCCACAGGATATCGTAGAGATGAAAAAGGCAAAGTTTTTGGTTGAAAAGAGTTACAATGTCAAAGCTCACTCGTCTGTAATTTTAATCTCAAAAGCGAGGTAAAACATGGAAAAAAACAAATTAGGGTTTACATTTTCTGATACCATTCAGGGGTATGTGACTCATTACGACTGGGATAAACAAACCTTCAGTCTTGATACTTCAGATGGAAGAACTTTCGAAGTCAAACTCGGTGCGAATATTTATGCTGAATTAGTCAGAAATCTCGGTGAGGCGTTTATTGACTGTACCGGTCAGATAAAGGATATGCTTGCCGCTGGCAGATTTCTCTATGTTTACGGAGTCTTCTTTCCTGAAGATGAAGTCAAGTTTGAAGCCAAGCATTTAGTATTTCTCGGGAAGGATGAACAAGAGTTTCGTTTTGAGAAACAGGACTGGTGGATCAAGCAGATTCGGCAACTCGGTGACTTTTATCTTAAAGCCCAGTTTCCTGATGGTGATGTTGACTACCGTAAATACAAAACCAACCTTTCACTTGAGGGAGAACAAACTGGAAATTTCCGTCAGGAAACTGATACCATGTCGCGTCTTGTCTATGGTTTTGCAACAGCTTACCTTTTGACTGGCGATGATCGATATCTTGAAGGTGCAGAAAAAGGTACTGTTTATTTACGTGAACATATGCGCTGCAAGGATACCAGCGAAAACATCACCTACTGGTACCATGGTATTGATGTCAAAGGAAAACACGAACGGAAGATATTTGCTTCAGAATTCGGTGATGACTATGATGCCATCCCGGCTTATGAGCAGATTTATGCGCTTGCCGGCCCGACACAGACATACCGTGTAACCGGCGACCCGGAGATTGCGAGCGATATTGATATGACTCTTAATCTTTTTGACAAGTACTTTTATGATCGGCAACTTGGCGGTTATTTCTCACATATTGATCCAGTGACATTCGATCCAAACGCAGAATCTCTTGTGGGCAATCGTGGACGCAAGAACTGGAACAGTGTCGGTGACCATGCGCCAGCTTACCTGATTAATGCCTATCTTGCCACAGGTGACGAGCGTTTTAAAAAGATGCTTATCAACACGGCCGATACTATCACAGAGCATTTTCCTGATTATGAGCACAGTGCTTTCGTACAGGAAAAATTCCACGCTAATTGGGAACATGATTCCACCCATGGCTGGCAGCAGAACAGGGGTGTTGTTGGTCATAATCTGAAAATTGCCTGGAATTTGGCCCGTATCAACAGTGTTGAAGGTCTTGAGCAAGAAAAAAGTGACGCTTACATGGAATTTGCCCACAAGATTGCAGCTCTTATGCCTGAACATGGCTGTGACCGGCAACGTGGCGGCTGGTACGATGTTGTTGAAAGAACTCTTGAAGAAGGCCAGAAATTCCACCGCTATGCATGGCATGACCGTAAAGCATGGTGGCAGCAGGAACAGGGAATACTTGCCTATCTTATTCTTTTTGGCACAACCGGTAAAAAAGAGTATCTCCAGCATGCCAGAGAGTCAAGCGCATTTTACAGCGCATGGTTCCTTGATCAGGACAGCGGCGGGATTTATTTTAACGTATTGGCAACTGGTATTCCATATTTGCTGGGTACTGAGAGGCTCAAGGGTAGTCACAGCATGAGCGGTTACCACTCATTTGAACTGGCCTATCTTGCTACTGTCTACCAGAACTTGCTGATTACCAAACAGCACCTCGACCTCTTTTTTAAACCTTACGCTCATGGTTTCAAGGACAACATTCTTCGTGTTGCCCCTGATATTCTGCCAGCAGGATGTTGCAAGATTGAAAAAGCATGGATTGATGGAAAGGAGTATCTTGATTTTGATGCTGATAATCTTACGGTAAAGCTGCCGGAAACTCAAAATCGTGTCAAAGTTCAGGTTCGCCTTGTACCGGTTGGCAGTGTAGAACATTTCACGATGACTGTTGATCAGGATGGTGACATTACCAAATTGACACTGTTGGGTGATCTGGATCATGTAGCCATTCACTCATTCAGAAAAAAGCTTGTAGAGATTGCCTCTAAAAATCCGACCAAAGTAGCTTTCGATATGACAGCACTGCAGTCCCTCGTTGAAGAAGCGGTACGCACAATAATATTCGAAAAACAGAAAATGAGTATTGATTGTGATCTGTATATCTGTGGAGCTAATGAGGCGGTTAAGGCGTTCTTTGATCGTGAAGAGCTTTCTGAGGAGGTTGTCTTGCTTGATGCTTACGATAAGACTAAAATGTAGTATTAATTAACTGTTTTCCCACTCTTACAATTATGACGGATGTATTGTTTCTTGTCAGTGTAACTGGGTTAGTAATGGCCGTTTCGGTGTTATGCCTTGTGATCGTCAGAAAAGTGTATGGGCATTCATTGATGGCTAAGCATAATGATGTTGCCGGATTTATTTATGCGGTAATTGGAGTTATTTATGCAGTTTTACTTGCTTTTGTTGTAATTGTGGAGTGGGAGATGTTTCGTGACGCCGATAGCAGAGTTCAGGAAGAGGTTCAGTGTATGGCATCGGTTCTGCGGGACGTGCAAGTCTTTGATGAGCCACAGAAATCATTGGTATCGAAGGAAATAGTAAACTATACCAATATCGTGATCAATGAAGAGTGGCCATTGATGGCAAAAGAACGAGCAAGTGAAAAGGCGGTCATATCGATCGTCCGTATTTTTACACTTGTGACCGAAATTCGACCCGCAAATGAGCATCAAAAAATTTGGTATCAGGAAATTATCAACAGGCTTAATAATTTTTACAACGCAAGAAATCATAGAATTCAGTCAGCAAAAGAAGGTATTCCTGACTTCATGTGGAATGTGATGATTGTAGGTGCAATAATTACCATAGGGTTCAGTTTTCTCTTCGGTATGGAGAATTTGTGGGCACAGTCTTTTATGGTTGCATCACTTGCAGGAATAATCACTCTTGTACTTCTTTTGATTGTCGCGCTGGATCATCCCTATGCTGGTATGATCACTGTAACACCTGAAGCTTTTGTGGATCAGCTCGCTCGTATTAAGGACTATCTTGCAACCCAAAAAATATTGTAAAGCAATGCTTGCCAGATAATTTTATTATGGTGAGTGTCTCAATTTCCCACGGTCTTTCCCTCAGTCTGAACAAGAACCAGGCTATACAGCTCTATTCCCTTTAACCGTTCGATAGTTGTTGTCAGCGTCTTTATCGCACTGATCGTGTTCAGGGTTTCCGTTAATTCTGCATGGTTCGGAAGCGGTATGGTAATTGTGTTATCAAGAAGTAGTTTCTGCATAACAATGTGACTCCTGTTTTTTTATATAAAGAAGGTTCCGACAACGGGATTATTGTGCAGAATGTAAAGTTTTGGCTGATTATGATGATTATTTCTCTTTGTATCTTGTTTAAAAATAATTTATTGTAACGATTACGCTAAAAAATGAATATGAAAGGAATTATTTTGGCAGGAGGCTCCGGTACCAGACTCTATCCTGTTACAAGGGGAATATCGAAACAGCTCCTTCCGGTGTATGACAAGCCCATGATCTATTATCCCCTGACGACGCTGATGCTTTCGGGGATACGGGATATTCTTGTTATCACCACACCTGAGGATCAGCCGATGTTTATGAAGCTGCTTGGGGATGGCAGTGACTGGGGTATTTCACTCTCTTATGTTGTGCAGCCCTCTCCTGACGGGCTTGCCCAGGCGTTCATCCTTGGAGAAGCATTTATTGGCAGTGATGATGTTGCTCTTATTCTTGGCGACAATATCTTTTTTGGTTACGCTTTCAGTTCAATGCTTGAGGCCGCAGCCGGGTTTGTAGAAAAAGAGCATAAGGCAACGATATTTGGCTATTATGTCAGTGATCCGGAGCGTTATGGTGTTGCTGAACTTGATGCAAAGGGAAATGTGATCTCTCTTGAAGAGAAGCCTCAGAATCCGAAATCAAATTATGCTGTTGTCGGCCTGTATTTTTATCCCAATAGTGTGGTAGAGATTGCAAAACAGGTGCGTCCATCCTCACGAGGAGAGCTTGAAATTACGGCGGTTAATGAGGCTTATCTGATAAAGGGTCAGCTCAAGTGTTCCATGCTGGGGCGTGGGTTTGCCTGGCTTGATACCGGAACGCATGAGTCATTTCAGGAGGCAGGGAACTTTATCCAGACCGTAGAAAAAAGGCAGGGACTTAAAATTGCCTGTCCTGAAGAGATAGCCTGGCGAAATGGCTGGATCACTGACGAAGAGCTCTTGCAGTTGTCCAAACCCCTGATGAAAAGCAACTATGGACAGTACCTGAAGCAGTTGTTGGTTCAACGGTAATGTGCAGTTCAATTCGTATGGTAAAGGAGCAGGCAGCTTTTCCTGGCAGAGGCTCTTGTCGTGATTGGTGATTAAATATTTTGTCTTTGGCGTTTATGCGAGTAATCGTTTCATCCATACCTGATGTCCTGATTTTCGAGCCGCAAGTGTTCGGCGACGATCGAGGCTATTTTTTTGAGTCCTTCCGACAGGATCTTTTTTACCAGCACATCGGGCATGTTTCGTTCGTACAGGATAATGAATCGAAGTCAGGCTACGGTGTGCTTCGAGGCCTTCATTTTCAAAAGCCACCATTTACGCAGTCCAAGCTTGTTCGGGTGGTTTATGGATCTGTTCTTGATGTTGCTGTTGATCTGCGTCTTGGTTCGCCCTGGTATGGCCGCCATGTAGCCTGTGTGCTTGATGCAGAACGGAAAAATATGTTGTGGGTCCCGAAAGGTTTTGCGCACGGCTTTCTTGTGCTCTCTCCTGAAGCCGTTTTTGCCTACAAGTGCGACAATTACTATACACCTTCGCACGATGCTGGTCTTTTGTGGAATGACCCCGCCCTCGGTATTGACTGGCGGCTTCCGGAAGAGGCGATCCGTGTTTCAGGCAAAGATGCCATACAGCCGTTGTTTAATTCGGTTGATCTTTTCCAATACAACGATTTCAGACAGGAAAAACTTTATCCGAGGGCTTCATAATTGAATACTCAGTGTGCAGGCAAATCGCAGTTCAAGAAAACGTTGATGCTGATGCCTATATAAAATTCTCTGATCTACCGGAAAAGATTCAAAACCCGGAAAAAACACATCCAAAACAAATCAAATATAAGCTCGAAGAGGCAGGGAAGCTCAAAAGTGAAGAAGATCGAAAAGTGTATGGCAGTCTGCAAGGCATGTTCAATGCGAAGCCTGATTTAGCTGTATGCACAGGGAATAAGCTCTTCATTTATGAGGCAAAGTACACTTCGTCTTTTGATGAGGAACAGATGCGGAGAACCATGAACATAGGCAAGATTTGGGCTGAAACTGAAATCCTCTATACTGGCCTTGGATTTGATGAACCACCTGTCGGTGAAGGGTATAAGCTTGGGCTAAAGCGCTT
>CAJAAV010000268.1 GCA_903937835.1 uncultured Chlorobiaceae bacterium | reverse complement strand
GAGCAAAGTTCCTGATGTGGAACCACAAGCCTGTGATAAATTGTAAAAGGTTTACTTTTCCCATCTCTTCTGTTACCGCCGACCTCCATGCAAAAGAGCTTCACTTCAACGCGGGAGATATTTCTCAGGATAATTATTCCAGTCAGAAAGGCTGCCGTCGAGGCCGAAAGCTTCGCCAAGGGTGAGGCGATTAACTGTTCAACACACGCAATACTGTGTCGGGGGCTTTTTTGACAAGATTTAGCAAGACAAGCGCAGGACCATGCGGTTTGCGGTCACCTCGTTCCCAATGTCTCAGTGTGGCGACACTGATACCGAACGCGGAGGCAAACTCATCCTGCGTCAGGCGTGTTTCCTGCCTGATACTTTTGACGTTGACGGGTTCCGGCTGAAACACTCTGACCGTTACTGTTTTTCCCTCTGAATAATCAACAGCCTCTTCCAATCCCTTTTTTATACTCTCAAATATGTTATCCATTTTTATCTCTTATAGTTTTGAACCAAAATTTTTGTCAGTCCTGCCAGCTCATTTCGTTCTGCTTTGGTCAGGTTCCCTTGCTCACTTTTGCTGAACGCCGTTAACAGAAAAAGCGGAATATCAGGATTGTGATAAAAGTATATGATGCGAGTGCTACCACTTTTTCCCTTGTTCCCTGTAGCCCATCTTACTTTTCGAACACCTCCGGTTCCCTGAATCAAAATCCCGGCCGTTGGGTTTGTTGCAAGGTAAGAGAGTAGAAAATCACGCTCCTCACTGCTCATCAGCTTTTTTGATTTGCGAATGAATTCCGGTAGCTCTACAATTGTAATATTCATCAAGCAATATAATCCATTGGATTAATTTTTTCAAGGGAGGACTCAGTTAACAGCCCGAATATTTAGCTTTATGATCTTTCTTTGCACGCATGCAAGCAACTCTCGCACCACTGATTCCTATGTGTGTGTCAGTTCAGCTATCTCCCCGAGCACTAATTGCCGCAAATCCCGGTCAAAACAGTAGAGTTTGAATGCATTGTTCAATGAAGCGTTCGGTTTGAACAGGTGCAGGTGTTTTGGCTGTTGCAGCAGCGGGTGCCAGTATCAGCTTAACCTGTAGTAGCTGATATGGTGGAGCAGATGCAGGGCTTTCGAATCATCCTCAACAAGCAAACCACGATCCTTCAGGAGTTGTAGCTGCTCTTCATGGCTTAACGGTGGCTTTGTATACTGTTCCAGTATAGAAGAGGAGGGTACCGACATAAAAACAAAAGGCCCACCCTGAGCGCGCTGTTCTTACGGGAAGCGGGGTGAGCATCTTAGGTCACATAGTAAAAAAAGTTACATGAAAAAGCAATTGAAATCCACATTCCACCCTCATCAAGAAATCTCTCTATCCGCAAAATCACTCTACCGTCTTTGCTCATAACCAACCTGCTCCCCCAACGCACCCAATCCACCAAGCGCTGCTCTCCGCTCCCCTCCGTTTGCGTAACCTGCCGGGTGTGCAGGCCAACTGAAGCTGCCCTGCGCTGCTCGATTGCCATTTCTTCGCCCCTTATTATAATCACCCCGTTCTTTTGCTTGATATCGTATATTTGGCAATCGCAGAGATCGGAAAAGTGGGAAGTCAAAGACACAAAGAAAAAGAGTCGATTATAAAACACTATCTGTTGTCCCGAAAGAATTTGGATCGAGGTTTTTACGTTCCCTGACAGCCAAGGAAGGGATTTGGCAGAAGAAATCAGGTTGTACTCTATCCCGTCATTTATCTGGTGGGATAAAGACAACGAAGCCTATACAACAGAATTTGGAAAGCTGATGAACACTCCGAGCGGAATACTCAGCGTTGGTGCAGGACCTATACGACTTTGAAAAATGGAAAAGTGGAGGGAACTACTATAACTTGGTAAAAAAAGCCCCGGAAATAGTACAAAGCCCATCCTTTGTGGTTTACGGTCTGTAAACACGCCTTGGCAGAAGGTGGTTCAGGATTCCGAAAAAACAAGAAATAACCATCATTGCACATGAGTCACGATATTCTACAGCTCAATCCACCGGCGGTATGGAAACATTTTTACAGCCTGACGCAAATTCCACGTCCATCAGGGAAAGAGGAGCAAATCAGGGCATTCATCTCTGATTTTGGCAAAAACCTTGGCCTGGAGACTCTTGTTGACGATGTCGGCAATGTTATCATCCGGAAGCCTGCCACCTCCGGCATGGAGAATCGTCAGGGGGTGATTCTGCAAGGGCATCTCGATATGGTGCCGCAGAAGAACAGCGACAAGCGGCATGATTTTGAAAAAGATCCGATTGAAACGGTTCTTGATGGCGAGTGGGTGAGGGCGAACGGCACCACCCTTGGCGCCGATAATGGCATGGGCGTTGCTGCGGCCATGGCGGTGCTTGAATCAGGGGAGATTCAGCATGGACCGCTTGAGGCGCTCTTTACCGGCAATGAGGAGGCTGGAATGACTGGTGCTACCGGTCTGAAACCCGGTATGCTCAAGGGGAATATTCTGATCAACATGGATTCGGAAGACGAAGGCTCACTTGTTATTGGTTGTGCTGGTGGCACCAACGCTAAGATGACCTTTCGTTACAACGAACAACCGTTATCAACGGAGTGCCGGGGTTTCAGAATCAGGGTGACTGGATTGAAGGGCGGCCACAGCGGAGTTGATATTCATTTAGGACGTGGCAATGCCAACAAAATCATGAACCGGATACTGTATCATGGAAATCAGTACGGACTTCAGCTTGCCTCCATTGACGGGGGAAGTCTCCGCAACGCGATTCCCCGGGAATCATTTGCACATGTAGCCATTCCTGTTGCAAGGGTGGAGGAGTTCCTCAACAGCCTTACGATTTTGACGGAGAAGATAAAAAATGAACTGTCGGGAGTTGAGCCATCCCTCAGGATCGAAGTGGTTGCTGCCGAGCTTCCCGAGAGCGTTATCGAACAGAATATTTTTCTAAAGGTTCTGAATGCGATCTATGCTTGTCCGAATGGGGTGATGCGCATGAGCAATGAAATGGATGGTTTGGTTGAAACATCCAATAATCTTGCTCTGGTCAAATCCGGACATGGAGTCATTACCATAGAGTGTTTGCTGAGAAGTTCGGTTGACTCTGCCCGCGATGATCTTGAGATCATGATTAAAAGTATTTTTGACCTTGCCGGCGCAGCTTCGGTCTTCGATGGAGCTTATCCGGGATGGAAACCGAATTACAATTCCCCGATCCTGAAGACCATGCAGGCGCTCTATACCAGGCAGTTTGGCAAAGTTCCCGAGATAACGGCTATTCATGCCGGTCTGGAATGCGGGATTTTAGGCGGCACCTATCCCGGACTTGACATGATCTCTTTTGGACCGACTATTCGATATCCCCATTCGCCTGATGAAAAGGTGAACATCCTCTCGGTCGGAAAATTCCGGGAGTTTCTTGTTGAAACGCTTCGCAATATACCGGAAGACGTTACAGCAAAAAGGGTCTAAAACTCTATGTTGTACTGCTGGCTAATCAGTTGTTCCTGTTTTTCAAGCTTTGAAATTTGCTTCCCTGCTCTTCTTGCCTGCTTTTCAAGAGCAAGTAGCTTTTTTTGTTCCAGTGCCTTACGATAAGTCTCAATGGCCGCTCTGTTTCTCTTCTCTTCCTGTTCTCGCTGCAGACGATAAAGCTCTCGAGATCGTTCACGCATCTTTTCAAGCTCCTCCATGCGAATAACTCCCTGTTCACCACTGACAGAGGGCGCTGGCGTTCTCATTCCCGCATTCAAAAAGCATTGCTCAAGCCGGGGGAACGAAGCCTCATAAGCAAACTCATGAATCAGTGGAAGATTCAAAGCCCGAAAAACGGAAATCCACCCCTGCTTGTTGTCGGGATCGGAAGAGCGCACCAGAAGCGCTGGATTGAACTGATACCACCCTTGGGTAAGGCGCTGAAATAATGACCGGTTATAGGCATAATCGCGCGACACCTCATTCCTTGCAAGAACCGACGAGAGGTACTGACGCCTGTTGCGCTCCGGAGTAACAACGTTGGCAGGTATATTGGCCCAGACATCCAGAATGGCCCGAGTGTCAAAAGCTCCATAGTGAGGACGGAACTCTCTGAAAAAACGTGATTTGAAGATCACCCAAAGCGTCTGAAAAAGAAAGTATTCAGAGAGGTGGCGATCAAGGCGCACCATTCGCTCCCCGGTGCTGACATCAACACTGGCAGGAGCAAGCAGTTCATAGAGCGTACCAAAGTTTCTGCGGGCATATTCAGGATGGCGAAAGGCCTTGCGCATGGCCCAGTGGAGGGCATTGTACCCATACTGATCGGTTTTCCCCCGGTCTGCGCCGCGTTCAAGCAAGGCCTCCGTCAATGGCACATTCCCCGCAGCAGCGGCGGCCATAAGCGGAGTCTGATTCATCGGCAACCGATGATCAATACCATATTGCTCACATTGCTTCAGTATACCTTTTGTCTGCAAGCTGAAATAGGGGACATAACTTTTTCGCCCGATGGTATCCTTATGATCTTCAAAAGCGCCACGGGCATCAAATTGCGCATCCTCAGAAAGCCTTGCCGCTAACACAGGCTCTTCATGGCAGGCAGCATACTCATACAGTTGCTGCTTGGCCTTGCTCCCGGGCACCTTGTCGCGGAAAACCTTGACAAGAAGCTCTCGCAGACGAGATTCGTCAAATATCGGCCATGGCGGCGGAACCTCCTTCAGAATATTGCGTCGAATCGCCTCGGCCTGCTCCTGTTTGCCCTGAAGCTCCAGCTTTCTGGCCTCTTTCTGCCACTCTTCAAGTGAGGATTCTGATGCATCAACACTCACCTTGCCAGCGTTTGCCAAATCGAGGAGGGTAAACAACCGATGACCGATATCAGATTCAATGATGTAGATGTTCTTGATCGCTCTCGTCAAGGCGACATACATCGCATTGACAAAAAATTTATAGACCTCAAGCGATTTGTCGCCTTTGTCTTTTGCCCTTCGATACTCAAGTGTTTCAACAGAGAGCTCCGCGCTGGAGACTCCGTCAACAATTTCATTAAACTCTGCCCGATAGCCCGAAACAAACCTGAAAAGGACGATATTGTCATACTCAAGCCCTTTGGCTTCATGAATAGAGAACAAGAGAGGTGTTGCAAAATGTTTTCGCGCCTCCAGTTTATCCTCTTCACGCATCACCAGTACCGCAAAACGGGTTGATTGTTTCGTTTTTTTATCGAGATCACGCTTGGCCTCATCCTTGTCGGCCATCAGTACCACCTGCCCCGGTTCTCCCCCCACAGCCTGAACCAGAAAGTTGCTCTCCCTGTCAATAGAACCAAAACGCTGATGCTTTATTTTGAGCAGTTGATTGGAAATCCTGGTCGCTTCAGTTCCATTCCGAAAATTGGCCGTGAGCACACTCAACTGCTGCTGGCCAGCCAGTTTCGGATCATTCCAGAAGAGCGTTTTGACCTGACTCCAGGCGAAAAAGTTGGGATGCACAATCTGGTTGGAATCGCCACAAAGAATGAAGTGTCCTCGTTTTTTCAGCATCTTCAGCACCAGTGAGAGCTGCGCTATCGTCAAATCCTGCACCTCATCAATCACAATAAAATCGTATCGGGGAGTAGCAACCCAGGCATGGGCTACCAGATTCAGGTCGAACAGCCCCTCGTCAGCAAGCCACTGTCGATATTTTTCGAAGAGATCGTACAGTTTGTCGCGCTCATTTTCAGGAAAAATAGATTGGCGAATTCCAAGAAGTCGATAGTCGTCGCGGTTCAGCGCAGCTCCTTCACCGGCCGTAATGACACCACGAATCTCCTCAAATGCCTGATGAGCATCAATCCCTTTAAAGGAGTTTTGCAGTCTGAAAAACCAGGCTGAAAAATCGCGCCACGTTGCCTCCCTGCCAGAAGGAACCCGAAGAGACTCAATAAATTCAAGGTACGAAAGAAACTGTGCCTCCTGTCCGGAGTGCTCAAACCCATTGGCATAGTAGATGTTGCGGGCGTTCTGGGCAAGATAGACCGAGTGGGTCACATAGAGCACCTCGCCTTCGGCATCTTTCAGCTTCTCAAGCATCAGAGCGGTTTTTCCACTGCCAGCGCTGCCAACAATAATCAGTGGAGGTTTCTGACGGTACACTGATTCCTGTGCATCATCAAAGGAGATGGGTTTATCGAGGAGATGAATTGCGGTATGCTCGGGATGGAGGTAGCGTAAAGGCACTGCCTCCTTTATAGCCTCAGTGGCATCAATATCAGGAATTTTTGAGTCATCAATCTCTGCCCCCCGCAAAAAACGGGATTTATCATAATTATGGCTGGTAATAACCTCAAGCATCAGGGCACAGACCTCATCGCCATGACGCACCAGGGTAAAAAGCAACCGGTTCGACGCATCAAGCTTCGCCCTGTAAAACTTGCCATGGGTGAGATTGACCAGTTTCTTGACCTGGGCTGCACGAAAATCGTCACGGGCAAGCGCTTCCTTTACTTTGCGATAGCCTGCTTTGACGCTGGAGGTATCAAGACCTGTATATTCAAGAATTTTCATGTGACGACGATTTCAGTACACTCATAACTCATGTAACGCAAAAAAACATTGCGGAAAGATGTTTTTGAAAGTAACTCTTTTCAGCAATAAAGCCGAAGCGATAAAATACCTGAGGCAGTGTAATAATTTTGTATATTGATCTTTTGTACTCGCCAAAACCAAATCGGAGTCTCACCCACGGCCATGACCGTCGAAATTAAAAACAACAAATGTTGCGACAACGCCATCCGTCTCAATTGGGAACCGCACTTGGTGTTGATGGGTTTAATTGGTACAATAGAGAGTAATAATGTCGTTATTCTGAGTGACGTAATGTGAACAATGAATGTTGATCTTTTACACAAAAGAGGGGATTCCATGGATATGCAATTGGTTACACTTGATCGTTGGCGGTGTGGCTGTGATGGGATAGGTTGTTCGGGGATCAATTTGAAATCACAGAATGAGTTTTAAACCTTGTGAGCGCATTGTTCGCTCAAAGTTTTGATGGATTAAAACAGTACAACGAAGGCTCGTCGTAGTTATGTGTCGCAGAACAGAAATTGCACAGGTTTTTTACTTTTCTGAAATATTGGCGGTCGAATTCAAAAACGGGCGATTTGCCTCATCTAAAAGTTTGATATGAAATTAAAAATTATTGTACACCCAGCAGAAGAGGGCGGCTTTTGGGCTGAAGTACCTGCAATTCAGGGTTGTGCCACTCAAGGTGAAACGATGGAGGAGCTTCTGGCAAATCTGCACGATGCTGTGGATGCCTGCCTTTCTGTGGATTTGGAAACCATAGATATTTCAGAAAATGACAAAGTATTAGAACTTGTGCTGTGAAATCTATTTCAGGAAAACACTTTGCGAGGCTTCTTGAAAAGAAAGGCTGGCGTTTGGTACGGATAAGCGGCAGTCACCATGTTTACATGAAGCATGAAAATCCAGCCAGACTATCGATTCCGATTCATGGAAATGAAGATTTAAAAATCGGTCTGCTTCGTCATTTTATGAAAGTTGCAGGAATTGAAGAAAGTGATTTGTAGAAATATTTAGCAAAAAGAACTTCGTGCCAACTCACTGCATTGTGCACACTCTTTGGCTGACATCCCACGTGAACGATTGGTCCAGCATGTAACCCCTCTGCAACTAAGGTTGTTTGCACCACAAACCCGATCACACCTCTTGAGCAGAATCAGCGAAGAGGCTGTTTAAGCGCCTCCGGGGCTTGAAAACATTGAGCATTTTCCTGAATGCCGCAGGCGTTAAATAATAAGAGGGAGACCACGTCCTATCTTGAACTCAAGCCCCGGAGGGACGGCATATCGGTAGAAACCAGCATAACCCGCCGCCCTCTTTTCTTAACAAAACTTGCTTTTTTATACCTTTCAGAGAGAGCTATACCCAACTTTTTTGAGAAATGTTATATTGCTAAACATCTGGAACATCAAGGTTTGTTACGGCCTTTTTTTGTATCCTCGTTACTTTTAACTGATTATTATAAAGCATTCTATACTTCAGTCCATCAAATTTCTACTCCTGAGACCTCATGAAAATATCTCGTCTGTTCACCATCCCTGGCCAAAATGTCTATGACCGGTTCGAATACACGACAAGGACTTCTGTCCTCCGCAACCCCGATGGGTCAAAGGTTTTCGAAATGAACAATGTTGAGGTGCCGCAGCAGTGGTCGCAGGTTGCTGCCGATATTCTGGCACAGAAATATTTCCGTAAAACAGGCATTCCCCTGCGTGATGCGGAAGGGGACGTGATCACCGACAGCGAGGGCAAGCCGGTGACGGGCAGCGAGCATTCGATCAAACAGGTGGTGCATCGCATGGTTGGCTGCTGGAAGGAGTGGGGCGAAAAGAACGGTTATTTTGATACGCCCGATGACGCCCAGGCCTTTTATGATGAGGTTGCCTTTATGATTCTGGGGCAGATGGGCGCCCCAAATTCACCGCAGTGGTTCAATACCGGGCTTAATTTTGCTTATGGAACAACCGGGCCAGCCCAGGGCCATTATTATGTTGATCCCGCGAGTGGCGAGGTGAAGGAGTCGGAGGATGCCTACTCCCGCCCACAGGCCCACGCCTGTTTTATCCAGTCGGTCAGTGATGACTTGGTCAATGATGGCGGGATTTTTGATCTGGCCATGCGTGAGGCGAGGGTCTTCAAGTTCGGCAGCGGCTCCGGCACCAACTACTCGAACCTTCGTTCGGGCGGGGAAAAGCTGAGCGGCGGGGGAAGCTCTTCCGGGCTGATGAGCTTTCTGAAAATTTTTGATTCAGCGGCAGGAGCCATAAAGTCGGGCGGCACCACACGCCGTGCGGCCAAGATGGTGATTGTTGATATTGATCATCCTGATGTCGAGAAATTTATTGAATGGAAGGCGAAGGAGGAGGACAAGGTTGCCTCACTGGTGGCCGGTTCGAGAATCTGCTCCCGTTTTCTCCAGGCGATTGTTGAAGAGGCGCTTGCCAATGGTGTTGACCGCACGACCAACCCGCGATTGAATCAGTTGATTCAGAATGCGCTGAGCCGTGCCGTGCCGATGAGCTACATCATTCGCGTGCTTGCGCTCGTTGAGCAGGGGTATACCTCTCTTGATTTTGAAGAGTACAACTCCAATTACGAATCGGAAGCCTATTCGACGGTTGGCGGGCAGAACTCCAACAATACGGTGCGGGTGACCAACGAGTTCATGAAGGCGGTTGAAAATGATGATGTCTGGCACCTTCGCCAGCGCACAACAGGCAAGACCGCAAAAGTTGTCAAGGCGCGTGACTTGTGGGAAAAAATTCTTCTCAGCGCATGGAAGTGTGCCGATCCCGGTTTGCAGTTCGATACCACCATCAACGAATGGCACACCTGCCCGAAGAGCGGCCGCATCAATGCGAGCAACCCCTGTTCGGAGTACATGTTTCTTGACGATACGGCCTGCAACCTTGCCAGCCTGAACCTGATCCATTTTGTTGATGAAGCATCGGGTACCATGAAGGTGAAGGAGCTGCAGCACGCCTCGGCATTATGGACGGTGGTGCTGGAAATTTCGGTGCTGATGGCCCATTTTCCTTCAAGGGATATTGCCCGTCTGAGCTATGAGTTCAGAACACTTGGTCTCGGTTTTGCCAATCTCGGTACCGTGCTGATGGTGCTCGGGATTCCTTACGATTCACCGAAGGCGCTTGCCCTTGCGGGTGCAATTTCCGCCCTGATGACTGGTCAGGCTTACGTCACCTCGGCTGATATGGCCCACGATCTTGGCACGTTCAGCGGTTATTCGGCAAATGCAAATGAGATGCTTCGCGTCATCCGCAACCATCGCAGGGCGGCACGGAACCTCTCGGAAGAGGAGTATGAAGGGTTGACGATCAAGCCGCGCGGCATTGATTCGGAGTACTGCCCCAAAGAACTTTTTGAGGCGGCAGGAAAGGTGTGGGATAAAGCGTTACAGAAGGGTGAGAAGTATGGCTTCCGAAATGCCCAGGTGAGCGTTATAGCGCCAACCGGCACCATCGGGCTGGTGATGGATTGCGATACCACCGGAATTGAGCCGGAGTTTGCGATCGTCAAATTCAAGAAGCTTGCCGGTGGCGGCTATTTCAAAATTGTCAACCAGTCGGTGCATAAAGCCCTTGAACGGCTTGGTTATACCAGTGTACAGATTGATGCTATCGAACACTACTGCAAGGGTCATGGCACGCTTGCCGGTTCTCCCTCAATCAATCGTCCGTGGCTGAAGAGCCGTGGTTTTACCGATGAGAAGATTGACGTGGTGGAGTCGCAGCTTGCAACGGTTTTTGATATTCGCTTTGCCTTCAACAAGTGGATTTTGGGAGAGGATTTCTGCACCGCACTTGGTTTTACCAAAGAGCAGCTCGACGATCCTGATTTTGACATGCTTCTGGCTCTTGGCGCTACGGCAGCGGATGCCGAAGCCGCCAATGACTACGTTTGTGGTACCATGACGATTGAGGGTGCTCCTTACTTGAAGCCTGAACATCTGCCGGTTTTTGACTGTGCCAGCAAGTGCGGCAGAAAAGGGCTCCGCTACATCAGGCATAATGCGCATGTTCACATGATGTCGGCGGTACAGCCCTTTATTTCCGGTGCAATTTCCAAAACGGTCAATATGCCCGGCACCGCCACAACCGCTGAAATTGGCGAGGTGTACCAGTTGGCATGGCTGCTTATGGTCAAGGCTGTCGCCATCTACCGTGACGGCTCAAAACTTTCCCAGCCCCTTAATATTTCAAGCTATCAGGATCTTGATGAGGTTGTCATGCTTGGAACAGAAGAGAACCTTGATGAGACCAAAGGGCCGAAAGAGGTTCAGGAGCGGATTGTCGAGAAGGTCTATCATCGTTCCGAGCGCAGGATGCTGCCCAAGCGGAGAAAGGGCTATATCCGCGAAGCCTATGTTGGCGGCCACAAGGTTTTTCTCAGAACAGGGGAGTATGAGGATGGTTCTCTTGGCGAGGTGTTTATCGACATGTACAAGGAGGGCGCATCATTCAAGGGGCTTCTGAACTGTTTTGCCGTGCTTGCCTCCAAGGCGCTGCAATACGGCATGCCGCTTGAAGAGCTGGTTGACAGCTTCACCTTTACCCGGTTTGAACCAGCCGGTGCAGTGCAGGGCCATAATGCCATCAAAAATTCAACCTCCATCCTTGACTACGTCTTCCGTTCTATCGGCTTCGACTACCTCGGCCGCAAGGATTTTGTACACGTGAAGGCAGTTGACGAGTTGCTGGAAAGCAATGGAGAGAACGGTCACGCTCCAGTCGTTGAACCCTCACTGGCCGTGCATGTTGAGCTGCCTGCACGCACGGCAACACGCCAAAGCCAGGTATATCAGGCAAAAGTGCAGGGCTACACCGGAGAGCAGTGCGAAAACTGCGGTTCCATGCGCGTCAAGCAAAATGGCACCTGCAAAGTGTGCGATGATTGCGGCATGACCACGGGGTGTTCCTAAAGCGAAGCAGCCGGTCGAAACCCTGTTGCCGACTGCTCCATGGTGCTCTCTACAAGGTTCAGGCCGCTGATCTGCAAAGTCCTGAAAGGGGAGTGGCGCACCAGCTCGTAGTCGTGGGTTCCAATCACCACGATGATGCCCTTCTTGTTGATTCGCTTCAGATAATCAAGAATTTCCAGTGACGTATCGGGGTCAAGGTTGCCGGTTGGTTCGTCGGCGAGGATGACGAGCGGCTCGCGCACCAGCGCACGGGCGATGGATATTCTCTGCTGCTCTCCTCCTGAAAGGTGCAGGGGCATCACTTTTGCGGCATGTTCCAGCCCAACGCTTTCAAGGGCGTGCATTACCAGCTCCTTGGCGAGTTTCTCCTTCGTGCCAGTCACCTTCAGCACAAACGCCAGATTATCATAGACGTTACGGTCTTCAAGCAGGCGGAAATCCTGAAAAACAATACCAAGCTTCCTGCGCAGAAGCGGGATCTGCCGCTTTTTGATGGTGCGGGAGCTGTAGCCGGCAATTCGTATCTCCCCCTTTTTCAGACGAATATCCATGTAGAGCGACTTGAGCAGTGTTGATTTGCCCGTGCCGCTTTTTCCGACAATATAGACAAGCTCGCCCGGCTGAATGGTAAGGTTCAGATTGGTGAATATCGGTTTTTTATCAAGTTCGAGGTCAACGTTACTGAAGGAGATCATAGTGGTTGTTCTGTTTGTTTTTTTCTGTTCCGGGCGATGGTTATGGCAAGCAGCGTCGCTTCATAACAACTTCTTTCGGAGGCAACTCCTTTCCCTGCAATATCGAAACCGGTACCGTGATCAGGCGAGGTTCGTACAATCGGCAGACCGAGGGTGACGTTTACCCCGGTGTCGAAGGCGAGCACCTTGAAGGGCAGCAGCCCCTGATCGTGATACATTGCCACCACAATATCGTAATTGCGGTACATTTTTGAGCCGAAAAAGCCGTCGGCAGGAAAAGGGCCCTCCACTTTGAACCGGGATGAGGCTCTTTCGATGCAGGGACGGATAATCTCCTCTTCTTCACAACCCATGATCCCGCCGTCGGAAGCGTGGGGGTTGAGCCCGAGCACCGCAATGCGGGGTGAGGCAATGGCAAAATCGGTGTTCAGTGACTTGGTGAGGGATGCGAGAAAGGCATCAAGGTTCATCGATCGGATCAGCCCTGAGACCTTTTCGAGAGGTTCGTGGATGGTGGCAAGGGCGACCCTGAGTTCCGAAACGGGATCAAAAAACATCATGGTCGGAGAGGCTATCCCGAAAAGCCTGCCGAGAAACCCCGTATGGCCGGTATCAGCACAGCCCGCTCTTGCAATGGCTTCCTTGTTGATCGGCGCGGTGACCAGTGCGTCACACAGGCCATCCCGGCAAAGCTCAGCGGCGGCATTGATTGAGTTCACCACGAGTTGACCGGCCTCAGCCGATATCGTGCCGGGCGTGATGCTTTCCGGTTCAGCGACACTGAAAACAGGCAGAACTCCCTGACGTGCCGGAGCCATCGCAGCGACGCTCTCGATCAGTTCCAGTGTTACCGGCAGATCCAGCGCTTTTCTGTAATAATCCATAACGGCATACGACCCGGCCACCAGAAACGAATGACCGGAGCGCTCAAGCTTCAGAAAACTTTTCAGGATGATTTCCGGCCCGATGCCGTGAGGGTCACCGATTGACCAGACAATGCGCATCTTCAGAGCCTTTTGTATGCATTGGCAATTTTGTCATCCGTTTTAACCCCTTTCAGGGCCAGCATGAGCAGGACGGGTTCCGGAAGGATAATGTAAAACCCCGCTTCGGGCCGGTGCGTTATGAGAGCGTGAATGCTTTCGAAATGCTGGTTCATCAGGTGAGCCGCAGTAAGGCCGGAGAAAAGGTCGGCAACGAAAAGAAGTATGGCCAGCAGAATGAACTTGCTCTGCAACGTACGGTTTTTATAGAGAAAAATGGCCGCAATTGAGAAGATGGCGGTCATGATCGAAAAGATTCCTCCTGCAGAGCTTGCAAGAGAATACTGTATTTCAGCAAAGTCGGATGCACAAAAATCGGAGATGAGAAAGAGATGGCCAGCGCTGAAACTCCAGAAAGGGAAAAATATGCTCGCGACAGCAAGCAAACCAGCAAGAAACAGGTAAAGATTTTGAATTCTGGCTACCATGGTGGTGTGCAGTTTAGATGTCATTGAAACAAGTACCATCAATATACATAATCATGAGAAAAGAGTGCTGATGGAAGCGTATGAACGGCAGGAAAAATAGTACAGATCCTCAGACTCAGCTCATTTGTACGAGCCGACATTCTGATGAAAGGGCTCGTCAGTGTTAGTTATAGTCTATATGTATTCAGTTAATGACAAATTTTGCCCGGTCTTTTCACCAGCTTGCCAATATGCTCAATAAGGAGCAGAAAAGAAGTTTTGGGGTAAGGATTTTGATGATCCTCCCTTGAGGTTATATATTAAAGCCAGAGAAGCCCGGAGAGCACATGAATATGCCGGGACCAGGAGTTGCCTATGAGGATATAGCCGAAAGTTTCACGAGTTTTCACACGATATGGCCCGAACTTCCATACATCGAGAACAGCAGCATGACAGCGATCAGGAGCTGGTTGTCAGGGCCATTGAAAATAAAGAGGCATTTGCCGCAATCGTTCATCGTTATGAGGCGCCTCTTTTGAGATATATCGTTCGTTTGGGATGCAAGGATTTATCCGCAGCGGAGGATCTCCTCCAGGAAATATTTATCAAAACGTTTGTTCATCTCAATGATTACGATATCTCGCTCCAGTTTTCATCATGGATTTACCGAATAGCGCATAATGAAATCGTCAGTTATTTCCGAAAGGAAAAGAGTCGTCCAAGCGTATTAGTACAGGGGGATGGTAATTTTCTTTTTGAAAATATAACTGATGAGGCCAGCTTAACCGAGCTGGAAGGCCCCCTGCATACAGCAGCGGAAATTCAGGCGGCTGTTGACAGGCTTGAAACAAAGTACCGTGAGGTCATTGTCCTGAAATATTTTGAAGAAAAAAGCTATGAAGAGATATCAGATATTTTACAGATCCCTCAAGGGACGGTCGCGACGCTGATTAATCGCGCAAAGAAAAAAGTAAAGTTTTATTTAGAAAAGAGTAAGCAGTAATGCCTCATGCAGAAGGACAGATCAAAATTTATACTTGATGAAATTGAGAAAAGACATGTTGAGCTGATTCCGCGTTGGCGCTTTCTTGTCAAACGACTTAGTTTTTGGCTGCTTGCCGCAATTTCGGTTGTAACGGGTGGCCTGGCAATGGCAACGGCCATTTATGTTTTTATTGATAACGATTTCATTGCAGATCACGATTATATACACCGTTTTTTTACTGAGCGTCCGCTTGTTGAGGATATCATCTCCAGCATACCCTATGTTTGGCTGGCTGCTCTTGCGCTCTTTACTTTGGTTGCATTTTTCGGATTTCGGCACACCAAAAAAGGGTATCGTTATTCAGCGCCAAAGGTTATTGCAGCATCCCTCAGTGCAAGCCTTTTCCTCAGTCTTTGCCTGAACACTGTTGATGTTGGCGGGTATATCCACCGCTACCTTATAGAAAATGTTCATGTTTACAATAACCTGATCAATGCCAATGAGCAACGCTGGAGCAATTCACAAAAAGGATTGCTTGGCGGCAAAGTCATTAAAATAGATAACGTACAGCATCAGATTGTGTTAAGGGACTTTAACATGGGCATCTGGCGTGTTGACATCAATAAAGCCGAGGTGCGGCCAAAAACACAGATTGCCCCGGGGAAGTATCTGAAAATTACCGGGATAAAAACAGGTCGGCGAACGTTTCAGGCTCTTTCAATACAGAGTTGGGAAAAGAAGTATCGTAAGCGTACGCCACCGCCGACAAAGATTTTGCCGCAAAAGGAGAGTCCAGGATCGGATAAGCAATGATTTCAATCGGGCATCAATTATTGTCTGTACCCGGCAACGCCGGGCCCCAGCTCGGCACCTTCCGAAAATCAGGATAGTAACGCTCTATACATTCTGCGATGAGAGTCGTTGCGCCAATCCTCTCCTGAACGAATTTGCCCGCAGCCTTTCCACTCGTTTCCCTTTGAGAGGTATCGGCCGTCAGGGTTTTCAGGGCAGCAGTAAGTTCCCTCACATCATGAATGATTGCAGCGCCCCCTGCGACCACAAGCTCTTCTGCTTCGCGTGAGTTGTGACAGTTAGGGCCGAACAGTACTGGAATACTATAAACGGCAGGTTCCAGCGTGTTATGCACATTAACCCCGAACCCTCCTCCTACATAAGCCATCGACGCCAGTGAATAGAGTTCAACAAGATAGCCAGTCTGATCGATGACCAGAATCTCCCGCTCAGGATCGAATGATTCACCCAGGCTTGATACCGGTGTATAGGCCAAAGATCGGTTCTCAAGCTCCCGGTAAAGGCGTGCCATGTTTTCTGAGTTGACTTCATGCGGCACCAGTATCAGCGACGGCCGTTTCTCAAGCCCCTGCCAAGCGGGAAGCAGCAGCATCTCATCACGATCCCACACACTTCCAGCAACCAATACCGTGCGGTTTTTAAAGAGAGGTTTGAGATGATCAACCTTCGCACAGTTCCGGCTGCGCAGAAAGACCTGGTCAAACCTTGGGTCGCCAGCGGTTTCTGCCTGTTGGCAATTGAATATCTCCCTGAACGCCATGGTATCCTTTGCTGATACCGTATAGAGGTGATCGAACAGGTGAAAAATTGTTTTGTAAAAGCTTTTCAGCACCGGGTTGAAGTACTGGGCGTTCTTCTGGAGTACCGCTGCGGCGAGGATTAACTTTGTCCCTTGCTTTTTTGCTTCCATGATATGGTTTGGCCAGAAATCGTAGCGCATGAGAAGAAGCACATCCGGCTTGATCAGTGCAACCAGCTTTTTTGCGTTGGCGCGAGTGTCTGCAGGCAGATAGAAGACCGCAGAAGCGTCAGGGAAGTTTTTTCGGGCGTTATAGCCGGAATCGGAGAGGAATGAGACAAAAAGAGTGAGCTCCGGGTGCCTTGCTTTCAAAGCAGCAATGATCGGACGTGCCTGCTCAAATTCGCCGACTGAGGCCGCATGGACCCACAAGGTGAAGGTGGCGGAGGGGAGTTTGTCAATTATTTGTTTCAGCTCTTCGAACACTCCTTTTCGTACCCTGAAAAAAGTTTTGAGCTTTGGGTGCAGAGGGCTGAAGAGTCTTGCAATTCCAAGAAAAAAGGGGAAAAGTATGTTATAGGCTAATAAAGCAGGACTGTTCATAACGACATTTTCTTTCGCTCATAAATGTTCTGATGACTTTGAAGGTAACAAAAAAGCTGAATGAATAATGAATGAGTCATGCCGTTCAAATGGTTTACTGCTAAAAATTCAATAAGTGCATTCAGTTCTGTAAGATACAGACTCTGGATGGGCCTGTAAATAGTACGTCATCAATTCTTGAATATTTAATAATAAAGAAAAGAGGGGGCCGGGTTATGCTGGTTTCTACCGTTATGTCATCCCTACGGGATTTAAGAAAATGCTCATTGTTGTCGATCCCCGGCGGGGCGGCGTGTTGGTAGCAAAAGCAAGACCTCATCCCCCCTTTTTTCTTGTGGTAACGGCGGCAGAGGTGGCATAGTCAAAAGGAGTTTTTCAGGAAAAAATAAATTCGTCTTTTACATAAAAAAATGGTATCATCCTGAAGTTTATAATGCGTGGTGAATATGCTAAGAAAGGACGCAAAAAATTTATGGGACTACTGAGTGTAAATTATTAGCGTTTGTGACGATTCGATGGTGCCTGGTTTTGTTTTGGGCTGCCCCGATGTTTTCGGTTGATGAGAACTCTTCTTCATTTTTTTCTTTCCTGCATTGCTGCCACTCGCGGCCTCGTACGAGGCCTTTTTTATCAATGATATGGAAAGGAATACAACAATGAAAGAACAGCAGTTATTGCCGACGGATTTTCACGCCCTTCAGCTTGCCGAACCCTTAATGAGGGCGCTTGAGAAGGTTGGTTACGAAAATCCAACGCCGATTCAGGCCCAGACAATTCCCCTGATTCTCGAAGGACGTGATGTCCTTGGGCAGGCACAGACAGGTACAGGAAAAACCGCAGCCTTTGCCCTGCCGATACTCTCCAATATCAATCTTGAACAAGCAGAACCCCAGGCGCTTGTGCTCGCCCCGACAAGGGAGCTTGCCATACAGGTTGCCGAGGCATTTCAGCGTTATGCCGAATACCTCAAGGGTTTTCATGTTGTGCCTATATATGGTGGGCAGGATTACGGCATACAGCTTCGCATGTTAAGACGAGGTGTGCATGTTATTGTTGGAACACCCGGTCGTGTCATGGATCATATACGGCGAGGCACACTGAATCTCAACACCCTCAAATGTCTGGTGCTTGACGAAGCCGATGAAATGCTTCGCATGGGATTTATTGATGATGTTGAATGGATTCTTGATCAGACACCCAAAGGCAGGCAAGTGGCCCTTTTTTCAGCGACAATGCCTCCGCCGATTCGCCGGATTGCGCAAAAGTATCTTACGAATCCTGCTGAGGTTACCATACAGTCAAAAACCGCGACGGTTGATACCACCCGGCAGCGGTACTGGATTGTCGGTGGTAGCCACAAGATCGACATTCTGACCAGAATTTTGGAAGTTGAGCCGTTTGACGGGATGCTCATATTTGTGCGTACCAAAACCATGACCATTGAACTCGCTGAAAAGCTTCAGGCAAGAGGATATGGTGCAGCCGCTCTCAACGGAGATATGCCCCAGAGTCAGCGTGAACGTACCGTCGAGCAACTGAAGAGTGGAGTATTGAGTATTGTTATTGCTACCGATGTTGCTGCGCGGGGACTTGATGTTGATCGTATCAGCCATGTGATCAACTACGATATTCCTTCTGACACCGAATCTTATGTACACCGTATTGGACGTACCGGTCGTGCCGGACGTACTGGCGATGCCATTCTGTTTGTCTCTCCGAGAGAGAAAAACATGCTTTACTCCATTGAACGCGCAACGCACAGCCGTATTGAGCTGATGGAGCTGCCAACCACAGAAGTCATCAACAACAAGAGGATTGCAAAGTTCAACCAGCGCATCACTGACAGGATTGCCGCCGAAGATCTTGGTTTTTTTACCAAGCTCATTGAACAGTACTGTCACGAGCATGATGTTTCGGAGCTTGAAGCTGCGGCAGCTCTTGCCTCAATGGTTCAGGGTGAAACGCCTCTTCTGTTATCCAACAAGCCTGAGAAAACAAAGTTTCATGAGGAACGAGAGGGGTCGGCGAGAGATCGCGGGTCGGACAGGGATCGTGGACCGGTCAAAAGGCGAAGCAAGGGTGAGGCTTATGGCGAAGAAGGCAAGGAGAGGTATCGACTTGAGGTAGGAAGTGAACATGGTGTCAAGGCTGGCAATATTCTTGGTGCGATTCTCAACGAGGTTGGGCTTGATCCAGAATCGGTCGGGCATATTTCGATCAACGAAAGTTACAGTACCGTCGAACTGCCTCAGGGGATGCCGGACAATGTGTTTCATGAGCTGAGAAAGGTGAGGGTCTGCGGTCGTCAGTTGAGGCTTACCAAAATGGAAGAGCAGGAACGTGAATCTGCATACGCTCCCAAAAAGAGTTTTAAAAAGCCATATAAACCGGCAGAAAAAGAGACCTCTTTCTTTACAGGCAACAAAAAGAAACGTAAAGGGTAAGCTCTCCAACTAAAATATCATGATAAATACTTCATTCAGGGAGCTTGTCCCTATTCTTCAAACTTCCATTGGCCCGATGATTCTCATATCGGGCCTGGGTCTTCTGTTTCTAACCATGACCAACAGGCTTGGTCGTGTTATTGATCGTTCACGCTCACTTCTTGATGATCTGGAATCCTATCCGGAATCCTATATTCTGAGAATCAATCAGGAGGTGGCCATTCTCTGGAAACGGGCACGCTATATCCGTACATCGATTCTCCTGGCTTGCATGACCTGTATTGGCGCGAGCTGGCTTATTATCATGCTTTTTCTCAGCGCACTTGTCAATCTTGATTTGCCGCTGCTGTTGTCGGGGATTTTTATTTTCAGTATGCTCTGCCTGAGTTTATCGTTGCTCTTTTTCTTCATTGATGTCAATATGACCCTTTCGGCCTTTAAAATTGAAATGGAGAGTCATGACAAGAAAAGACTCATTATTGAGACGAAGGGATATTATAAATAAAGCTTTCTCATCCTCTGGGGTGAAAGGTTTTATGTACTTCCTTTATAAATGAGCGATCGATATGCGTGTAGATCTGGGTGGTGACAATCGAGCTGTGGCCGAGCATCTCCTGGACTGCGCGGAGATCGGCCCCTCCTTCGAGAAGATGGGTGGCAAAGGTATGGCGGAAGGTGTGGGGGCTGATACTTTTTTCTATTCCTGCCATGACGGCATATTTTCGCACCATGGCAAAGAGCGCCATGCGAGTCAGTTTTATTCCCCGTGAATTAAGAAAAAGGTAGTCATCGGAGTTCTGCTTTGCCAGTGACATTCGAAGTTCGGTCTGGTACCGTTTGACACACGTAATGGCTGAGTTGCCAACGGGCACAAGCCTCTCTTTTGAGCCCTTGCCGAAAATCCGTATAAAACCAGCTTCGAGATAGAGATTCTGCTGCTGAATATTGATGAGCTCACTTACTCTGACCCCTGTCGCATACAGGAGTTCAAGCATCGCCTTGTCTCGCAGAACATATTTACCGGGAGGCATGAGAGCTTGTGGCGCATCAAGCAGTCGCATGGTTTCATCAATCGTCAGGACGTTCGGGAGGTATCGGGCCTGTTTAGGCTGATGGAGTGTTTCCGCCGGGTTCGCTTTGAGCGTTCGTTCGTTCACCAGAAATTTATGGAATGAGCGGATCGCGGAAATGTTTCGGGCCATTGAACTCGCTTCGAGGCCGATGGAGTAGAGCTCGGTAATGAACTCTTCAATATGAGAGGTCGTTATGGCCTCCAGCGGCCTTGAGTTCTGCTGCATGAAGAGCAGGTAGCGCCTGAGATCGTTGTTGTACGACTCTCTGGTGTTTGCCGAAAAGTTGCGCTCGACATGCATGTAGCTCAGGAAGCTCTCAAGAGTTCTCTGGTAGTGGTTGTCCAGCCTGTTCATGCAATCTTTTGAAGTCGCTGGCAGAACCCGCCGTCAAAGCCTGGGCGCTCACCCGGGAGAGTGAGTATGGCGCCTTCGGGATCAGCGATAAACTCAGGGTGTCTCTGAAGAAACGTCTCAATCTGCAAGCTGTTTTCTTCAGGTTCAAGAGAGCAGGTAGCATAGACCAGAACACCATCTTTATCAAGCAGTGCGGCCGCATGATCAAGGAGCTCTGCCTGCAGTATCTGGAGTTCCAGAAGCATCCCGGGGCTCAGTTTCCAGCGCAGTTCTGCGCGTCGGCCAAGAACCCCGGTACCCGAACAGGGAGCGTCAAGCAGAATAGCTCCGGGCCGAAGGTCAGGCACAAAGCTCCGGGCATCGGCTGCTATGGTTTTGATGATGGTAATACCGAGAGCGGCAGTATGAGCCTCCATTCGCAGAAGTTTTTTTTCATAGCGGTCAACGGAGATAATGTGGCCGCTGTTCTGCATCAGCTCCGCCATGAAGGTGGCTTTTCCTCCTGGTGCTGAGCACAAATCAATCACGACACTTCCAGGTGCCGGATTCAGCAACAGGCAGGCCAGTCCCTGAGTCGGGTTCTGTACCGTGAGACGTCCATCGGTCACGGCAGGTTCAAATCGGTTAAAATCTTTTGAAAGAAAGAAGTTTTCCATGCCGCACTCTTCGTGCTCGTCGGCAAATGCAGGGTCTGAAAAGAGCTGCTCCGGAGAAGTTTTCAGCCGATTGATTCTGAATCCAAAACGCGGAAACTGGTTATTATAGATGAGGATGGACTCGGTTTTATCCTTTCCGAAAGCATCAATCCAGCGTTCAACCAGCCATTGTGGGTGCGAGTATTGTATGGAGAGCTGCTCTTCAATTTTTTTATCCTTCAGCCACACGTCAAGGGTGACGCTCTGGGGAGTGATTTTTCTCAACACACCGTTGACTAATTTCGACAGACGTTCTCCCTTGTATTTTCTGGCGAGTTTTACGCATTCGTTGACGGCAGCCCAGTCGGGCACCTTGTTGAGGAAGAGAATCTGATAGACTCCGAGTCGAAGAATATTTTTCAGGACAGATGCCGATTTTTCAAAATTGTGGTGATAAAAATGGCTGATAATAAAATCAATCTGAAGGCGGTAACGCAGAACTCCGTTGACCAGTCCTGTGGAGAGCGCCCGGTCAATGCGGTTCAGTGTGGAGCGCTGCAAGAGCTTGTGCAGAATCTGGTCAGATCGCTGTTGTCCGGTTTCAAGTAACTGCAGGACATTCAAAGCCAGTTCTCGTGCTGTGGTCATGGGAAAGAATTAATAATCATTTAAGTACATTCGCTTCTTCAGGCTGTTTGTAAAATACTAATCCCTGTTGTAGATTGGGCAGACAAAATGTTCTTTTCAAGATTTCAAGCTATCATCCAGAAAGGTGGAGGGACTGGCCCTGAGAAGCCTTGGCAACCGTCATTGCACGATGATCGGTGCCAATTCCATCCCGGAATAATGACCGGGAATGATGATGGTATGTATGCCTTTCTGCAGGTTCATACCTCACTTCAGACATTTTCCTGTAACCCTTTCCATCAGGGTTATTTTTGCACTCCCGGAGTGATAGCGCGACCCAAGGAGGATTTGAACAAGCTTTTGCTAAACTGATATGAAGCGCATGAGAGCATATACGGAGATCATTTCAGAAAAAACACACTATTTCGATTCGAAAGAACCCTTTACTACCGAGCTTGGCGGCGTGCTTCCCTCGGTGCGGGTAGCCTACAGAACATGGGGCACGTTGAATTCAAGGAAAGATAATGTGATTCTTATATGTCAGGCTCTCACAGGTTCTGCGGATGCGGATGCCTGGTGGGAAGGGATGTTTTCCAGAGGAGGCGCATTCGATGAGAGCGGAGATTTTATTATCTGCACGAATGTGCTTGGGAGCTGTTATGGTACCACTGGTCCGATTTCGGTTAATCCCCTTACTGGCAGTCATTATGGGCCGGATTTTCCTTCGGTCACTATCAGGGATATGGTGCATGTGCAGCGCATTCTGCTTGCCGGTCTGGGCATTGAGCGGGTAAAGCTTGTGGTGGGAGCCTCTCTTGGCGGGATGCAGGTGCTTGAGTGGGGATTTCTTTATCCTGCCGTTGTTCAGGCGCTTATGCCGATGGGCGCTTCAGGGCGTCATTCTTCATGGTGTATTGGGCAGAGCGAGGCGCAGCGACAGGCAATTTTTGCCGATCGAGACTGGAACGATGGCTGGTATGATGATGGTCATCCTCCCGGAAAAGGTCTTGCTGCAGCGAGGATGATGGCAATGTGCACTTACCGGAGCTTTGAAAACTTTCAGTTGCGCTTTGGCCGCGAGTATCAACAGGAGGGAAAAACCTTCAAGGTCGAGAGTTATCTGCACCATCAGGGGCGAAAACTGGTTGAGCGCTTTGATGCCAACACCTATATCACTCTCACTAAAGCAATGGACTTGCACGACATTTCAAGAGGCAGGGGAGAGTATGAAGAGGTTTTGCGCTCCATGACGCTTCCGGTGGAGATTCTCTCTATCAATTCCGATATTCTCTATCCGAAAGAGGAGCAGGAAGAGCTTGCCCGATTCATGCCGAATTCAAGCATTCTCTACCTGGATGAGCCTTATGGGCATGACGCCTTCCTTATTGATGTAGCAACGGTCAGCGGCATGGTGCGGAATTTCCTTGATCGTCTTGAGCCATGATTTTGGGAGGCCTGGGAGCGCCGAACTCCAACTCGGCGCTCCCAGGTTTCAGATCTCATCAAATCCGGTATAGCGCTGCAATACTTCAGGTACCCTGATGTTGCCCTCAGGGGTCTGGTAGTGCTCAAGCAGGGAGACCATG
>CAJAAV010000267.1 GCA_903937835.1 uncultured Chlorobiaceae bacterium | reverse complement strand
TACATCTCTACTGATGCGGTATGGGATTTGGGCGATGCACTCTTCAGCAGGGTGGCTATCAACGGTCCACTTGCTGGTAATGCCAGTTATACCCAGACAGCGACAGGCACCTTGCCGGGCATCATTGGCGGCGATTACTACGTGATTGTGCGCAGCGACATTTATAATCAGATTCCGGAAAGCAGCGAGGTCAATAACCTCACTGTTTCGCTCGATACCACCCATATAGATGTTGAAGTGCTTGCCCTTGATACGCCTGATACCGCATCTTTTGCGACTGGAGGAGCTGTCTATTACCGTGTGGATGTTGCTGAGGGAGAAACGTTACAGCTCAATATTGATCGTGCAGCCACCGAAGGGCGTACCGAACTCTTTGTCAGTTATGGCGAAATGCCAAGCCGTTCAAACTTTGATTACCGCTATAATCGAGCTGATTCGCCAGACCAAAACCTTGTTATTGCCAACACCCGGGAGGGCAGCTATTATGTTATGGCGTATAACGCGTCTGGTGGAAACGATACTTATGCTATCACAGCCAGTACACCAGAAATATCTATCATTGAGCTGGGAACAATGACTGGTAGCAATAAAGGCATGGTTACCGTTAGCATATCTGGGGTGAAATTGACTACCCATACCGATGCAATTCTGATTGGTTCCGATGGCGCTGAATACACAGCAAGTCAGGTGCTTTGGAAAGATAGTACTGAAATCTGGGCTACCTTTGATCTGCGTGGGTTGGAAACGGGTGGATATGATGTCAAGGTTCAAGAGGGAACGCGGATCGCGATCATGAACGATGCATTTATCGTCAACGATAGCGAACTCGGTCATGTCGAATATAGCATGGAGACGCCTTCTGCATTGCGCCCTGGACAAGTCGGGATTGTGCAAGTTTACTATCAGAATTTTGGTGGCACAGACGTTGCTGCGCCATTGTTTACTGTTTCTGGTAATGCACTTTTGAAATTACCTGGAGATACCGTGTTTGGCAGTAACAGTTTGCAGCTTCTCGGCATCAACGATGAAGGCCCGGCAGGAATCCTGTCGCCTGGAGCAAAAGGGAGCTTTGAACTGTATATTAAACCAGATTTTTCCGGGGAAGGGAAGATTAATCTGAATGTTTCCAGCTTGCCGCTGGACAAAGCAATAGATTGGACGAGTTATTTTGACAGTAACAAACCCGAGAACATTGATGACGCTACATGGGAGCAGATCAAGGCCAACTTGATTCAACAAATTGGCACAACAACCACTGACTACCAGAACGCACTTGCTCAAAATGCTACAGAGTTGGATATGCTGGAAGAGCGGACGAACGATGTTACCCGGTTATTTAGCATGGAGTACAATCAAGCAACCAATAATGGTGCCTTATACCGCTCCGATGAAATTGGTGTTTTTGGGCGCGACCATACCTTCCGTTGGGATATAACAGCAACCTCTCAGGCAAATGGCGACGTGCTTGTCTCCATTGCTGGCTATCAACAGACTTTTACACACTTGGTTGATGGAAGTTATCAGGGAACAGATGGAGCAACGTTAACCAAAAACGGAGAGGGTTTTACCTGCCAGCAGCAGGATGGAAAGCAAATATCATTCAATCTGGATGGAACGTTTGATACCATACTTGAAGCCAACGGTATCCGTGAACAGGCAATTTATCTCAATCACCAGCTCAGTCAAGTCATCTTCAGTAATGGTGAGTCACAAAATTTTACGTATAACGATTATGGGCGACTGACTCAAATCACCGATCAAAACGGGGTAGCAACAACCTTTACGTATGATCAAAGTGGTGAATACCAAACAAGCATCACCTCAGCAGAGGGAACAACGCTGTATGAATATGTTACCGAAGCAGGCCACGCCCAGCATCAATTAAGTGCCATAACGTTACCTGATGGCACGGTAAAACATTTTACCTACGACACTCAGGGCCGTTTGTTCACCGAAAGTCTCAACGATGGCCCGGCAACAGCGACCTATCATTACCTTGGTGCCAATGAGGTGGAGGTTACTGATGCCAACGGAGCTACAACCCATCTGTGGTATAACGATCGTGGGCAAGTGGCGCAGGTTGAGGATGGTGCGGGGAATGTTAGTGAATTGCGGTATGATAGTGCAGGAAACTTTATTGACAGTGTCGGTACTTTAGGGGCTCTTGAATCAACTATAGATCATTCAACTGAAGTTACTTTAGACAATCCTGCAACTGTAGGAATAGTTGATCCCACTATTAATCTGGCGGCAGTATTGAGCAATGCTACTCAAAATAGTCCGATAGCACAATCTCCTCCTCCAGCAATAGAAGAAGTCATACAGAAGTTATCAAGCGGTTTTAAATGGCCACTTAAATATAACAACAGTGGTCAAATCATTATAACTTATACATTTTTAGATAGTGTGCCTGAATATTTAAAGACATTTGCTACAAAAATAAGTAATGATATCGCAAATATGCCGATAAATACTCCGGCTGATAAATTAGTCGAACTACAAAGGATTGTAAATAGGCAAATAAGTACTTTCTGTAAGTTTGATTCGGATTCTTTCTATGAACAAAAAAATGCAACAATAGATGCGTTGTCTTCATGGGAAAAGGTTGCAAATATTTCTTTTTTAGAGAAAATACAAGTTGCAAACCAAGATGATTCAATAGGTCAAATAACTTTTGCAAATGCACAGGATGATGCGACAATCCAGCCCGATGGGTACATAGAATGGACATTTGGGCGCACTTGGGTTGACACTCAAGTGTCAAGTATGTCTGGTGATATCTGGATAAATTCATTATGCCCATATAATAACTTGCCTTTTCCGAATCGTAAAGGATTTTTAACACTGGTACATGAACTCGGTCATGCTCTTGGATTAAAACACCCTAAAGGCGAACCGCACAGTGAAAATTTATTATCCACCATAATGGCGTATGGGGAGAAACCGGCTAGTGATGCTCCTGTTATCATTATCGATGATTCAATTTGGCAACCTGGAAGTCCAATGATTTACGATATTGCAGCAATCCAGCATTTATATGGGCCTAATATCGGCTATGAAACAAAGGATAATATCTATAATGATTTTGGCTCTCCAATGCTGGCAATTTGGGATGCCGGTGGGATTGACACTATAGACGCATCTCAACAGACAGACGGCTGCTATATAGATCTTCGACCCGGAGGGTTTAGTTCTATCGGTACAACAAAAGATAAACCAAACTTTTCAATTGCCTACACGTACACAGCAACGGATGGTAATGAATATGGCTTCATAGAAAACGCAAACGGAGGTTCTGGGAATGACTCAATATTGGGAAACGATCAGGATAACAAACTATTAGGTTGGGACGGTAATGATTCGATGGATGGTGGAATAGGAGACGATACTCTTTTAGGCGGAGACGGTGATGATGAAATTGATGGCGGTGATGGTAAAGATTCGATGGAAGGCGGGAATGGTAATGATAAAATGGAGGGTGGAATCGGAAATGATACGCTATTAGGTGGAGATGGTGATGATACTCTTATAGGTGGTAATGGAATAGATATTCTTGATGGTGGTCTTGGTAACGATACTTATTATGCTGGTGCAGGCGATATCATTAAAGATAGCGATGGAAAAGGCATTATTTTCTACGACAGCACTCATCAACTTACTATTGGAACTCGCATAAAAGGGGAACCACTTTTCAAAAGTGACAACGGTATCTTTTACCGAGAGACAACAACACCCCGAACTCTCTTTGCATATATCCCCGGAGGTAAGGTTATTAAAATTATTGGGCCGGATACTCCTGCGACTGAAAATCCCGAAGGTCAAACAATAAGTGGGTTGCCAGGCATGGGTATCACACTTATTACCAAGCCACCGCAACCACCTCCCCAGCCACCACCAACCCCTGATGGAGATGGACCAACCGCAACTATACCTGTCATTGTTCCCCGTGACCCCAACGACATCGTCGGCCCGCAAGGCTTCGGTGACGAACACTGGATCAGCAGCCAGAACCCGCTCTCCTACACCATCCACTACGAAAACTTGGCAACCGCAACCGCGCCAGCGCAGCAGGTCACGATCACGCAGACCCTCGACAGCGACCTGAACTTGAGCAGCTTCCGATTGGGCGACTTCGGCTGGGGTGATATCTCCATTAACGTTTCTGACAACACCTCGTTCTACATCAATCGCCTTGATCTGCGCTCAACCAAAGGCTACATGGTTGATGTTGTGGCAGGCGTGGATGTGGCAACACATGAGGCCTACTGGAGCTTTACCACCATTGACCCCAACACTGGCGAAATCCCTGAAGATCCCACCATCGGTTTTCTCCCGCCCGATGTTGATGGAATGGTTGGCCAGGCCTATGCCAACTACACAATCAAAGCCAATGCCGACGCACCAACCGGTACGGTGATTGACGCAAAGGCGACCATCATCTTCACTACCCAGGAGCCCATCGACACCCCGGCAATCTCCAATACCCTCGATACCCAGGCACCCGAAAGCCATGTCGAAGCCGTGGCCAACGCCACCGTCGACTCTGCCCAATTCCTCATTCGCTGGTCGGGCAGCGATGTCGGCTCAGCCATTGCCGGTTATACCGTTTATGTTTCCGATAATGCCGGAACTTACACCCCCTGGCTGGAGAACACCACACTCACCGAAGCCACGTATGCCGGTCAACCGGGCCACTCCTACGCCTTCTACACCGTCGCCACCGATAACGCAGCCAACAAAGAGGCCGCTCCGGCGCAGGCAGATCTGACCATTCAGGTTGCAACAAGTGCTGCACAGACCGACACTGTTCTGCCCGACATTACAGCAGTGGCCTTGTCAACAGACGGTATCTATGCAGCAGGTCACTCCCTTGACTTCTCTGTCAGTTTCTCTGAGTCGTTATTCGTTGATATCGCCGCTCTTCCACCAGTGATCACCATGACTATCGGGGGGCGTGCCATTGAAGCCACCTATCAATCCGGCAGCGGCACCGACACACTGACATTCCGCCACATCATTGCAGACGGTGAGAGCAACACCGACGGCACAGCGCTTGGAAGTGCCATGCTGCTGAATGGCGCCACACTGCGTGATGTTGCTGGTAATCCACTGGTTGACCTCAGCCTTGCGGCTGGTATTCCCATCAACAACGCTCCGGTCGTTCAAACTGCGCTGGTCGACCAGTCAGCCACCGAAGATCAGCCGTTCTCTTTCCAGGTTCCGTCCGATGCTTTTACCGATGAGGATGCTGGCGACACACTGAGCTACTCGGCAACACTTGGCAACGGAAACCTGCTGCCAGGCTGGCTGAGCTTTGACAATGCTACTCGTACCTTCAGCGGTGTGCCGCTCAACGAGAATGTGGGTGCCATTAGTCTGAAAGTGATTGCCACCGATACCACCAGCGCTTCAACGAGCCACACCTTTGACCTGACGGTGGTAAACGTCGTTAACGATCTCAAAGGAGAAGTGCTTTTCTGGAAAACAGGTGCTCCCATCACAGGTGTCACGAGCACTCTTGTTTCAGCTCCTGCCGACGCTGGCACACAACTTGTTGAATTCAGAAATATACAGGCATCCGCAGATGGAAGCCGAACCATAGAGATCTGGGAGACCTCCCTAAAGAGCAATAACGAGAGCGTGAAACTGGAATTTTCTCTCTCAGACGGATCCGTCGCCACATGGCAGGATGCTTCAGGTTTGCCATCAGGCTGGACACTCCTGGGTAATACCGATAAACCTGGGCATTTCATTCTCGGCGGAATGAGCACAACTCCCTTGTCAGCCGGGCCAGTCAAGCTTGGAACCCTGATGCTCACTGCTCCAGCCAATCCGCAGCATTTTGAGCTTTCATTGAGCGCGGGTCAGTTGGGCAACGACACTGTGTCACCGTTCAGTATCACTTCGGACCGCATGATCACCGGCATGGATGCTCTTTATCAGCATCCTGACATGGCTGATGGCACATACGCGTTGACCAGCGTCAAAGTCTCCGGCAGTGCTGAAAGCAACGCAGTCAATGTGCTTGATGCGCTTGCTGCGTTGAAGATCGCTGTAGGTCTGAACCCCAACACCGATGGAAGTGCAGTATCGCCCTATCAGTACCTGGCGGCTGATGTGAACAAGGATGGCCAGATCAAGGCTGCCGATGCTCTCAATATTCTGAAGATGGCGGTCAAGCTCAGTACAGCGCCAGCCAGGGAGTGGCTGTTTGTTCCTGAGAGCATCGGCAGTGAAACCATGTCGAGAACCAATGTTATCTGGCCAGACAATCCTGTATCAATTACGCTGGATAGGGACCAGGAGCTGAATTTGATCGGTATTGTTACTGGTGATGTTAATGGCAGTTGGTTGGTGTAATCTTTCTGGCGATAAGAAGGAGTTCTTCTTATGTTATGTTTCTCTACGATGGATTCAGGCAAGCCAGTATTTTTATCATGACAGATATCTGTGAGGTGATTTATGAAAAATGAAACTGTAGTTGCTTCCCAAAGTGTTACCTCGCAAAGCATTAATTTGTTGATGCGCACTCCTTGTATGGAAGCTCAGGATGACATCAAAAGTCAAGAAGGGCGGGCGCTGGTTATTGCTGATGCCACTCTTGAAGATGTTGATGTTTTGCTGGATCGCCTTAAGACCGGAACAGATCTCTGGCGTGTCGAGTTGTGCGCAGATTTTTCAAGTTTACTCAAAGAGGCTTTTTCTTGTGGTTATGAGCGAATTCACTTTTTGGGGCATGGCCAGCCAGGTGTCATAACTCTTGGAGGGAGGCAACTTCAGGTTGATGACTTTGCTGTGCCTGCGGATGCCAAGTTTGCTGTAGCGCCCTCTTTGCACTTTTGGTCATGTTTGACTGGCGCGGGCGAAAAGGGTCGTGCTTTTGTTGATGGTGTGTCGAAGGTATTGGGCTCCGCTGTGACAGCCTTCAATGGTCTTGTGGGTGCTGGGATCAAGGGCGGTAGCTGGTTGCCGGATGTGTTTTCAGGGACCGCAGGTTCTGTTGCTGCTCCTTTTGAGAATGCTTTGGCTTATGGCTATACGTTGGTGCTTTCAATAGATCTGGACCGGGGAGATTTTAATTATTTTATTTGGAGAGATTTTACGGAGGTTAATGGTCCGGATGATGGCTCACATGCAGTGTCCTTTACTAATAATGGCGGGTTGTCAAACATTTGGGGGGCGACTTGTTTGCTTTCGAGTTTCACTGTTAGTATTGATAGTACCACTGTAGCCACGGGTGATGTTCTCGTTTTGGGTAGTACCGAGATTGATCTTACCAGCAGCACCACTGCGAATGACGAAGTGCTTTTCAACAGCACGTATTTCAGGTATGATATTGCTGATGAAAACAATACCCGTATGGTTACTTTTAACAGCCTGGATGGTTCCGGTGGCAGTGCAGTGTACTCTGACATGGCAAGCTATGAACTGCTGCTTGATACCTTGCAGTTCAACAGTACTTCTGACAAGGTTGTTAATGGCAGTACAAGAATATTCGATCTTCGCGTTTATAGCGGTTTAAGCGTTGGAGTCGCTCCCTTTGGTATAAAATTTATCGCAACAAACGATGCTCCAGCATTTAGTGCTTTTACTGGTGAAATATGCTCAACAAGTGAAGGGCTGACGGTTGCCGTTACTTTTGCAGAGCTTCTTGCAAAAAGCAATGCTGCTGATAGTGATGGCACTGTTGATGCTTTTGTGATCAAGGCGGTGAGCAGCGGCACACTATTGATAGGTACAGACGCAAGCAATGCCACAGCCTATGATGCGGCAACGAATAACGCTGTTGATGCCACACATCAGGCGTACTGGATGCCGGATTCCAGTGCCAATGGTACCGTGAATGCGTTCACAGCAGTCGCCAGAGATGATGGAGGGGCTGAGTCAATTACGGCTGTTCAGGCAACAGTGCGCGTTACACCAGAAAATAACGCTCCGACATTTTTTAAGAACGGCTATGGGAAAAGTTTCACTGATTTTGGCGGAACTGACACTGGTTACAGTATTGCTCTCCAGGGGGACTTGAAGATTCTTGTCGCCGGATACAGCAGTGCTAATTTTACGAGTGATTTTGCATTGGCACGCTATAATGCTGATGGCAGCCTCGACGCAAGCTTTTCTGAAGATGGCATATTGACCACTGATTTTGGTGGTTTGGAGTATTGCAGGAGTCTCACGATTCAAAGTGATGGGCAAATTCTGGTAGCAGGCACTTCTGACTCTCGCATTACTTTGGCACGTTACAACAGTGATGGCATTTTGGATACGAGCTTTGATGGTGATGGTAAAGTAATGATGGATATTCTGTCACCTTTTTACGCAAGTATGGGTGTCGTGCAGGTTGACGGAAAGATCCTGTTGGCTGGCGGGAGCAATGCTGACTTTGTTTTGCTGCGTTTCAACATGGACGGAACGCCTGATACCACGTTTTCTGATGATGGCAAGCTTGCTACAGATTTTAATGGAGGCACTGATCAGGGTAACAGCGTTATAGTGCAGTCTGACAGCAAAATCCTTGTTGCAGGATCCTCTTCAGGTGCTTTCGCGCTGGCGCGTTACAATACAGACGGTACTCCTGATACCATGTTTGGTACCGGAGGGCAGGTCATCACCGATTTAACCACTGGTCTCAATAGTTGGAGTTCGGCAGAGAGTGTGACACTGCAGCTCGACAATAAAATTCTTGTGGCCGGAATGACTTATAACGCTGACATAGGGAGATATGACTTTACTTTGGTACGTTATAACAGTGATGGCAAACTGGACATAAGCTTTGATGGTGATGGTATCGTGACTACCGGCCTGAGTCAATACGACAAAGGGTACAGTGTCGCCGTCCAGAGCGATGGTAAAATTGTTGTTGCGGGCACTGCCCAGTGGGGCTCTTTATGGGGAATTGCAGTAGTGCGGTACCAGAGTGACGGAACCCTTGATACAAGCTTTGATGGTGACGGAAGAGTTACTACCACTATCAATAATGTTGCGTGGGGATCTTGCTATGGTGCTGATATGACAGTGCAATCAGACGGCAAAATTCTGGTGTCGGGGAGCGTCGATCGTCGCAACAATATATGGAATGGAGACAATGTTTGTGATGTTGTTGTCGTTCGATATAACACCGACGGAAGCCTTGATAATGATTTTGGCCAAATCAACACTCTTGATGGCAGGGGTGTCTACAACAGAAACAGAACACCAGTGGTGCTGGACAGCGATGTTCAGATTTATGATGCAGATCTTGCTATGGCTGGCAACTATTCTGGCGCGACTCTCACCCTTTCACGTCATGGCGGTGCCAACAGCAACGATCTCTTTTCTGCTAAACATTCCGGTACTCTTGGAGCATTGAGTGATGGCCGCAATCTCACTATAGGCGGACTGTCGATTGGTGTTATCAACTCCAACAACGACGGGCAGTTGGAAATCACCTTTAACGACCATGCAACGCAAGGCTATGTCAACTCTGTACTTCAGCAGATTGCATACAGCAACAACTCCGAAGCCTCGACCGCTACCGTGCAGATTGACTGGACGTTCACAGACGGAAATACGGGTAATCAGGGAGTAAGTGGGGCATTAAGTGTTACCGGAAGCACACTCACAAAATTCAATAATGCGCCAACGGGCACTGTTCTCATCACCGGCAGTGCTGTTCAGGGCCAGGTATTGACCGCCAGTCATACGCTTGAAGATTTGGATGGTATTGGGAATCCACCCTCTTATGTGTGGAGAGCTGATGGATTTGTCATTACAGGGGGGAACACGCTAAGCTTGACTCAGTATCAGGTAGGCAAGCACATTACGGTTGAGGCAGGGTATTGGGATAATCTGATGAACTACGAGACGGTGAGTAGTATTCAAACGGTGCTGGTTAATCCTGAAGGTACCTTGTCACCAACACTGCTTACTATTAGTCCTGCTGAAGGAGCAACTGCTGTTATGGCTTCGGATAATATTGAGTTTACCTTCAATGTGCCGGTTAAAGCAGGCACTGGAGCTGTAGTTTTGCACAGCGGTTCGGCCACGGGAGCAGTGGTGGCAAGTTACGATGTGGCGAAAAGCCCCAACATCACGATTTCAGGGAATGCACTGATCGTCAACCCAACAACCGATCTTGCCGGGAGCACGCACTATTACGTCACCCTCGATGCCGGTTCGGTCAACGATCTTGCTGGAAACCCCGTTGCAGCCTCAACCTATGACTTTACGACAGATGGGCCAATTGTGGAGAAGGCAACTCTTTTCACTGATGATTTCAACACTTCACTGAATCCGGCTAGCTGGGATTATAACCACTGGAAAGCGATCGATAATCCGTCATTTTACGGACGTACTCAACAGCGTCAGGAGCTTCCTGGTGTCTCTGATGGCATGTTACATCTCAAGCTTGATACGTTCAACCCAACCTATAATCCGGCCGATCCAAACCAGGTTCCATCGTTTTATGGCTCAGAAGCAATCACCACTGCAAAATTTTCAAACGATGCTGGTGGTATTGTTTTTGAGATCAAAGCGCATTTTGTTAATCCCGTGGTAGATGGTATTGTTGGAGGCATGTTCAGCTACATCAATAATTCAGGGAGCCTCCATGACGAGATAGATTTTGAGGCGGTTTCGAATAAACTTGATCAGATTCAGACAAACATCTATGCGAATGAACCTCGTGGCGCAGGTAATCCTCAATTTAATCCAATTTCTGGTGCTCTAACCGATGCCCATATCTATCGCATCGAATGGTTCAAAAATGCAGTACGATGGATTGTTGATGGTCAGTTGGTGCGCGTGGAGACCACCAATATCCCACAGCTGCCGATGGCACTGCACCTGAATATCTGGGCTCCAGGGAAGGAATGGATAGAAGGTTTCAGCGATGCACTGAATCCAGTCATAAATCTTGTCGACAACACAGACTATTACTTTGATGTCGATTCGGTGCGTGTTGCACAGCTCTCATCAACGTATTACTATTCTGATAATACTGCACCGACTCTCATTTCCGCTAGCCCGGTTGATGGAGCAACAGGCATTGCTGTCGGTAATGACATTGTGTTCACCTTCAGCGAAGCAATCCAGAAGGGATCGGGTGCTATAGAAATATACAGTGGATCGGCTGCCGGTACGCTTGTTGCCCACTACGATGCTGCGACAAGCACAAACCTCACCATCACGGGTAATACGCTTACTATCAATCCAACAACAGACCTCGAATATAAAACCAGTTACTTTATCACTGTTGGCGCGGATGCAATAAATGATCTTGCAGGGAATAGCTATGCAGGCACGACGACCTGTGACTTTATAACTAAAGCTGGCTCAACGTTCCATAATCAAACAGGATCAGTGACTTTCTGGAAAACGGGAGATCCCATTACAGATGTCACGAGTACTCTCGTTTCAGCTCCTGTATCCACAGGAACACAACCAATTGAATTCAGAAATATACAGTCAGCTACGGATGGTACCAGAACCATGGAGATATGGGAGACCTCCGCAAAATCTGATATTGAGAGTGTGCAACTGGAGTTAGCCTTTTCGACAGGATTAGTTGCCACATGGCAGGATGCTGCCGGATTGCCATCAGGATGGAATTCTGCTTCAAATAATGAGATGCATGGTAAATTTCTTCTTGCAGGAATGGGTATAACCCCCTTGTCGTCCGGCCCGGTAAAACTTGGAACCCTTACCCTTTCACCGCAGATGGCGGCGAATTCCCCTGCGGATGCGCAACGCATTGAATTGTCGTTAACCTCTGGGTTATTGGGGACAGAGAGTATTCCAGCGTTCAGTATTGTGCCAGACAGCATGACGACAGGCGCT
>CAJAAV010000266.1 GCA_903937835.1 uncultured Chlorobiaceae bacterium | reverse complement strand
CTGACCGTTGTTATGCAACCATGTACCAGGCAATCATTGAAGATTGCAAGAAAAACGGCGCGTTCAATCCTGCCACCATCGGAAGCGTGCCGAACGTCGGACTTATGGCCCAGCAGGCTGAAGAGTATGGTTCACACAACAAAACGTTCACCGCTCCAGCCAATGGCACCATTCGTGTTGTCGATACCGCAGGGAAGAGATTGCTCGAACAGCAGGTCGAAACTGGCGATATTTTCAGAATGTGTCAGGCAAAGGATGCGCCTGTCCGTGACTGGGTTAAACTTGCCGTCAACCGGGCAAGGATCACTGGAGTACCTGCTATTTTCTGGCTCGACAACAAACGGGCGCATGATGCAGAGATCATCAAAAAAGTGACTCAGTATCTGAAAGAGCATGATACCACAGGCTTGGATATTCGTATTCTCACTCCGGTCGAGGCCATGAATTTCTCTCTGGAGAGAATCAGAGCAGGCAAGGATACGATCTCTGTCACTGGTAACGTGCTTCGTGACTATCTCACCGATCTTTTTCCGATCATTGAACTTGGCACCAGCGCCAAGATGCTTTCGGTTGTGCCGCTCATGAATGGTGGGGGTCTCTTTGAAACTGGCGCTGGTGGTTCAGCTCCGAAACATGTTCAGCAGTTCCAGAAAGAGGGTTATCTGAGATGGGATTCTCTCGGAGAGTTTTCAGCCATTGCCGCTTCGCTTGACCATCTTTCCCGTACGTTCAATAATGATAAAGCTGCGGTTCTTGCCGAGACTCTTGATCAGGCTATTGGAAAATTCCTCGATAATGACAAGTCTCCGGCCCGTAAAGTTGGTCAGATAGATAACAGGGGAAGCCATTTCTACCTTGCATTCTACTGGGCCCAGGCACTTGCAGCCCAGAACAAGGATCAGGAGTTGCAGGCCCGTTTTGCCAAAGTCGCAAAGCAGCTTGGTGACAATGAGGCGAAAATCAATGAGGAGCTGATTGCGGCACAGGGAAAACCGGTGGACATGGGTGGTTATTATAACCCGGATGAAACATTGACGACGAAAGCAATGCGCCCAAGTGCAACGCTGAATGCGATCATTGACGCACTTTAAGGATATATTTATTCGACTTCACAAAAGCCTGGACATTGCTCCAGGCTTTTGTGTTTCTCTCCAACCACCATTTACTTCCCCACTGAATGTTATGAATAGCCCCGCAGAGGCGGCATGTTGGCAGCGCTTATCTTATTGCGTAGAGGGCAAGCGCATCCATGATCTCTCCAGCCCATAACCCCTTGAATATATGGCTGTTTGGGTCATGAGAGAATGCGCCGGCCATTTCTCCGGTGGTGATCTGATGGCTCATCAGCATAGCATAGAGTCGTGGAATGACTCGGTCAACCACCAGTGGATTTGCACCCGCCTTTTTACACAGTATTGATCCCTTGAGGGCGAGGGCGATCATGTGAGGATCTTTGTCATCATTACTCTTGGGTGATGGAGCCAGTGGAGCCGTTTTTTCTCTGAAAACTGTTGGAACATAAGTATCGGATGGATGCGTTGTCAACCAGCTATCAAGCCATCCAAGGAAGGTGGTGCTTACCCTTGCGGCGTTGGTAACAGCCGGGTTGACTGTTTTTGAGGTCACACACAGTTGCCAGAAATCTGCAACGGCTGAAAATGGCCGATACTGGAATCCGCCCCAGAAGGTATTTGGATCTGGCCCTTCCCAGGTAAAGCTGTTTTTGACGGCTTTGCCTAAAAAAGAGTCGTCATAGTGGTATACTGGAGCAAACGGACCTGTAATTCCAGTACTTTTGGTGTATGCAGCCTGCGCATCAATCAAAAATTGCATCATATTTGCGGCGGCGGTGTAATCTTTCATGTAATGCCAAGGCAGAGGATTCTGGTATCCTGCGTAATATGGCCCCCGAACAATCGCTGTGGGCAGAACTGAGAGATTCGGTCCTTTATTGGTGTATTCAAATGGTATGGCTCCCTTGTAAACAATTTTCTTTTGAGGGGCAGTGATGAGTTGAAATTCACGGAACATAGAATTTCTTGCGTTCAGCCATTTTGGTTTCGATTCGGCTGATTCAAGGCGAGACAACAGGTCAAATGTCTCCATAAACCAGTGCAGTGAATCGCCAGCGGTTGCAAACTCGTTTGGACGCAACTTTCGCCACGTAGGCCAGCACTCGTAAGCCTCACCGTAACCGATAAGTTCCGACTCATGATTCTTTTCTTTAGAGTTGAACGCAGCCCCGCCATTGACAATCCAGTGAGAATGCCATTTGGCCGCTGCTACGGGAGTGACTCCGAAAAAGAAATACTTGATCAGCGCATCGGCAAAGGTATGCGCAACGGTGAGGTAACGGTTCTCCTTTGTTGCCTGATATGCCCTGAGATAGCCTCGCACCATCATCACCTGGCTTTCAGATGTGCAGGCCCTCTCCTGATAATAGCCTCCCCGTCCCTGCTCTTCATCCATGTTATTGCGGACAAGGCCTTCGGGCGTTATGATGTAATCTCCAGAATATCCTCCAGGGGACTTTCCACTCCGTGCAGTCCAACGATGAATAAAAGTATCAAGGTTGCCAATAGCTGTTGCCATAGATATTCCTGATGGTTGATGTTCTTGAAAAGTATTCCATGTCTGGAATATAATAATTTGTTCACACACTGAAAAAATGCTGAGTCACAATCAGCCTGGGTAGAGTTCACGCCAATAAGATTGTTACATTAAGCCGCGCAATGTGTAAATCTAAAAAAGTAACTTTCAAGTAACGCGATACGTTAAGGAAATGGTATGGCACAGAAAACCCTGAACATCATGTTCATCGGCGATGTTGTCGGTACTCCGGGTCTGCAGATGGTGGAACGGATGCTGAAAAGTTTTATCAGCAAGTATCATGTTGATTTTGTGATCTGTAACGGAGAAAATGCCCATCATGGCAAGGGGTTGAGTCTTGAGGCGCTGAACCAGCTTCTTGAGGCAGGGGTTAATGTGGTGACCGGTGGAAATCATACCTGGAGCAATTTCAATTTTTTTGATACCCTGAAAACGCATCCACAGGTCTTGCGTCCCCTGAATTATCCCAAGGGGACCTACGGCAAGGGGTACGGAATCTACAAACTGCCAAACGGAATGGGCGACATTGCTGTCGTTAACCTTCAGGGCCGAACTTTCATGTACTCAATCGACTGTCCTTTCCGGACGGCAGACTGGGTGATCAAGCAGATTAAAGAGCAGGGAAAAGAGAAGGTGCGACATATTTTTGTCGACATTCATGCTGAGGCAACGGCTGAGAAGATAGCGCTTGGATGGTACCTTGACGGCAGGGTATCTGCGGTTATCGGTACACATACCCATGTCCCGACAGCGGATGAGCGCATTCTGCCGAAGGGGACTGGCTACTGCACTGACGCAGGCATGACCGGGCCTCACCAGTCAGTTATTGGTATGCAGATCAAATCGGCAACCGACAGGATGCTCTATCAGACACCACACAAATATGAATGTGCCGAGGATGATGTTCATTTCTCCGGGGTGCTCTTGTCGCTGGATGTGTCAAGCGGAAAAACGGTGGGTATCAATCGAATTTTTTACCCGGATTTTGATCGCGGAGAGATTCAATAAAGCAACAAAAAAGCCTCCATTGAAAGGGGGCTTTTTTGTTGATAACAACTCAATATTTTTACCGTAATCCTTGCTCAAACTCTTCAGCAACAATAACATCATCGACGCTGCCGATATAGAGTGGTGTCCGCTGATGGAGCGAAAGCGGCTGAATATCAAGGATACGATCTCTGCCGTTTGTTGCTCGGCCACCAGCCTGTTCACAGATAAAGGCAAGAGGATTGGCTTCATACATAAGCCGGAGCTTTCCCGTGGGGTGTTTTGTGGTCGGCGGATAAACAAAGACACCACCAGTCAGAAGATTGCGGTGGAAATCGGCGACAAGCGATCCAATGTAACGGGTGCTGTAAGGACGGTTTGTTGCGGGGTCTTCCTCTTTGATATAGTCGAGATATTTCTTGGTACCCTCGTTGAACTGAGCGTAAGAGCCTTCGTTGATCGAGTAATATTTACCGCTTTTCGGGGTGACGATATTCTCATGTGAAAGAAGAAACTCTCCAATGGTCGGGTCGTAGGTAAAGCCGTGTACACCGTGGCCGGTGGTATAAACCATGACTACTGAGGAGCCGTAGATGACATAACCGGCAGCGACCTGCTCGTAACCATGCTGCAGGCAGTCGCTGAGGCTTGCCTGGCCAGGATCGTCGCCCTTCAGCTTGTAGATCGAGAAAATGGTGCCGACGCTGACATTCACGTCAATGTTTGATGAGCCATCGAGGGGATCAAAGAGGAGTGCATAGTTGCCGGTCTCGTTTTTCGGGGGAATAATGATACCCTCGTTTTCTTCTGAGCCCATAATAGCAAACCGTCCGTGCTGGCCGATAGCATTGATGATTTTTTCATTGGCAAACAGATCAAGTTTTTTGACCTCTTCCCCCTGAACATTGGTGCTTCCTGTAAAACCGAGAATGTCGACCAGACCTGCACGGACAACCTCTCTCCTGACCAGCTTGGCGGCAAAGGCGACGTCGTTAAGAAGGTCGGTAAGCTCGCCATGTGCTTCCGGGAAAAATTTCTGTTGTTCAAGGATGTGGCGTTCAATGGTAATCAAATTGCTCATGCTCTTCCGATAGTTAGTGTGTTGATTGACGTGATGGGTTCAGCGTAAAGATCGAAGTCAAATGTAAGAAATATTCACTCTATCTTTCACAACATGAGAACTGCTGATGGATGTTTAAATGTTTTTTTCAGAAAATGACTCAGTGTTCCCTACATTGACAGTTTTCATTACCTGTGAATTTTTCATGAAACGATTCCGCTGGAATTTACCCTCTCCTGATGAACAGGCTGTTTTTGCTCTTTCGGAGGCAATCAATGTCAGTCTGCCTGTTGCAAGAGCCTTGTGCAACCGAGGCATTGCATCTTTTGATGAAGCAAAGGATTATTTTCGTTCGACCATCAACAATCTGCCATCTCCCTTTCTTCTTCAGGATATGCAGCAAGCCGTTGAACGGGTATTGGATGCCATCAGGGAGCATCAAAAAATAATGCTGTATGGCGATTATGATGTTGACGGCACCGCTGGCACAGCAATGCTTCTGCTTTTTTTGAAAGAGCTGGGCGGTGAGGTCTCATATTACATCAATGATCGTTTCGCGGAGGGCTATGGTATATCGACTGAAGGCATCAATTCGGCCATTGAGCAGAACGTCGACCTTGTTATTACAGTTGATTGTGGTATAAAAGAGAGTGAAGCGATAACCCGATGCGCTGAACATGGCATTGACGTGATTGTTTGTGACCATCATGAGTCTGATGAGCTGCCGCCCGCCTATGCTATTTTAAATCCAAAAGTTCCGGGATCTGCCTATCCATTCCGGGAGTTATGCGGATGCGGTGTGGCGTTCAAGTTTATTCAGGCAATAGGCGAGCATCTCAATGCCGAACCGGAGAGCTGGCAGCAATATCTTGATTTTGTCGCTATTGCCACAGCCGCCGATATGGTCTCTCTTGAGGGAGAAAATCGAGCACTGGTTCGTGAGGGTATTCAGCGAATGCGAACCAAACCCAGAGCCAATATCAAGGCGATGTTTTCCCTCATGAAGGTTCTCCCGGCAGAATTTGGCATGTTTCATATCGCTTTTGGTATTGCTCCTCGTATCAATGCTGCGGGCAGAATGCACTCAGCACACCTTGCAGTTGACTGGCTGCTTTCAGAATCCGCCATCGACGCTCAATACCATGCAGAGGAGCTTGATCGTATCAATGTGCAGCGAAGGGAACTCGACGCAGATATTATGGTGAAAGCAGAAAAGATGCTTGAAAATCATTTTGCCTCCTGGTGTTCTTCGATTGTGCTTTTCGATGAGTCATGGCATCTCGGAGTTCTTGGTATCGTAGCTTCAAAAATGATTGAAAAACATTATCTGCCGACGGTTATTCTCGGTGGTATGAATGGGCTAATCAGGGGTTCAGTGCGGAGTGTTGAAGGGCTTGATATCCATGCTGTTCTGCAGCAGTGCAGCGAATATCTCGATCAATTCGGCGGTCATCACCAGGCAGCGGGCCTTACCCTTCGACCGGAGAACTTTGAAGGATTCCGCAAAAAATTCGACGAAGTCTGTTCAGATTTTCTTTCAATAACACAACGTCAGAAGGAGCTTGTTGTAGATTCAAAACTTGCCCTTGAGGATATCACCGCTAAATTTATCTACGTACTTGAGCTATTTGCTCCTTTTGGTCACGGCAACCGGGAGCCGCTATTTTTATCAGAAGATCTTGTGTTGTTCGGGCAACCAAAACTTCTCAAAGAGAGGCATGTGAAGTTTTCTGTCAGAGATAAAAATGGAAGAACCTTTGATGTTATCGGGTTTGATCGGCCGGATATCCATGCAGAGCTTCTATTGGTCGCTTGTCCGGTATTTAGCATGGTCTATTCAGTTGAAAAAAGGCTCTGGAATAACAGGGAGCAGTGGCAGATGAAGCTGAAAGATCTTGAACTCCGTAAACGTCCTTAACTTCCCGTCACGCTTTTTTCGTGGCGAATTTTTGTCAGCACTCCTGCCAATGATGAAAGAGCGGAAATACCGAAAAAGATGAGCGACAGGGCAACGCCAGCGTTGGTTTCAAGCTGGATAAAGTTAAGAAGATAATAGAAGGTTACCTCTCTTGCCCCGGCTCCTCCGATGGTAATTGGCAGAATAGTGGCTACCGTTGACATCAGGAAGATTGCCAGATAGTCGATATGGTTGGCTTGCAGTGAGATGGCCTGGAGGATGAAAAATGCTGATATGACCTGGGCGATCTGTACCAGCAGTGATTCCAGCGCAGTGATGGTAAACACACCAATGAACTGTTTGTAGAAAAATTTGTTCAGGAGCAAAGCAAGGGGATAGAGTGCGCCAAGCAAGAACCATGCATAAGGAACCAGTTGGGGGAGTTTCAAGGCAAAAGTGCTGGGCAGCAGCAGTATGACAGAGAGAAACACAAGGGCAATAATCCCGCAGATCCTGTCCCACAAAACCGCGTGAAAGACATTGATCATCTTCAAGCCGTGGTTTTTCTGAAGGACGTAGATTTTGTAGCCGTCACCGCCAATACCTCCCGGAAGAAAGAGATTATAGAACATTCCGAGATAGTAGAGCTTCAGGTTGTACATGGCGGAGAGCTCAATGCCGATTGCCTTGAAAAAACGGTTCAGACGTACCGCATTGAACAGCTTGGAGATATTGAAAAAAAAGAGGGAGAGCAGAAGATACCATGGGTTGGCACTCAGGATGATACCGAAAAGTTTGGCGATATCGGTTTTTTTCAATACAAGGTAAAGGGCCAGTCCGGTGACAAGAAGCTGAAGCAGAGGTTTGAGCAGCTTTTTAAGGGTGAATTTACTGTTTCCCAACGATCTTTTTGATGATATAGGGTTTCTTGTTCTGTGACTCGTAATAGGTGCGCATGATGAATTCAGCAATGAATCCGGTCGTAATCAACTGAATGCCGATAAAGGTCATGATAATGCCAAGAGAAAGCAACGGGCGACCTCCGATTTTCTCGCCCAGAATTTTGAGGGCAAGCAGATAAAAGTTCAGGGCTATGCCAATAAAAAGGGAGAGAAAACCAAGAGTGCCGAAAAGATGCATTGGTTTCTGGCTGTATTTCTGGAAAAAGACCATGAACAGGAGGTCACTCAGCACTTTGAAGGTGCGTCCGATGCCATATTTCGATGTTCCGAACTTTCTCGGGTGATGCCGGACATCAACCTCTTCCATTTTTGCGCCGTACAGTTGCACAAGCACCGGTATAAAGCGGTGCAGTTCACCATAGAGGCCAAGATTTTTTGCCACATCCTTTTTGAAGACCTTCAGGGTACATCCATAGTCACGGATATGCACATTGGTCAGGTTCCTGATCATCGCATTGGCTATCTTGCTGGGAATTTTCCTCAGAATCATCCCGTCCTGCCGTCCGGCCCTCCGGCCTGCGACAACATCCAGATCGTGGTCATGAAGGTATTGCATCATCATCGGAATATCCGATGGATCATTCTGCAGATCACCGTCCATAGTGGCTATGAGCTCGCCACGCGCATGATCGATGCCGGCGGCCATTGCAGTTGTCTGTCCGTAATTTTTGTTCAGGACAACAAGGTGTGCATTGTCGGGTGCGTATTTCTGGATTTCAGCTACGGTAGCGTCGGTAGAGCCGTCATCAACCAGAACAATCTCATGCTCAACGGCAGCAAGTGAGAGAGAGAGAGCTGCGAAGAGGGGTTTGATGTTCTCAGCTTCATTCATGACCGGTATGACAACCGAAAGCTTCATGATATAGAATTCATTGTCTTAGTTTTGCCATCACAATGCCGTATTTGCTGTAGAGTACGGTTGGATGTTCAAGTTTATCGAGCTGTTTGACCGTTGTCAGAACAACCTCGCCTGGTTCAGGGCTCCGTTTTTCAACAAAAGACTCCGAATATACTAAAAAAGAGGGGTTATAGCTTTTCCACATTACGATTTTATATCCCTCTTTCCTGGCCAGAAGAGCGGCTTCCTTTACCGGTTCCTGAAGAAGTTTTCCTGCAAGGGGCATAAGATAGAAATTGATGAGCACAGAAAACACAGCACCAGTTGCAATCAGTTTTGCTTCAGCGGAAAAACGTGGCAGAAATTGTATGGCAGTGACTCCGACAATGCTAGCAATAACGACAAAGAGATAAGTCTCTCCCATGAGTTCTGTTGCACCAGCAAGAAGCGCCTTGATATAGGCATCATTAATTTCGACCAAAGCTCTTTGCAGGAAGAGGGGGAGGCAGACAAGTCCGGCAAGCAGAAGCAGTGGCCACAGCACAAAACGCCAGGGATGACTGCTTGACGGCAATGCCCTGGCCATAAGAATAAAAAGCGGTGTATAGCCGTAAATCATGTAGTGCGGGAGTTTTGTGCCGGAAAGAGAGAAAAAGAGAAAGACAAAACCAAACCAGATAAAAAGAAAACGGTTTGTACTGTCGGAAAGCAAGGCTTTTGCTCTAAAAAGAACCGTAAAGAAAATGCCGGTAAAAGGCATCAGGCCAAGAATAATGACCGGGAGGTAATAGAAAAGAGATCCAGAGTGCCCCTCGAACGAAGAGTTAAAGCGGCTGATATTATGTTTAAAGAAAAACCCGTTGATAAAAGCCATGCCCTGGTCACGATATTCAAGCAGATACCAGGGAAGGGCAATGGCCAGAAAGAGTATGATTCCTGATGGGGAGAGAACCATTTTGAGCCATTTTTTCAATGTTCCCTCCTGCAGGGAGAACAAAAAGGTGACCGCAACAGGAATAACGAGCGCTATTGGCCCCTTGGTGAGCATACCAAACCCTGCGGCGGCAAAGGCAAGATGCAGCGCCTGCTTTGAACCGCTCTTATAATGGTGCAGTAGTGCAAACATGGTGATGGCAAGAAAGAAGTTCAAAACCCCATCGGCAATGGCCGCTTTTGCAATTACAATGACCTGCAGTGACAGCACCATCATTGCCGCAGCAAGAAAGGCCTGGCGGTTGCCGGACTCTTTGCGCACAAAAAGAAAAATGGATGTTGCCCAGGCAGTTCCGGCCAGCGCCGAAGGTAGCCTGAAGGCAAACTCGTTGAGTCCGAAAAGCTTGACCGCTGCGACTTGCAGCCAGTAAATCAGTATCGGTTTATCAAAACGGGGTGCGCCGTTCAGGTAAGTGGTCAGATAATTTTTACTGACAATCATCTCCCGTGTTGCCTCACTGAATGCCCCTTCATCGACATCAAAGAGTGGTGCAGATCCCAATGCTGCAAAAAAACTGACCAGAATCAGGATAGCCAGTGCTGCAGGAAGCCATGCTGTTTCAGATTTTGTTTGGTTCAAAGGCATCTAATCGAGATTTAAAAAAGTGGTTATAAAGGAGAATCGTAGACACAATTCCAAGGAAAGAACCGGCAATAACATCGCTGATGTAGTGCTGGGAAAGAAAAATACGACTGAATGCGATCAATAGAGCGGCAAAAAAAGCGGCGAATCGCCAGCGCGGGTAAAGCATGGAAAGAAACATAGCGACACTGAAAGCCGTTGCTGAATGGCCGGATGGGAATGATGTCCATGCGTATTCCCAATGGAAAAAGTCAAAGCCGAAAAGATGATCTCTGAAATACAGTTTGGGTCGTGCCCTTCCTCCAATATATTTTATAAGGTCTGCGGTTAATCCTGATGCCGCAACAGTGGAGAAAAGAAAAAGACCCGAATATGCCGTGGATGATTTTTTTTTCCTTAAAACGACAAAAAACAACAGGCCTCCAGTGAGGTAGAAGAGTGAGTCGCCAAAGAGCGTTATCTTCTCGAAGAGCTCATAAGCCCGGCTTTTTCCGAGAGAGTGGAACCATAACGCAGTCTGAATATCCAGAAAGGCGTAGCTGAGAATGCAGAGGCAGGTTATTGTTACTGAAGTGATACTCCATTGAAGAGCTCTGTCCATGAGGTATTGTTAATTATTAATGCTAATTAACAGGAAAATACATTAAATTTGGAAGTTGGGGTGCCGTTTTTGCCTTGTCAAACACTTGACGGTGGAGTATAGATTTATGGAAGATAAATGGAACGTGTTACATACGTAGAGAGATGCGTGTATCTTATTATAATTCAGTGTGTTATTTGGTTATAGGTTATTTCTGTAAGTACTTGATGGAGTATATATACGAAAACAGTACAATATTGTTTTGACATCTCTCTGTATTCAGACGAGTTCAGACGAGATGCAATACATAAATAAGTTTGATTGTTGATAATCTATAACGAAACGCGCCATTCGCAGTGTTTATACCGTATAAAGGTAAAAAGGATTGAATTGTTGGCTTGATAGGCCATTCCTGAATAGAGGGATGTGCTAATTGTTATTATATTTCACAATTACAAAATTATTAAAAGGAAGGCATAAATGTTATTGCGTTTTGAAAAACAGATTTTAAGTACAAAGGAGCTGTTGCAGAGACTCAGAACGGTTTTTATGCTTCTTTTAGTAATAATTATATCTGGAGTGAACATGGCTGCTGCACAACAGAGCCCATCCAGAGTCACTCCCCTTTCAATTGTAAAAAATACGCAAGGAACTCTCATCGCAACTGATAAGCCAGTTGACGGGGCAAAACTGGTAACTGTCGGAATTTATGGTATCAACATCTATAATATGGATGTGAGATCGAATACCTATCATATAACTGCATATCTATGGATGAGATGGAAGGGGGATTATGATCCTGTCGAATCACTTGATTTCGTCAATGGTGTCGAAGATTGGGGATTGGTGAAAAAGGTGATTATGAAAGAGCCGGAATTATTAAGCAATGGTGAAAAGTATCAGGTAATTCGCATCGATGGTGTTTTTTTTCAGCCATTTAATCTAAAAAATTATCCTCTTGACAAGCAGGAATTATCGTTATATTTGGAAAACTCTTCAGACAATTATGACAAGGTATTTTATGTTCCTGATAAAATCTCTTCAGGTTATGATGTTGGCTTGGTAGTTCCAGGTTGGAAAGTAAATGGTTTGACTTCAAAGAGTTACATTCATGACTATGGAACTGATTTTGGTGAAACCGGTGTAACCAAGGCATCAAAGTATTCGGTTGTGAAATTTGCGTTCCATCTTGATCGTGAAGTCAATGTTTTTTTGTTAAAGTTGTTTATTCCTTTGCTTATTGTTCTGATGACAAACTGGTTTTCATTGATATTAAAACCAACGTATATTGAGGTCAGAACCACGATGCCTGCGACGGCGTTATTGACGCTGGTTTTTCTCCAGAAATCTGCAATGGACGCAATTCCTGAATGTCCGTCACTGGTATTAATGGACAAAATATACCTTCTTGCATATTTGTGTATTGTTGTAACATTGCTTCAGATAATTTGGGTTAATGTCTATATGGATAGAGAGTCTCCTTCAAGTATTCAGAAGATGATAAAAATTGACAGAATTAGTTTTATGGTTCAGATACTGTCATTCGTTGTCGTTTTTGTTGGGTTAATGCTACAACTTATTTATTCCTGATATTTTTCGGGTACGTGGAGGTGTTATTTCGTAGGTAATGCAACCGGATGCATGGTGTTTATGAAAATTTCGACACAATTTGCATCCTGTACTTTTGGCATATCGATCTGAATGGTAACATTAAAAGCCAATGAATTTATGAGTGGCACAATACCAGGAGGACGTTCACACAATCATGATGCCAGTCATCACCATCACCATGATGATGCTGGCCATCACCATCATCATGTTTCCGGCAACATCAAAACTGCTTTTTTTCTCAATGCAGGGTTTACTCTTGTTGAAATTGCAGGAGGAATTTTAACCGGTAGTACGGCGATTCTTGCTAACGCCGTCCATGACTTTGGTGATTCCCTGGCACTTGCCCAGGCATGGTACTTTGAGAGCAAATCCGGTGGAGAGAGCAGTGCGCGATACTCTTATGGTTACAAACGATTTTCTCTTCTTGGCGCACTCATCAGTACGGCGGTACTGCTGACCAGTTCGCTCTTTGTGCTTGCCAATGCCATCCCCCGTATTCTTGAGCCGCATCACCCCAATGCTGGAGGAATGATTCTTCTTGCCGTGATCGGCGTCATGGTCAACGGGTTTGCCATGGCAAAGCTTTCGAAAGAGAGCGGCATGAATGCCAAAGTTGTAGCGCTGCACTTGCTGGAAGACGTGCTCGGATGGGTCGCTGTACTCGTTGTTGCCGTTGTCCTCTACTTCTGGGATGTTCCTGTGCTTGATCCTCTCCTTGCCATCATAGTGACGCTTTATATTTTATCCGGTGTCGTAAAAAATCTGAAAGCAATGTTGCCGGTTTTTCTGCAAGCGGTGCCCGATACGTTCGATCTTGATACAATTACGAGGGAAATTGAGGGTTTGGAGCATATCCATGCTGTTCATCACGCCCATATCTGGTCACTTGACGGGGTGCATAACGTCTTCACCGCTCACCTTGAAGTGGACACCTTGCTTGATGCTGAAGCCTACATGCAACTCAAAGAGCTTATCAGAACGCTGGTCGACCGATATGGCCTGTACCACTCAACAGTGGAAATCGAATATCCCGGTGAGGCATGCAGGAATACTCCACCCTGAGATTTCTGCTTCTATTCCGCTGAATACTGGCGACGTATAAATACAGACTTTATTTTTTAGTGTTTTATAGAATAAGTAGTTAGTATTTTTGTTGCTATCGAAATTAAGTATTTACTTGCTGTTATTGTTGTTAAAATCTTATATTTGAAGTGCAGATGATTTTAATTCTTTAACCTACAAATTCAATCATCAATAAAAAGGAGATTACTATTATGGGGATCAAAAAAAAGTGTGCAGTGCTTGCATGCGCACTATCCACATCCCTGATGGCTTCCTCTGTTGTGAGAGCAGAAGATGTTAAGGGGAGCTTGTCAATACTCTATTCACATCAAAAAACGGTGCTCAGTGCAGGTCAGTATTTAGCTAATCCTCTTCCTGGCTATGCTTCGCAGCTTCCTATTGATCATGAAAATACAGGCAATGGCTACTACGGCTTCCAGGGAGAGGTCAATTATGGGAGATATTTGCTGTCAGTTGATTACCTCACTGGTACATCGAAAACTATTGTAGGGGCGCTTGATGATATGGCTAATGGAATATCTAATTCGACATCCTTTAATCCACTGACCCATGAAACCTCAGAATCGCTTGATCTTTCTGCAGGCTATACTGTTGTTCAAAATGGGGCTAATGATAAACTGGCAGCAACGATTGGTTATTTTCGTATGTGGGCAAGTCCGACAATTTCACCAGCAAACTGGTATGACGGTTGTGAAATAGGACTAAAAGGAAGGTATCAGCTTTTTGAACGTTTAATATTGACCGGTAGGCTGGGTTATGTTCCGAATGTCTCAGTTCATGGTTATATGAATGCTGAGCATGTCATGGTAGGAGATTATTTGGTCAATTATACCGTCGGTTTGGAAATGCCACTTTCTTCCGGTATGAGTATTATAGGGGGGTACAAGAACTTGAGGGCCGAAAATACCGTTATTCTTAAAAATCCTGCCGCAGGAAGTTCAGCTACTGTGAAATTCAAGGGAGTATATGTTGGTGCTCAGTATAATTTCTGAGTGTCGGGTGAGGAGAGACATGGAGGGTAATATTATTTTCACATTTTATGTATAGATAAATATGGACTTCAAGAAATTTCTTGACAATCACATAAGACTCTTGGCAGACGGTGACGCAGGAGCATTGGTGGAGAGTGATTACCATGATGATGCGATAATGTTTCTGATGCTGGGTGAGGAAGGGCAGCTTATTTCCGGTAAAGAGTCCTTGAGGGAACAATTTGACATGTATCTCACAAATATTTACCGTGGGTTTATTGCGATTGAAAAAGTGCTCATCTCTGACGACTCAATTTGTCTTCAGGCCAGGATAAATACTACTAATGGTGAATTAAGGGTTTGGGATGCGCTTTATATGAATGATGGAAAGATATTTCGCCATTATTCCGGCATGATGTAATTTTAATATTAACTGTTAACAAGATAATCATGAAAAAAGTATTAGTACTTGCATCAAATCTTGGATTGTGGGGCGAAGAACTTCAGGCTCCGTGGGATGCTATGAACAAGGCTGGTTTTAAGCTGACGCTTGCGACCCAGAGAGGAATCACGCCGCTTCCGTTACAGTTGAGTGTCGACAAGAGTTTTGTTGATCCTGTTCAGCAGTATAAAGTCAATCCGGCGGAAGTTGTGGACAGGATTCTGGAGATACTGAAGAACGGCGAATGGGACAACCCGATAAAAATTGCGGATGCAAAGGCTGACGATTATGATGCCATGGTCATAGTTGGCGGTCCTGGTTCTCCACTGGATCTCGTTGGCAATGCCAGGGTGCACCGTCTTCTTGAGGCCTTTTATGCTCAGGGGAAGATTTTGGGAGCATTATGCTACGCAGTAGGCGCTTTTGTATGGGCCCGCAAAAAGGAAGATGGCAAGAGTATTATCAATGGCAAGGCCATTGTTGCCCATCCAAAAGAGTGGGACTTTACGGATGATCTCCCTTATCCCCTCTATAATGCCACACCAGCAAATCCGGGGACTGATCTTGTAACACCAGGTTTTGCATTTCCTCTTCAGGTTATCGTTGAAGATGCGGTTGGAGATACAGGTCGCGTGATTGCTGTACCCACAGCAAACAGGAAAAATCCTGTAGCTCATTTTGATTTCCCGTTTGTTTCAGCTCAGTCAGTGGAGTCGAGTATTGCCTTTGGGGATAAATTGGTAGAGGTTCTGTCAGAAAAATAAGTTGCGGTTGTACTATTTCTTTATGTGACAGTAAGGCAATTTTTGCAAGACACCATAACTATAAGGCGATGAATTCTGTGAAAAATTTAGTGATCACTACAATCAAAAGGAATAATGTGCAGATTCACTGTTGCGCAAGTCCTGATGATGGTGAAAGAGTCAATGCCCAGATTATTGAAACTGCAAATAAGCTGGTTATTATTGATGCAATGTTGATGAGGCCCTATGCCAATGAACTCCGGGAATATGCTAAAAGTCTGGGAAAACCAATAGATCGTGTTTTTGTGACACATTCTCACCCCGATCACTGGTTTGGTATTGAGTATTTTCAGGATGTTGATGTTTAT
>CAJAAV010000265.1 GCA_903937835.1 uncultured Chlorobiaceae bacterium | reverse complement strand
GACGGTTCCTTTTTGAGATAAAACCGCCTCGGCAATCATGTCGTTAAGTTTTTTGAAATTTGCGTCCAGCATTTTTTGTCTGCGAACTCTTGCCTCTTCTCCTGCTTGATGGATTAGGAGGGCGAGATGCTTTTCAGCCTCTTCGCTGTCATCCTGCAGTTGTGGGTTATATGTAGCGTTCGTGTTCATAAGGTTCTCCTTGCGTTCAAGTTACAGATAACTTTCAATATCCAGTGATCCATGAAAAACACCCAGGATATCAATTTGCTCAGTCTCCCTTATCAGGTATGCAATTCGATAGTGACCATACAGTAAAATTCGTATTTCACCCTCTTCTTCAGTCCTGTATCTGTATCCGATTTCAGGAAGGGCTCTTAAAATCTGAACTTTATCGTAGATTGATTTTACGACTCTTGCCGCAGCAGATGGGTTATCTCGGGAAATATACTCATGAATATCTTTCAACCACATCTCCGATTCGGTTGTCCATCTTATCACTGCCATGTTTTAATTCGATGTTCCATTGTTTCATTAGAAATCAAATTTCCTTTCCTTGAATCCTGCAATCCTTTGGCTACCATCCGTTCAAACACAATTTCCCTTAAAATTTCATCATAGCTGGAATCTTCAGGTTGAGAGTGAACGATTTCTACTATTTTTTCTTTTACTGTTTCCATGATAATTCAATATATTAGTTAGAGTTAATGCTAAGGTTATAACAATATTAACAGAGCTCTGATGTTGGTATGATCTGATGCTGACCACGCTTTATATCTTTGCATCTTCCCCTCCGGGACAACAAGCCAACGATCTCTTGTAATAAGCATAACGGTTTTTCATTGGCTGACAAGCGGAAAGACATCAGGCTTACGAATTGACTCAATGGAAAGGTCAATATCCAAAGACGGCCAATACAAATGCTCCGGGTGATGAAGTTCTACCTTGCAGATTTTGCCAACGGGAGCCTCTTTGAACCAGGGAAATTCAGTGTATGGCAAAAACAGCTCTTCATCCCCGACGAGAATCCAAAAGCCATAAGGAGAAATATTTGTCACTTCAACGCGGAAAGTGCTGATGCCATGCGTTGTGTCTGTCATGGTGCTGCTTCGTTATCGGGTAAAGGGCTTCGATGTACATCACCACTCCAGTCTATCGAGTGTCACTCCTTTTTCAAGAGGTTCTCTTTTAGCATCATGAAGGCTTTGAACCATGCCGTTAATACTTCTGAGATATGCGTCGTCGCTCACATCCTCAGATTGCTCGAGTATCTGTATCTCGCTCGATGAGAAGTGCGCAAGGAACAAGCTGAATTGTTCGTCAACGCTCTCATCAATTTTCAGTGTCACAATTTTCATGGTATTATCCGGGATTCATGGCTTGGTGATCCTGATGAATAATACGCAAATTTCAAACAGTGTGAAACTGCCTGGCGTTGGCTTTCAAAAAGTCGGTTTTGCCAAACCGCAGTAGCCGATAAATGGTGAGCGATTCATGAAAACGACTTTGCTGGAATTTGAGCTTGAGTGCAAGAATAATTTTGTACTTTTCGGGAGGTAAGAAAAGGCATAAAGGAAATAGTGCTATAAGACTTTTGTCACTAACAACTCATTACGGAGTCAACCTGAAATGGCAATCCTGACAATCGACATACCCGATGATTTGAAAAAACGTTGTGAGAGTATCTTTGTCGGCCAAACAATCGAAGAAATGCTTGCTCGACTCTTGCAAGAAGCCCTTGAACAGGAAACCGTGCATCGCCGTGACATGGCCGTCGACAGGCTTTTAGCTCGGCGGGCTACAACAAAACCAGTCAGTGCAGAGGAAATTCAGGCAGCTCGCTTAGCGGGACGGCCATGAACCTGTTTGTATTGGACGCGAGTGTGATTATCAAATGGCTGATTCCCGAAAATCACGACGAACAAAACGTTGCGGAAGCTTTGGCGCTGCTCTATGCTTTACGGGCAGGCACAATAGCGGTCCGGCAGCCTTGCCATTGGTTAGCCGAAATCGCAGCAGTCGGTGTTCGCCTGAAGCCGGACGCCATTACCGATGACATTGCAGATTTGCAGGAATTAGGCATGGTTTCTGTGACTAAAATCCAGCCATTATGGAATATTGCATGTTCTCTGTCGATCCGCCTTAACCACCATCTTTTCGACACTCTTTATCATGCCGTTGCGTTACATTTCGGCGCGTTGCTGATAACGGCTGATGAACAGTATTTTCGGAAAGCGAAAGATATTGGCAATATCAAATTGTTGGCTGATTATCGACCAATATAGCTCGAAGAGGCTAAATATGGGAGTTGCAGAATATTCCTTTCAGGCACTATAGAGCGGTAGCTCCAAAAGCAAATAATTCTCCCTGAGCCTTTGATTCAGCTTTTGACTTTGCTTTGTTACTCGGATTGAGTGCGCAAGTGGTCTTATTAATAAAGTAATTTGCATCACTCTTGTTCAATTCATCCAAAACGCGCTGCATGGTTGCAGAGCTTTGTCCATCAAGGAACCTGATGGCAGATGAAGAGAGGTAATCCTGATTGATCTCAAAGGTTATCCACTTGCGCCTGAGAGCTTCTGCAGTGAATCCGGTGGTGTTTGAACCTCCAAAAATGTCGAGCACAACATCGTCCTCGTCGGTCAGCATCTTGATAAAAAACGCAGGGAGTTCTGAAGGGAATCTTGCCGGATGGCGTTCAATGCCGAGT
>CAJAAV010000264.1 GCA_903937835.1 uncultured Chlorobiaceae bacterium | reverse complement strand
AGCATGATTTTTCTGGGAAAAACACTACTTCTCCAGAAAAAACACTGCTTTTTTTGAAATAGTGCTCAGGTGGCGATGTTTTTCAGTTAATGTGTGCGCTTTATCCGACTTTCAGGTTAATATATGTGAGGGCGTAAAGCACGCGGCTATGAAATTCAGGTTTTTCACCCAGTGACTCAACAAGTTCACTGAAGCCAAGAATATCGACATAGGCGACGAGCCGTTCTTCGTACACTGGTTTATGCATGCCCATTCCTCGTCATGAGTTCCATGGGGCGGAACGCACGCATAACCGGGAGTGACCCGTGAGGGAAATGATCCGGTTCATGCGATTGTTATCTGTCGCTCTTTTCTTCATTAGTCATCAGTTTTTCGTCAGAACATGTTTTCTTCTTACGAACAGGTAAGTACCATGCAATAATGGCTGCAACCAGAGAATAAAAAGCTGGGACTTCAAATATGCCTACGTCTGGTTGTTTCGCTTCCTCTTTGAGAACGGAGCCCATGAGAAGAAGAAAAGCAACAAAAGTGACCAAGGCTGCTATGAGCGCTCTCTTGCGGAGCCTGCTCTTGTCTTGGATGGTAAGTACTCTCTTTTGAGAGGTCGAGTCATATGTCCATTTATTGTCTATGAATATGGATCTTACTCGCTTTGCTTTGGAGAAATAGAGAGCCCATATAATCGCAAATGCGAGGGCTATCACGTCAAAGAACAGCGAAACATCTCTGAAGTAACCCTGGTCTATGGCTATTGTGGCGGTACTGGTTATGACTAAGGCCAATAGAGTATTCCGTAAGGCCCTGACGCTGTTTTCGTTCCTACGAAATAACAGTCTTGTTGCGACAATCACCTCTATAACCTCAACCAGCAGAACGGGAACAACACTTAGGAAAAACATGACATAAAGGAAGGAATTGTCCCATTGTTTTGGATTGAGATTTGAAATGACGTGTGTAAGAAAGACCATGGAAATGGCCAAGCTGAGATATAATTGGACATAGAAATAGAGAAGCCAGCCACCAATAGCGCGTCGCCGGCTAAGGTAGACTATCGTAAGGGTTACCAAGAAACCTGCACCAGCAAGAGGCTGACTCGGGGTATCCCCCGACGCCGCCAACGCCGGGCTGGCAGCAATCAACATAAACATTCCAATTAACCTAACCCAAAACCACGTATTTGCAATGATGAATCTTGCTATGCCCATATCGTTTCCATCCTTTAATACTGTACCTTGAATGACCGTCCGTCATTTGTTCTTGCATCACCAAATCCGTGACCACTTAAATCATTATTAGAGACTATAATTTCCATCAATAATTTTGATGTTTTACTTGATATCAATGCGTACGCATTACCACTCCCACCCACTGTATAACCAGTGCCAAATACTGTAGCACTTGATGACCCTGAATACGCAAATGCACTGCCAAACGTCATTGATGAGTTATTAACATCACTGTATTTCCCTGACAAAATCTCACCATTAGGCATTTCAACAGTTACTGACCTATCCCATTGATTAAACTTCCCTTTTAAAACCTCACCTGATTGAAAGTTAGTAAGAGTCATCCCTGCTGAACAACCCATAAATAAAATGAAAGTAAGCATGAGAATGCCACCTCGAATGTTCGTTTTCATAATCGGATTATGATAAAGGTTTGATGGAGTGATCATCATTGAAATAGAGGAATGTTGTTCAATAAAAAACCTAAGTCAAATTAATAAAAATACAGGGGGAGTACGAAGGTGCCCGGATACATCATATTTTGTTGTAACGGTTTTTGCCATAGTTAACTCCTATAAATTTTGTGCCAGGTGAAGCGTAGTTTTTATATCTCTGGCTTGCGTACTTTTATCGCCACCAGCCAACAAGATTATCACTGATTGTTTATGCTGTATGAAATAAACCCGATAACCGGGGCCATAATCAATACGCATCTCTGAAATCCCTTCACCAACAGACTTAACATCCCCAAGAGTACAATTGTGTGTTCGGCTCTTGGCTTGAAGTGCTGCAAATTCCATAGATGTACTTGCGAACGTCTGAATTCAGCGGTGAGCGAAGCGAGTCCACTGCAATGCAGTGTCAGGCACCGGACACTCAGGCGCAGGAATAAATGGATGACCAGCGGCAATATGTTCAGCTTCTGACTTTTTCAAATCAGCATAGATAGCCTGCAAGTCATAGCCAAATTTGGCTGCATGGGCATCACGAATAGCTCTTACTTCATCTACGATTTCGTCATTCAACATTTTCGTCTCCAAGTAGTTCTTCGGGGGTGCAAATGAACGGCAGCGATAAACCAATTTCTTCGAGGTGAGCAGCGATACCTCTTTGTATCTCGGGGTTTGCAATGTGCCGACAGTTCCACGTTAGAATCCTGAAAGTAGGATAAAGCGCACACTATTTGCAGTGCACTCCCAGATATTCCAGGAACAACCTGTCTCTGGCTACTGATTCGGTAGACCAACGGTAGTTGCCCATGGGTGTTCGCACGT
>CAJAAV010000263.1 GCA_903937835.1 uncultured Chlorobiaceae bacterium | reverse complement strand
CCGGGATTTCACCCGGTAAGGTGTGTTTCGATTTTTTTGAGGTCGGTTCCATATTCTTGATTGCGCAAATTTTTTTGGAAACAATTACAAGAAGAGTCAAACCTCTCACTCGTACAGGCTTTGCATCCCGTAGCGAAAAATATAGTTAAAAATAAAATAAGAATATAACATGGGAGATAATTGATCAACTTGTGATTTACAATCAAATAATTGTTACTGAACACGACATGGTTTTAAATGATAAGATGACTCGCGCTCTGAAAGTTGTTGCGGTATTTGAAGCGTGTAGGGGTCTTTTGGTACTTTTTGCCGGGGTGGCTATATTTTCCCTCATACATCAGAATATTCAGAGTGTTGCTGAACAACTGGTCGGCCACATGCACGCTTAATTCAGCCAAACACATTCCAGGGATTTTTATTGAAGCTGCAGGTAGTTTGACCGATCAATTTTAATAAATCACGGCTGATTTTGCGTGTGTGAGCTTGCCTTCTAATCGTTATATTGTTGCCCGCAAAAGCAATACCATTTTTCCTGGTCGAAGAACTGGTTCCTGATTGTGGAATTAAGTAGTCGATAATTTATTAATAATAGGCAAGTTATGTATAAAGAGTTGCAACAGCTTTTGAATCGTGTTCAGCCTGCTGATCGCTCGCTTATCGGGGCAGCGCAGGCTCATCTTGATGATCTTACCAAACCTCAGGGGAGTTTGGGGCGGCTTGAAGAGATTGCCCTGAAATATGTTCTGGCGACGGGAGCGTTGAACCCTGTGCTTTCAAAAAAGAAAATATGCTGTTTTGCTGCTGACCACGGGGTTGCTGCTGAAGGTGTCTCGGCATTCCCGGCAGAGGTGACGCCCCAGATGGTTTACAACATGCTCAGCGGAGGAGCTGCGATTAATGTGCTGACTCGTCATGTTGGCGCTGATCTTGATGTTGTGGATATGGGTGTGAATCATGATTTTCCTGATTTGCCCGGACTTGTTAAAAGAAAGGTGCAGCCGGGAAGTGCCAATATGGCGGCAGGTCCTGCCATGAGTGAGGAAGATGCCCTGAAGGCCTTGCTTTCTGGAGCGCAACTTGCTGCTGAAGCTCATGATGCTGGCTATTATCTGCTTGGAACAGGCGAGATGGGAATTGCCAATACCACTCCAGCAACGGCGCTCTATTCAGTGCTGCTTGATGTGCCGGTTGATAGCATTACGGGAAGGGGTACCGGCATTGATGATGAGCGTCTGCAACATAAGATATCGGTGATCAAGAGAGCTATCGAGGTCAATGCTTCTCGTTGTACGACGACTTTTGGTACACTTGCTGCGCTTGGTGGTTATGAAATTGCAGCCATAACCGGATTTATTCTTGGCGCAGCCGCATGCAGGATTCCTGTTGTTGTTGATGGCTTTATCTCCTCCTCTGGAGCAGTGGCAGCCATCAAGCTCTGTCCGGCTGTGGATGATTATCTTTTTTTCAGCCATATTTCCAACGAACAGGGGCACCGCTCCGTCATGCAAAAGCTTGGTGCCCGGCCAATTCTTGATCTCGATCTTCGCCTCGGGGAGGGAACTGGCGCAGCACTTGCCATGCAGGTTATTGAGGGTTCATTGAAAATCTATAATGAAATGGCGACGTTCAGCGCCGCAAGAGTCAGTGCAAAAAGCGGAGAGTAAGGCGATGCTGAGAAGCCTTGTCACAGCGTTGAGAACCTTGACGGTGCTTCCTGTTCCAGGCAAGGATACTGAAACCTTCAGTAACTCGTTATTCTGGTTTCCAGTGGTTGGGCTTCTGCTTGGTCTCCTGCAGGCTGCTTTCGGTCATTTCTTGGCGTGGAAAGAGCTTTCGGCAGCATTTGTGGTTCTTGGTGGTATTGCCTTGACCAGAGGAATGCATGCCGATGGTCTTGCCGATATGGCTGATGGATTCTGGGGAGGCCGAACAAGGGAGGCCGCACTGCGGATTATGAAGGATCCGAATGTTGGCTCTTTTGGGGCTATCGCTCTTTCCGGCATGATGCTGCTCAAATGGATTGCTGTGCTGAAGCTTCTTGAGTTCAGGGCTTTTGAAGTCATTGTTGCAGGTGTACTGCTTGCACGTTTGGTGCAGGTTCTCCTTGCTTCATCTCTGCCTTACGCCCGCCGCGAAGTAGGCACAGCTCACTCCTTCGTAAACGGGGCTGGTCGCTTACACATTGTGGTTACTTCTGTTTTAACGCTTTTTTTTCTTCTTCTTCTTTTTCATACTGATCACTATGCGCTTTTAGCAGTGATCCCGGCCGCACTTGCAGCAGGGTTGGTGACCGGAGTGTTGAGTTACCAAAAAATCGGGGGTGTTACTGGCGATGTGCTTGGGGCCGGAAGCGAATTAACCGAAGTGTTTGTCTGGATTGCCGGAGCGGTGTATTCAGGCTCGTATAGTTAAATATTTTGTTGCTGACGTCCAGCCTGACGTTTATTTTTTATGGATACTACAAAAATTACAGAGAGAGGCGTTGAAGCCTCAGATGTACGGCATACTGCTCTTCTTATCATTGGTAGTGGTGCTGCAGGAATGTGTGCTGCTGTTGCCGCAAGACGAGCGTCAGAACGTTCTGGCAAGAGTTGCTCGATAACGCTGCTTGAGCGGAATGCCCGTCCGGGAACAAAAATCAGGATATCAGGCGGCGGGAAATGCAATGTGACCCATCGGGGTACGCCAGCAGAGCTTCTCGAAAAGGGTTACCTTCGCCCCAATGAAAAGCGGTTTCTGAGACCTGCTTTTTACAGCTTCGCAAACACTGATCTTCTTGATTTGTTGCGTTCTCGTGGTGTTGAGACAGAGGAGAGGGCTGATGGGAAGGTATTCCCTTTGAGTGGAGATGCTTCATCGGTCGTTGTCGCCTTTGAGGAGTTGCTTCGTGAATCATCGGTGCGGCAGCTTTTTTCCTGTCGGGTTCGGAGTGTTAAGCGTCAGGGGAAGCAGTTTCTTGTTACAACGGCTGCTGGCGCATCGTTTACTGCCGATGTTGTTATTCTGGCAACTGGTGGTGTTTCCTGGTCTCGAACAGGCACAACGGGTGATGGCTTGGCGATTGCCCGAGCGCTTGGTCACTCAATTAAAGATTCTTCGGCTGCGCTGGCGCCACTTTTCACCGTAAAGCCTCCTCCAGCTATATTATCAGGGGTTGCCCTCCGCTCGGTTTCTCTTGTTGCCTCTGCTGGCGGCCGGAGTGTTGAGCGTCGTGGCGACCTGCTTTTTACCCATCGGGGTTTCAGTGGGCCAGCAGCTCTGTCGCTGTCGCGTGATATTGGGGAGCTCGCAACAATTTTTGGCAGTGCTTCTCTTTTTGTCGATCTTTTTCCAGAACAGAGTGCAGCCGAACTTGAAGAGAAATTTCTGTTTCAAGCTCGCAAGAGTGGCGCACAGATGGTTCGGAAGTATCTGCAAAGCTGCCCGATAGCGCCTCTTCGTGGAGCATTTGCGCTTGCTGTGCATGGCACTCTTCCTACGGCACTTCTCCCTTTTATCATGCGTCAGGCTGCTTTAGAGAATGATGTCACCTGGAGTGTACTTGTCAGGGAGAAGAGGCTGTCGCTGCTTGCGGTGCTTAAACGGTTTCCGCTTGGCAGTATCCGGGAGGTGCCGCTTGATCAGGGCGAAGTTTCCGCTGGCGGGGTTTCGCTTGCAGAGGTGAACCCAAAAACTATGCAGTCAAGGATTGTTCCAAAACTTTTTCTTTGTGGGGAATTGCTCGATTACGCCGGTGAGATTGGCGGATTTAACCTGCAGGCAGCGTTTTCCACTGGCTGGATAGCCGGAACCCATGCAATAGACAGTTGACAAATGCCTATTGCATGGGGACTCTTTTTATCATGCACAGGAATATGCAGGATCCCTGGTTTTTGGTTCCAGTTTTCTGACTTCAAAGGAGCACTGTTCAATGTCGAAAGAGAACTTCGGGTTGTCGTGAAACATTACTCGTCTCTTTTCGAATCGTACCTTCATAGGAACACTTACTTTACGTTCGTCTCCGCAGACGTTGTTTTTTACTCCGGGCCGGAAGAGTTCGCCCTGTTTATCCGGTATTGAGACCTGCACTGCATGGTCTACAGTGCTGAGTGCTTCAATCGAGCCATCTTCCGAAAGCTGTACAGAGTTGATATCGCCGTGAATGCCGTTCGGTTCGTTATCGTATGATGTTATGGTTCCAATTGGTGTTGTAATATCAATTTTTTTCAGTGGTTCAAAAGATCGGATTGCACCTGACTCGTAGAAGGCTAACCCTTTTCGTACCGTAATCTCTCCCATAGGGGAGTGTATCGTGAGGGTCTGACCGGGCCAGAGCGTTACGCTTTTAAGTGCTCCGCTTTCATAAAACTGTAGCCCTATCACTTTCGCACTCAGTGTTCCCAATGGCGAATTGAAGGTAAGAGTGCTGGCAAGGGCAAACTCGTTCTTCCATGACCAGAAGCCGCTCAGTTTGCCATCGAGCGGAAATATTCTTTTGATGCTTCCATTTTTATGAAAAGTAACCAGTTCCGCAGGGATGGCTCCAACCGGTGTTTCCAGTATGGTTTGTGACTGCAGAGCAATGGATTTCAGAGAACCATCCTTGTTGAAGTACATCGGTTTGACTGACCGGCGTCCCATGTCTTCAGCTTCGTATTGAGGTACCAGGCAGCCGTAAGGGGTTGTCAGGGTATTGTGTTGTTTGACAAGGCATCCGTCCATTTTCCCATTAGAAAAGAGTGTCTGGAACTCCACTCCAGAAAGATCGCCGTAGAGAGTGCTGATGTTTGTCATGATTATTGCGTTAAAAGGTGTCAGGGTTACTTTTCCAACCTGTTGCCTTTATTAAAGCAATAACCATGCCAAATGGAGGTTTGTTTTTAAGTATTTGTTTTATAGCAAATTACATGTTTTATATGCTAAAAGGAAAAGAAAATTCTCTACCTGTATGTAGATAAAGATATCAGAGCTACGCTTTGGTATAAACCATAGTTGCCACTTATTTTCCGAACTTTGCTCTTGCTTTTCTGAAGGCTTTTTTGAAGTCGCTGAGGGCTTGTTCGGCGCCATATCTCACTTCTACCCATGCCTCCTCACTGCTGTGCAGAAGATCAGTTGTTTTTGCCGCAGCAGTTGCTCGATGCTGCTTCAATTCATTAATGCGTTGATGAAGGGTTCGTGTTATTTGTTCAGCTTTTTTCTCAAGTTTTGCGATATCTTTGTCCCACGACCTGAGCTTACGGTCAAAGTTGTCGATATAGGATTTCTTGTTCATGGCGCCTTATTTTGTTGGTTGAAGAGATAGAGTATTCCATACTAACTACCAAGTGACAACAAGTAAACATCATTTTCATGCTATTCGTTTTTTTTACTTTTTTAGCGGCATAAAATCGGCTTTTGTACTGAACTTGGCTTGATTGTTTATTTCTTATGCAGTTGCAGCGATTTTTCAGAGATGATCTGTTCAACGTTCGAGGAAATTGAGAGGGTGCGCATGAGGTCGAGCAGGTTTTGCTGGACGTTGAGGTTGAGCTCGATGGGTCGTCCAGCCTGAAAGTCAGGGTTTGAACCTTTGAGGTTGACGGTAATGACTGATTGGCCATTCGGGGCCATGCTGATTGATGAGACGAGTTGTACGTAAAGAAAATTGGAGAGTGCCTCGTATGTGGTGCGCAATCCTTGATTGGCTGCAGCGCGTTCTTCAGGGGTGGTCGCATAGATGATTTGTCCGGATTGTTCAGCGTTCATGCTCCCATCCAGGATTTCAAACGTCTCGGTTTTTATTTTTACAGGGATTGATCCTCTGATAGTGCCGGTGGCATAGATTTTTTTTGTGCCCTGCAGGTCGAGCATCTTTTGAAGAGGAATGTTGTTGAGAAGAAGTGTGGTCTCTCCCTCTTTTCTTGACATATCATAGTTAATACTCTTGATAGCAACTGTTCCGTCAAGAAAACCTGTTGTGAAGTTTGAAAGGGAAACCATATCAGGTTTGAGGCGGTTCTGCCAGAGAGAGAGCCTTCCTTCAGGCGACAGAAGCGCCATTTCGCCCCCAGAAGTTTTTCTTTGCAGATGTTTCAGTTTGAAATTGATTGTGGTGTATCCATCAATCGTTCGGTTCAACAGAAGGTCTGGTTCGCTGAACGTATAGTCCGCATCCGGCTTCTCTGGCCCGAAAATGCGCTCACTCGTGTGTTGCTGTTTTGAAGGTGGTGCAATGGTAACACGGCCTCCTCCCGAGGATTGCAGACGGGCATTCTGAATGGAAAAACTTTTGTTCGTCATAGCAAGCGGAACAATCCCGCTTACCTCTCCCTGTAGTGACCCTTTGAAGTCTCCCTGGAGGTGAATACGGTCCAGAATTTTGATATTACTGAGTACAAGAGTAAAAGGAGATATTTTTGTTGATTGGTCGACGCTGACTGGCGTTGAGGAGATTCTTCCTCCAAGTAATGTTGCTGACAGGTCACTCAGTGTGAGACCAGATAATTTGTTGTTTTTGCTGTTAAGCTTAATGGTGGCATTAAGGTTTTTCAGCAGTTCATCTTTTCCTTTTATGATGCCTATATCGAGCGAAAGCAGGGGTTTGTGTTCCTTGGTGAAGGAGATGATTTTTGCGCCTTTTCCGGCAACAATGACAGCATTTCGTACGAGTAACGTCGAATCCCGGAATTCAATGGGAAAAGATCCGCTTATTTGCCCGGTGGCAAATGGCGTTTTGTTGCCACCGAGGTTGAATCCAGGCAACTCGTTCAGGGGAATTTCGGCAAAATTGATGGTAAGGCGGCTCTGTTTATTCTTCAGATCATATTCAATCTGTTCTGTTGAGGCTTTCCACTGAAAGAGTTCCACCGAGCAATCGCTCAGTGTAAGGGTACAAGGTTTGAGTGGATCGCGTTTTGAGCCAAAGAGTGCTTTGAAATGATGAACTGGCAAAGGATTTCCATTGCTGGAGAACATTTCCACACGCAGTGTGTCGAGAGGCTGTTGCCAGTGTTCAGCATCGCTGAGCCTGATGTTGTAGCTTATTCCCTCAAGGCCAAGTTTTTCGTGTTTGACCGTTGCTCCGTTGATGGTGTATGAAGCAGAGAGAGGCTTGATGGAAATGAAGGAATTCTTGTCGCGGAAGATTTCAACACCGATGGTTACAAGGGAATTCCTGTCGGAGAAGATAAATTGTTGTGGTTTGGGGGTGACAGTGAGTGAGTCGGCTTTCAGCGAGAATGTTGCATCAACTAACTTGGGCTGAAAATCCGCCGGTTTTCCATTGGTTTGGAGTCTTCAACCTCCAGGATATGTTACCGTTGGTCAATGACAAGGTATAGGTTGCCGCTTCATTGCTGCAGCCATCGGGTGGGGTAGTAATGATTGCCTTTAAAGAGCGAAACCCGATTCCAGAAGTAGTTGGCAGGTCGACACCCGAAACTTCAATCCGAAAAGGCTTGTCTTTGATGGCGAGATCAAGCAGAGACTGTGCGTACCAGGGAAAGAGAAGCCATGCTGCTGCCGGCAGAAGTGCCAGCAGCAGAAGCACGGCAATCAAGAGGCGCGGCAGCAATTTCGGCATCAGTTTATTTCTGGTTTTACCGTGCTTTTTGTATCCATTTTCCCTGAACCTGAACCCATGTTCCTGCAGGCAGACGTCCATAGATTTTCTGGGACATCATTGTGCCAACTGCTTCAAGCGCCAGATTGTTCTGTGCGGCAACTTTTGCATACTCTGCGCGACGTGAATTGTTGATGCTGGTAATCAGTTCCTGGGCATCTGCCGGTGCTCCTGGAGGAATGGCAAGAAGGCCGTTGTCAACCTCACCTGCAAGTCCATTGGAGCGAGCAGTTTCAAGGTCAAGTGCAAAAGCGGGAGAGACTGTGCCTGCAATCATCATCACCGCCACCGCTATTTTTAGAGTAATTTGTTGTATGGTTCTCATCTTGTGTTCCTCCTGGTTAGAATAAACCTTTTTTGTTGTCAAGCAGGGAGTCAAGTTCACGGTCAACCTTGATCCTGATTTCGTGATCAATCTTGATGTTCATGTTGATGACAATGGGTTTGTCGGGCGCTTCAATCTTCACGGTAGGGCTGCATCCCGTCATGAGTCCCCCTGCTGTGATCGAAAGAAACGTCATCATACTTATAATGTTTTTTCTCTTCATAATGGTTGGTTTATTTCTTTTGAGGAATGTTCAATTGCGATTAAAATACTTCATAACAATCGTAAGTTCAAGCTGTTTTGTATCAAGTATAAACTCAGAATCTTTGAACTTTGGTCCGCCCATTCCTATTTTTGGATTGTTTGAAACTCCGACGCCCTCTTTGGGTATGCCGAAAAAGTTTGTCTCCAGTTTTCCGTTGCTGTTTTCGTCATGCATGATGCTGACTGCGTAGTTGCCATAAGGAATATTGTTAAAGACAACCTTATCCTCTGTGCTGGTGATTTTTTTTAGTTGATTGGCACAGGCCTGTTCGTGCTTGCCAGGAAACCCTTTTTTAGAGTTGTAGAGTGAAACACCAAGAATGCCGTCCGGTTTATTTATATCGGTGATGTTGACGGTGATGCTGCCAAATGGTTGGGAAGTGACGGAAACTGGAGGAGCTTCTTCTGCCAGAAGTGAGCCGGTTGCGGAGAAGAGCAGTGTAATAATAAGCGTGACAATTTTTTTCATACAGGTTTTTGGGATGTTGTTCTCTTGTAAAAAAGATGTTTCCTGAGAATCATAATTTCGGGTATTGCCGCTCGCTATAAATCGGCCGCAGGCATTCGGGAAACTTCAGCCGCTGTAAAGACTGGTCCCTCCTTGCAGACATAGACCGAGCCGACATTGCAGCGTCCGCATTTGCCGACCCCGCATTTCATCCGATTTTCAAGGGTTGTGTAAACGTTCGCTTCAGCAAATCCAAGCTTTTTGAGCGAGATCAGGGTGAATTTGATCATGATCGGCGGTCCGCAGATGACGGCAATGCAATTTTCGGGAGAAGGAGCGGCATCTTCAAGGACGGTGGGAACAAAGCCGACTTTGTGTTTCCAGTCTGGCGATTCTCCACCCGGATCAACGGTGAGGACAAGATCGACATCAGCGCGCTCCTGCCACTCTTCCAGCTCATGCTTGTAAACCAGATCGGCTACAGTGCGGGCACCGTAGACAATAGTAACCTTGCCGAATTTTTCACGTTGATCAAGACATGACCAGATAACGCTCCGTGTTGGTGGCAAAGCTATTCCACCCGAAACAAAGAGGAGATTCTTGCCCTGGAAATTTTCAATGGGAAAGCGGTTCCCGTATGGCCCACGGAAGGTGATGAGGTCGCCAATATCTGCGTCCGCCAGAGCAGAAGTCACCCGTCCAGATTGGCGAAAGGTGCATTCTATATACTCTTTGCGGGTTTCAGGACTGGCAACACAGAACGTACTCTCTCCTTCGCCATACACACCATAGAGCCCGAACATACCGGTGCGGAAGGTTTTTTTGAACTGCTCATGGTCGTCCGGATCCTGAAATTCAAGCCTCAAGGTTTTTACGCCTGGCGCTTCGTCGTGACGTCCGACGATTTTCATAATGGCTGGCTTGTAGATGTTTTTTTGCACGCTTTGGATGTTTTCTGTTACGAATGTAATGTTGATATTTTTTGTAACGTCTCAGTAATACCCATGTCAACCGGGCATTGGCGCGAGCATCGGCCACATCCGCTGCAACTGTTAACGCTGAACTTGCCTGGAAAATAGTTGAATTTGTGCATGATGCGCTGGCGCCATCGTGCAGATTGGGTCGAACGGGGGTTATGGCCCGAAGTATGCATCGTAAAGAGAGCAAAAGAGCAGCTATCCCAGTTTTTTCTTCTGATGCCGCGATAGGTATCACCTTCATCCTGGATGTCGAAGCAATGGCAGGTCGGGCAGAGATAGGTACAGGATCCGCAGCCGATACAACGCATTGAAATATCTTTCCAGAATTTGCTTTCAAAGTTTTCAGGGTTCTGCAGCCATTCAACGCAAGTGTCAAGATTAAACATTTCAGGCACAACAGCCGTTGGCGCGGTGGGTTCAGAGGCCTCCTGCAGAAGTTCCGCTATTGGCAGGAATGCTTCGCGACCCCGTTCGGTAAGCTCTTCAACTTGCCATCCGTTATTATTTTCAAGCGGTCGAAGCAGAATATCAGAGCCGTTCGTACTGTCAGGTGCCAGTTTGAGCGACGTACATAAACAGAAATCATCAGCTTTCGTGCAGGCAATGGTTACAATAACCGAATCATTGCGTCGCTGAAACCAGTATTCATCCTTGTAATCCCATCCGAAAAGGGGATCGTCAATAGACAATCCTGCCGCATCGCAAGGTCTGACGCCGAAAATTAATCTTTTTCCCGGAGGCGGAGTGAAATCCTCTGTGTTGATAGCCTGCTGTTTTATGGTGTAACGCAGCATCGGTTCAGTTTGCGGAAAAAAGAGTTCCTTGAGTGAACGATCGGGAAGCACAATCCCCAAATCAAAATCTGAAGCATGTTCAACTGCGGCATAACTCGAAAAAGTGTCTTTTGTTACAGGCCCGATAACCGTAAAGCCTGCTGATCGCCAACGTGCGATACAATCGTCAAGTTTATCGCTGAAAAGAATTCTTGTCATACGAGTGTGTTACTTAGAGAATGAATGTCTCGGAATCGTCCTTTTTGAAACTTGCAAGCACCGGCTCCTGGGTATTGCTCATACCCGCAAAATGATCGAATGACTCAAGCACTTCCTCTGCCATTCTTGCGTTGATAAGGCGTAGCGGAATATTGACGGGACAGGCTCGGTCACAGTTGCCGCATCCAACGCAACGGCCAGCAAGGTGAAATGCCCGGACAATATTCCATTCGAAGTTTCCAAGTGTATGCGATGAGGTATTGACCCATTGAGGCTGATTACTGTCGACAATACATCGGCGGCAGTAGCACATTGGGCATGATTGGCGACACGCATAGCATTTGATGCACCGGGAAAACTCCTCTTTCCAGAATGCAAATCGCTCCTGTGGGTTCATCTGCTCAATATGGTACAAAAGTGGGTCTCTGCTTTTTTCAGGAGGATTATCTTTTATTGACCCAATAAATTCTGAAAACTCTCTGGCATGTTCACCAGGCAACGAATTAACCTCTCTGCCAACCGAGTCGAACCCGAAAATGATGATCTGGTCAAGATTGAGCTGCGATTCTGCAGCAAGGATATTGAGAGAACGAATTCCTTCGGGTCGAAGAAAGATGGCGACACGTTTTTCGTCACTCAGAAGCCCTTCTGTCACCAGATAACCCGATAAATTGCCGATGCAATTACTGTCGAGTACAAGCTGGTCTGCCTCTTCGAATGAACGGACAAAAACCGGGCGACGACGGTCAGCGGTAGAGCCTGGACCGTAGCCGATTACCATTTTTACGGAACCATCGGCAAGAATTTTTTTGACTTTGCTTCTGTATTTTTCCTGTGTAATCATTGCCTTGTTGTAATTAAAGTGTCGCTGGGGCTTCAGTTTCCCTGATCAACTCTTTGTATTGATCAAAAGGACCAAGCTTGCGGATATCTTCAGTGACGTTGTTAATAAGATCAGCAAATTTGCCACCTTCAGCCGCACTGATCCAGGAGAACTTTACCCGTTCTGGTGATATGCCCATAAAGTCGAGAAGAGAACGAAAAACCATCCATCTCCGTCGTGCATGATAGTTGCCATGGGTAAAATGGCAGTCACCGGGGTGACATCCACTGATCAATATACCGTCAGCACCTTTCTGAAGAGCTTTAAGGATAAACATGGGGCTTATTCTGCCGGTACAGGGAAGACGGATAATACGCACATTAGGGGCATATTTCAGGCGGCTCGTCCCCGCAAGGTCAGCACCGGCATAGGTGCAATAGGTGCAGACAAAAGCAATGATTTTTGGTTCAAAAGTTTCACTCATCAGCGTACTCCAGAGGCAAAGTTCGGTTCATTCACGATAAAAATTAAGTTCATCAGAGAGCCATCACTTCAGCAAAGATCTGTTTTTCGGTAAAACCTGCCAAGTCGATACTGTTCGACCGACAGAAGGTGACACAGGTGCCGCAGCCCTGACACAAGCCTGGATTCACAGACGCCACCCGTTTGATGATTCGTCCAGAACGGTCGAGAATATCTTTTTGTTCAATGGCGTTGTATGGACAGGCAAGAACGCAGCCCCAGCATCCAGCACAGGTGGCTTCGTTGGTTGAGGCAACAACCGGTTCCCGTTCCAGTGTTTCCTTGCTGAAAAGAGCAAGTACCTTGCTTGCCGATGCTGATGCCTGCGCAATCGAGTCAGGAATATCTTTCGGTGACTGGCATGCACCGGCAAGGAAAACTCCCGCTGAAGATGATTCGACTGGCCGCAGCTTGAGATGAGCCTCGTTGTAGTAGCCGTATTCGTCGTAAGCGATGCCGATGGTTTTGGCAAACTCTTTTGCATTTGGCTGCGGGACCATCGCGGTAGCAAGTACGACCATGTCGGCGGGTATGGTAACAGGTCTCCCGAGAAGCGTATCAACCCCCCGTACCATTAGTTTACCATTTTCCAGCCATACCTTGCTGACCCGACCCCGGATGTACGAGGCATCATCTTCCTCAATGGTTCTGCGGGTAAATTCATCATACCCTTTGCCGGCAGCACGGATATCCATATAAAAAACATGAGATTTTCCATGATGAACCTTATGGGCATAAAGCATGGCATGTTTTGCGGTGTACATACAGCATATCTTGGAGCAGTAGTGTACTCCCTTTGAGGGATCGCGCGATCCGGCGCATTGGATAAACACCACGGTTTCCGGCTCTTTACCATCTGAAGGACGAAGAATTTTGCCTGATGTTGGACCGCTGGCAGTAGCCAGGCGCTCAAACTGAAGACCAGTGATGACATCCTGATATTTGCCATAGCCATACTCTCCGTAACCCGCAGTATTCTGTATCTGAAATCCAGTGGCAACAACAATGGCGCCAATTTCAAGGTCAATAAATTCATCCTGCATTTCAAAGTTGATGGCATTGATCTGACAGGACTTCATGCATATTTTGCATTTGCCATTTTTGAAGTAAATGCAGCTCGCCTTGTCGATGACTGGTATATTTGGCACAGACTGGGCGAACGGGGTATAAATGGCGGTTCTTTTACCCAGGCCGCAGTCAAATTCACTCGATATTTTTTTGACAGGACATTTAACCATGCAATCGCCACAGCCAGTACAGACGTCACTGTTGACGTAACGCGATTTCATGCGAATTTTTACCTTGAAATTGCCGATGAAGCCCTCAACATGCTCAATTTCAGCATAGGTGAGCAGGCGAATCTTGGGGTGTTGAGCTACTTCGACCATTCGAGGAGTCAAAATACACTGTGAGCAGTCGAGTGTCGGGAACGTTTCGGATAACTGCGACATGTGGCCTCCAAGAGAGGGCTCACGCTCGACAAGAACAACTTCCTGACCGGCATTGGCAATATCAAGTGCGGCCTGTATACCAGCGACACCTCCGCCAATAACCAGCGCCCGGCGGGTAACAGGAACCTCGATGGGCTGGAGTTTGTTGTTCCGTTTGACTTTTTCAATCATCGAACGAGTGATGTCGATGGCTTTTTCAGTAGCCATATCCTTGTCGTTATGCACCCATGAACATTGTTCGCGAATGTTTGCTATTTCACAGAGATAAGGGTTAAGGCCAGCTTCAGCGCAGACCTTGCGGAAGGTAGCTTCATGCATTCTTGGGGAGCATGCGGCTATAATGACACCGGTAAGGTTATTGTCGCGAATGGCTTTTTTGACACTTTCCTGGCCAGGTTCTGAGCAAAAATATTTGTATTCAACAGAAACTGCAACTCCAGGGTGTTCTCCTATAGCGGCAGCCAGTTTGGTACAATCAACCTTTGAGGCAATATTTTCACCACAGTGACATATAAATACTCCAATCTTTGCCATAATTCAATCTTTTAGTATAAAACAGCTGACCGGAACAGCTCATCGAATGAGCCTGAAACAATGCGTCTTGTTATTTCAAATGTTTGATCGTAGTCTAAAGTTTCGAGACAAAGTCAAGTGCAGGAACAAAATGTTCTCCCACAGCGACTTCAGAAGGTGTTGCACCGCAAGCAATCGCGACAAGCTCCGAAATATAGTAGACAGGCATCGGTTTAATGTCCCCGAACCGCTTTCTCATGCTGCCCTGACGCATGTCAAGGTTTGTCTGGCAAAGAGGACATGCGACGACGAAGGCATCTGCTCCATTGTCGGCAGCATTTTTCGCAATTGAGTGCGTAAGCTCTTCAACAAGCGGCTGTTGTGCAAGCGTGAGTCCTGCTCCACAACATTCAATCTTGAATGCCCAGTCAACAGGTGTGGCTCCAAGGGCGCTCATGATTGCTTCCATTTTGAGCGGGTTTTCCGGGTCGTCAAAACCCATATCGTCCATCGGGCGAACCAGAAGGCAGCCATAATAACAGGCAAGAGTAAGTCCGGTTAGCGGTTTTTTTACCCTTTTTTTGATCTCCTCCAGATCCATTGCCTCCAGAAGTTGGGTGACGCCAATAAATTCAGCCGTGCAGGTTGGCTTTATACCAGTAATCGAAAGGACTTCCTCGCGAAGTTCAGGCGAAGCCATCAGGGCTTTTCTTGTGGTGACCTGGCGGTTCTGGCAAGCCGAGCAGGGTGCCAGAACCAGCGTCAATCCCTGTGCATCAGCAAGCGTCTGATTCCTGGCGGGCAAAAGCACTGAAAGTTTGTGATTGGTGGCATGTGCCGATGTGGCACCACAACAGTTCCAGTCCTCAATTTCCTGAAGTTTCAGGCCGAGAAGAGAACACATTTTTTTGACTGAAATATCATATTCTCGTGCCATACCGCTCAGTGAGCATCCAGGATAGTATCCGATGGTCATACCCGGCTTGATTGAATAAGGAGGCTTTGGTATAAAATCTTTTTTTGTCGGATGTCGTTTTGGCGCAGACAAGTGTGAATGATGTTCGGAAGACGCAAAAATTTTTGCAATCTGATCTTTCCCTTTTACGCCGCCTTTTCCCATCAAAGCGTGTAATGGTTTGATCTTTCCGCTCATGATCATTTTTACGCCTGATTCTGAATCCTGAAGATAAGATCTTGTGCGGAGCTTATAGCTGCCGACAAGTGAAAGTTCTTCCAGACGACCATGTTTGCGGACATTATTGAGGAATGAGACATGAAAAGCAGTAACCAGCTTCTTGGCTTTGCTTTCTGATACCAGGCCCTTTTCGAGGGCAAGTGACCTGAGCGAGTCCATGGTTGCGGCGATATCCATGTTCTGAGGACATCGGGCAGTGCAGGTCATACAGCCGACACAGAACCAGAGCGCTTCGCTTTTGAGAGCCTCGTCAATATAGCCAGCCTGAACGAGACGCATGATCCGTGCGGGAGGGCTATCCATGAATGCTCCAGACGGGCAGCCAGCCGTACATTTACCACACTGGTAGCAGCAGTTGTAATCATTGCCGGTGGATTCCTCAAGCCGATGCTTGAGAGCATCAGTTACTGTCATTTGGATTTTTGACACGTGGTATATGCTTTACTTGGAGCGGGAAGTGGAATTACAACTACAAATATGTTAATTAAAAAAATGTTAATGTCAAATTAATGAGGCCCTATTCCTTAATTCAATGCAGAGAAGCAGCATAACGGTATTTGGTAATATGCCACACTTGGCAGAAGTAGCTCAACGCTTTTATTTAAAATATTCTATGTAATACTTCCGGCATTGCCTCTCTCGGACCCACTCTCATGCAACACTTGTTATGATTAAAGCGTTCAATGCGATGATTGTGAAGGTGCTTGTATGAAATATCCGGGCAATTCTGTTTTCTTCATCATAAGAACACAGGAATGAAAGGGAAAATATGGGGGAGGCCATTGATATGATGCACTTTTTTCTTATGATAAAGACCGTTTTCTTTTTTTTTATGATGAATGATTTTTTTGTTCCCAAATTATGTTTGATGAAATAGAGTTTGACAAGATCAAGCGCCTTCCAAAGTATATTTTTGCTGCGGTTAATGAGCTTAAAATGGCTGAACGGCGTGCAGGAGAGGATGTTATCGATTTTTCAATGGGGAATCCTGACGGCCCGACACCCCAGCATATTGTTGATAAACTGATTGAAAGTATCAATAAACCGCGAACTCACGGTTATTCCGTTTCAAAGGGAATTTACAAGCTTCGTGGTGCGGTGGGTACCTGGTACAAGCGCAAGTATAATGTTGACCTTGACCTTGATCGCGAGGTCGTTGCAACGATGGGTTCAAAAGAGGGCTATGTCCACCTTGTGCAGGCCATCACCAATCCCGGTGATCTTGCCATGGTGCCGGACCCCTGTTATCCCATTCACTCCCAGGCATTCATTCTTGCTGGTGGTAATGTTCATCGCCTGAAGCTTGAGCTGAACGACGATTTTACGCTTGACGAAGAGGGCTTTTTCCAGAACATTGAAAAAGCGCTGCGCGAATCATCGCCAAAGCCAAAGTATCTTGTTGTTAATTTCCCCAACAATCCGACAACGGCCACCGTCGAACTTCCCTTTTATCAGAAGCTTGTTGATATTGCCCGCCAGGAGCGTTTTTACATTATCAGCGATATTGCTTATGCTGAATTGACTTTTGATGGTTATGTGACCCCCTCAATCCTTCAGGTGCCCGGAGCAAAGGATGTTGCCGTTGAGAGCTACACCTTGTCGAAAACCTATAACATGGCAGGCTGGCGTGTCGGCTTTATGGTTGGCAATGCCAAACTGATCGGTGCCCTCGAAAAAATCAAGAGCTGGCTTGATTATGGCACTTTTACCCCGATACAGGTTGCATCAACCATTGCGCTGACTGAAGATCAGAGCTGTGTTCATGAGATCTGTGAGGTGTACCGCAAACGACGTGACGTTATGGTGAAAAGTTTTATCAACGCTGGTTGGCCAGTTGTTTCGCCTCGCGCAAGCATGTTTGTTTGGGCAAAGATTCCCGAACCCTTCAGGCATCTGGGCAGTCTTGAGTTTAGCAAGAAGCTGCTGAGTGACGCAAAGGTCGCCGTCAGTCCGGGTATCGGTTTCGGCGCTTATGGTGATGAGTATGTTCGTGTTGCCATGATTGAGAACGAGGAGCGGATTCGGCAGGCCGCACGAAATATCAAAAAGTTTCTGCGTGAATAGGCAAGCGTCTTATTTTTGGATTCTAAACTGGGTTGCTTTTATCGTCAACGGCTCTCTGCGGTTCATGCGGGGAGCGTGATTGTTAACTGTTAAACGGTTACTTTGATGATTCGATCTCTCCAATACAGATTCACTTTTGTAAGTCCATGCCGGAGAATACGGCTCTTTCTCTGTTGCATTCTTTCTCTTTATTCTGCTGGGCAGTATAGTATCTGCACATCACTTTCTTTTTCCCTATCCTAAATGGAGTATGATCATGATGAAGCATGAAGATGTTTCGGGTACCCTTGCTGTATGTCCTATGTATTTCGGGCAAGCTTTTACCTCTTTTCGATCTCTTTCCTCGCATGGTCGGGTGTTGATTCTTGTTGACAATGCAGTTGCTGATGCTGATTTGCTGCTTGATGGATTGAGGCCTTCATACGCAGTCCATCGTGTTGGTGCTGCTGATGAATTTCGTCGTCTGTTTCGTGTTGCGCTTGCTGCTGGCTACGAGCGCATTCATCTGCTGGCACATGGCAAGCCGGGTGCCGTGTGCTTTGGTGGAGAGTGGTTTTGTGCAGACAATTTCACATCTGATGGTACCTGCAAGGGAGGAAATGCTCCATCACTGCATTTTTGGTCGTGCCGGACAGGGTCGGGAAGTTTGGGAAAGGCGTTTGTTGAGAGGCTTTCGTATCTGTTTGGTTCGGTGGTCACAGCCTTCAGTGGAGTTGTTGGCGCGGCAGCCAAGGGTGGTTCATGGCAGCCTGATGTGTATTCGGTCTGTGTGAGTTGTGCTGTAGTGCTGCCTTTTAGCAATGCGGCGCTTTATCCGCATACATTGGAGGCAACGTTTGAAAGTGAACCAAACAATCTTCTTGCCAATGCAACAACCTTAACGCTGGTTGCTGAGTCGTTGGGCAGTACCAAAAATCTGGGGGATGGCGTTGGCACTCAATCCTCTCCAACACAATACAGCTCATGGAGCGACCCCGATTATTGGCGTATTGAGCTGTTAGCGGGCTACCAAATCTCATTTTCCATCACAACGCCCTCCAGCAGCTTAATGCCTTATGCTGAATTCCGTGATGCGGCTGATCAAGTTGTTGCATACGCCACGGCTGATGCGTCGGGTGAGGCAGCGCGTATAGTGCCTTACACACTGACCGCAAGCGGTTCATACTACGTGGTGGTTGGCAAAAATTACTATAGCAGTGATGGTGGCGATTATGAATTGCATATCGAAACAGCGCCATTTATTAAAGTTGAGGGTGATGATAACAACACCATTGCTACAGCGACAGAGCTTGTGCTGAGTGAAAATCCGGCAAGTAGTGGTTTGTTGCTTGGTGCTGGCACCGGCGTGCAAGACCCGGCCTATATGTATAATAGCTGGAGCGATCCTGATTATTGGCGAGTAGAGCTTTTAGCGGGTGATTTAGTTTCTATCACTGTTGCAACCCCTGATAGTGAGCTTAATCCATACCTTGAGTTGCGTAATGCGGCCGATGGTAGTTTAGTTGGCAGCAACGACGAAGGTGCGGGTAACGACTCTTTTATTAGTCGTTACGAGGTAAAGGATAGTGGTTCGTACTATGTACTGGTTGGTAAGGATTATTACAGTGGAGGTGGGGCTTACCGTTTTCAGATTGATGTGGCGCGTGGTATTCAAATGGAGAGCGATGCCAATTATTACAATGGTAGCATTACGCAAGCGAATGGGCTCCATTTATCAGCCGATAATGGTGATCAAGAAGCAACGGTTGCTGGGGCTATTATGCTGCCTGAAAACTCAACGCTTGATAAGGATTTGTTTGCACTTGGGCGATTAAATGCTGGTAACATGGTAGAGCTTTCAACCGTGCTACCTTCAACCAGTACGCTTATGCCGCTGGTAACTTTGCTGCATGCCGATGGTACGCCCGTGAAGGATTTCGACGGCAATAAGGCTGATGGGAATTTTAGTGCAACCTTACTGAGTGATGATGACTATTACGTACAAGTAGAGAGAGGGTACGCTTATAACGGCCATACCTACGTACTGGGTAGTTCAGGAATGAATTGGACAGCAGCTCAAGAGCATGCTGAGTTACTTGGTGGTCATCTTGTAACCATTAACGATGAAGCCGAGCAGCAGTGGATTACCGCGCAGTTTTCGAATTGGGGAAATTTGTGGATTGGTTTAAATGATGAAGTTATTGATTCTGTGTGGGCCTGGAGTGATGGTGCAACATCCTTGTATAGAAATTGGGGTGATGGGCATCCTTCTGCGGGGGAATATTACAACGATGCTTACCTGGCTTCCGATGGCAAGTGGTATTCGGGAAATGAGACGTGGGGATATTCTGCTCTGATAGAGATTGAGAACGCTACATCAAGCACAACGCCTGGTTCATCAGCAAGCTATGTGCTTGATGTTCGTATTGAGGATAGCATAGCTCCACGTTTTGAATCTACAACCCTTCCTGCCAACAACAGCACAGTTGATAACCTTGTTGGCGCGACCTTCTCCGTTACCATGAGCGAAAAGCTTGATCCCACAACGGTAAAAGCTGGTTTGCGAGAAGTGTGGGAACGTGATGGGCATTGCTACGCCTTGACGAATAGTGCCATGAGTTGGACGGATGCTGAAGCCGCTGCCGTAGCACTTGGCGGTCATTTGGTAAGCATTTCCGATGCTGTCGAGCAAGTGTGGTTGCGCTCTATGCTTGATGGTCGTTACGGCGATGTATGGCTTGGCTTAAGCGATTCTGCAACGGAAAAGACATGGGTTTCGGCAGATGGCGAAAGTACGTGGGTTCAAGGTGGGGAAGCCAATACCGCGTACACCAACTGGGGTGATTCCCAACCCTATTACCAATGGGATGAGAATTACGATTATGCTGCCATGAATAGTGGTGGCAAGTGGTATGCAAGTTACGCCAGCAACCTCATGCGTGGTGTTATTGAGATTGTAGGCGCTGATTCCGATAACGATGGCTTGCCTGACTCGCTTGATCCTTACGATAACGATGTCCGTAATGCGTGGGATTTGCGTGAAGCGGGTGCCGACGGCGCGTTCAATACTGCCGATGATGTGATGCATCGCCTTTTGCAGAATGGTGATTATAGCGTTGGTACGACGGTCAACTTGCTGATTGAAGATGGCTCGCTCAATGCTGGTTACTACCGCTTTACCGCTAATTCAACACTCACCGATATTGTAGGCAATGCGCTTGATGGTAACGCTGATGGCAGTTCGGGTGATCGCTACGAGCACTTCTTTACCATTGCGCCACCTGCTGGCGTTACCACTGAAGGTGGGCGTAACAACATACTCCAGAATGCGACAACGCTTACCTTGCACGAAGATCCATCAGGCAAAGGCTTATGGCTTGCGCATGGCATGGGTAATCAAGACCCGGCAACCATGTACAACAATTGGAGCGATCCCGATTATTGGAAAGTGGAGTTGCAAACGGGTGATTTGCTTTCAGTCTATGTAAACACGCCCGAAAGTGCTCTTAATCCTCTCATCTATTTATACGATGCTAACGGCGGGTACCTTACGTCCGATGACTATGCCGGGGCGTATGACGATGCTTTTATTAGCCGTTTTACCGTTGGGCAAAGTGGCACCTACTATCTGCAAATAGGCAAGTATTACTACGATACGGTTGGTGGTGCTTATGAGCTGCAAGTTGATGTTGCGCGTGGTATTCAAATGGAGAGTGATGCCAATTACAGCAACAATCCACTGAATGGGGCAAATGTGCTTCATTTTGCCAATAATGCAGGCGATCAGGTAGCAACAGTTGTGGGTGCAATTATGCCACCTGAAAATCGTATGGATATTGATGTGTATGCACTTGGGCGCTTTAATGCAGGCAATACCATCAACCTGACGGCAACCCTTCCCTCCACCAGTAACCTTTTGCCAATTGTTAGCCTGCTTGATGAAGCGGGTAATTTTTTAGCCGATGCTGATGGAAATTACCTTGATGGCGGTTACTCGTTTGAGGTAAGTAAGGATGGCAACTACTACGCTCAAGTAGAGCAAGGGTTGACGTACAACGGGCATACCTACTTGCTGAGTAGCAGCACAATGAACTGGGCAAATGCTCAAATATATGCTGACTTAGTTGGTGGAGAGCTTGTAACCATCAACAATGAAGCCGAACAGCAGTGGGTTCGGGAGCAATTTGGTTGGGCAACGGCGTGGCTTGGCTTAAATGATGTTGCTAATGATGGAACGTGGGTGTGGACTGATGGTTCAACCGATACCTATAGTAATTGGGGTTCAGGTTATCCTTACCAATCGAGCGATTATAACTACGCTTATCTATCAAGCGATGGCAAGTGGTATAATGCGTATGATACATGGAATTATGCCTATGCCCTTATTGAATTTGATGCGCAACATGATGCACTTGGTACAACCTCTGCGCTTGATACCAGCTATCTGCTTGATGTTCGTATTGAGGATAGCGTTGCGCCACGTGTTGAATCCACAACGCTTCCTGCCAACAACAGCACCGTTGATAACCTTGTTGGTGCCTCAATTACTGTTACGCTTAGCGAAAAGCTTGAGCCCGCCACAGTGAAAGCTGGGTTGCGTGAAGTGTGGGAGCGCGATGGGCACTATTACACCGTAACCGATAAAGTCGTGAGCCGAGAGCAAGCTGAAGCGGCGGCTCAAGTGGTTGGTGGACATCTTGTAAGCATTTCCGATACTGACGAGCAAGCGTGGTTGTACTCAATGCTTGATGGACGGTATAGCGATGTATGGCTTGGATTAAGCGATTCTGCAGTTGAAGGCACGTGGGTTTCAGCCGATGGTGCAACAACGTGGGTTAATGGTTCGCAAACCAACACAGCATATACCAATTGGGGCGATTCCCAACCCTATTATCAATGGGATGAAAATTACGATTATGCTGCCATGAATAGTGGTGGCAAGTGGTATGCAAGTTACGCCAGTAACCTTATGCATGGTATTATCGAAATTGCAGGCACTGATTCCGATAACGATGGCTTACCTGACGCGCTTGATCCTTACACCGATCCCTACAACGCGTGGGATTTGCGAGCAGCGGGTGCCGACGGCGCGTTCGATACTACCGATGACGTGATCCACCGTCTCTTGCTTGATGGTACGTACAGCGAAAGCACAACGGTTAACTTGCTGATTGAAGATGGTTCGCTGAATGCTGGTTACTACCGCTTTACCGCTAATTCAACGCTCACCGATATTGTCGGCAATGCGCTTGATAGCAATACAGCAACGTCAGGTAGTCAGCCGTACCAGCACTTCTTTACCATTGCGCCACCTGCTGGCGTTACCACTGAAGGTGGGCGTAACAACATTCTTACCAATGCAACGGCATTAACATTATCTGAAGATCCCGTAGGCCAAGGCTTATGGCTTGCCTATGGCATGGGTAATCAAGATCCTGCTCAACAATGGAACAATTGGAGCGACCCCGATTATTGGAAAGTGGAGTTGCAAACGGGTGATTTGCTTTCAGTCTATGTAAACACGCCCGAAAGTGCCCTTAATCCTCTCATTTATTTATACAATGCTCAAGGCAATTATCTTACTGCAGATGACTATGCTGGAGCGAATGACGATGCCTTTATTAGCCGTTATGCTGTAACTGAAAGCGATACCTACTATCTGCAAATAGGCAAGTATTACTACGATACGGTTGGTGGTTCCTATGAGCTGCAGGTTGATGTTGCGCGTGGCATACAGCAAGAGAGCGATGCCAATTACAGTAATGGCTCTATTGGTAGTGCAAACTTGGTAACGCTCCGCGAAGTAGGCGCTGAGCAGCAGGCAGCCATATCGGGCAATATTATGGCGCCTGAAGGTAGTTACGACTATGATGTGTATGCGCTTGGGCGGCTTAATGCAGGTAATACAGTAGAGCTTGCCACATCGCTTCCGTCAACCAGCAATCTCATGCCAGTAGTAACGCTTTGGGATGCACAAGGCAGCATGATTGCCGATAGCGATGGCGATTACACGGATGGCACCTTTAGTGCTACCCTGATGCTTGATAGCGACTATTACACACAAGTTGAACACGGCTTTGTTTATAACGGGCACACCTATCTTTTAAGCCGTGATGGCATGAGCTGGACGGTCGCACAAAAGTATGCTGAGCAGTTTGGTGGACATCTTGTAACTATTAACGATGAAGCTGAGCAGCAGTGGATTGCAACTCAATTTTGCTGGGCAAATCCCTGGATAGGGTTAACGGATGCCGCCACTGAAGGAACGTGGATGTGGAGTGATGGCTCTTCTGATAGTTATCGCAATTGGGGTTCTGGTCATCCTTATACGGATACTTATTATAACCATGGCTATATCGCTTCCGACGGTAAGTGGTATTCAGGTAATGATAATTGGGGCTACCGTGCTATTATTGAGCTTGATAACAGTACAAGCAATACCAACAGCTCGACGTTTGATGCAACGTATCTGCTTGATATTACTGTAGGAGATGGCGTTTCACCTCGTGTTGAGAGTGTGAGTTTGCCTGCAAACAATAGCTCGGACGATAACCTTGTCGGTGCCACCTTCTTCGTTACCATGAGCGAAAAGCTTGATCCTTCCACAGTGAAAGCAGGTTTACGTGAAGTGTGGGAATATAACGGTCATTATTACACCTTGACGGATACCCCTATGAGCTGGACGGATGCTGAAGCCGCAGCCGTAACGCTTGGTGGTCATCTGGCAAGTATTCTTGATGTCAACGAGCAAACGTGGTTGCGTTCTATGCTTGATGGACGGTATGGCGATGTATGGCTTGGCTTGAATGATGCTGTTAACGAAGGTATGTGGCGTTTAATGGATTCTTCAACAATTACTTACGGTAATTGGGCATCTAATGAGCCATATTACCAATGGGATGAGAGTTACGATTATGCTGCCATGAATAGTGGTGGCAAGTGGTATGCAAGTTACGCCAGCAACCTTATGCGCGGTATTATTGAGATTGCAGGCACTGATTCCGATAACGATGGCTTACCTGACTCGCTTGATCCTTATGTTGCCGACAGCGCTAACGCGTGGGATTTACGCGAAGCTGGTGCCGATAAAGTGTTTGATACTGCTGATGATGTTATGCATCGCATTTTGCTCAATGGCACTTACGATGGTGGCACAACGGTGAATCTGCTCATTGAGGATGGTTCGCTTGTCGCTGGAACTTACCGTTTCACCGCAAATTCAACACTCACCGATGTTGTTGGCAATCCGCTTGATGGGGATAAGAACGGCACAGGTGGCGATGCTTATGAGCACCTCTTTACCATTGCTCCACCTGCAGGTGTTACAACTGAAGGTGGGCGCAACAATACGCAAAGTAATGCCACTGCTTTAATGTTGCAGAACAATCCCGCAGGCGAAGGCTTATGGCTTGCTCACGGCATGGGTAATCAAGATCCTGCTCAACAATGGAACAATTGGAGCGATCCCGATTATTGGAAAGTTGAGTTGCAGGCGGGTGATGTGCTGTCAGTCTATATAAACACGCCCGAAAGTGCTCTTAATCCTATCATCTATTTATATGATGCTAACGGCGGCTATCTTACGTCCGATGATTATGCAGGGGCGAATGACGATTCCTTTATCAGCCGTTATGCCGTTGGGCAAAATGGCACGTACTACCTGCAAGTGGGCAAATATTACTATGACAATGTTGGTGGCTCGTATGAGTTGCTGGTTGATGTAGCGCGCGGCATTGATATGGAATACGATCCTAACTACAGCAATGGTGCCTTGAACGGGGCTAATGCACTGCATTTTGCTGCCGACCAGCACTACCAAGTAAGCAGCGTGGCTGGTGCAATTATGGCGCCTGAGAATAATTATCATGATTACGATATTTTTGCGCTTGGGCGCTTCAATGCCGGAAACACCGTTGAGCTTTCAACCACTTTGCCCTCAACAAGTTCCCTTATCCCGCTTGTAACCTTGTTTGATGCCGCAGGTACTCCAATTACCGATGCGCATTGGAATCCAGCCGATGGCACCTTTAGCGCTACCTTAACGCAGAATGGCGACTACTACGCTCAAGTTGAACGCGGCTATCAATACAATGGTCATACCTATGTGCTTACTACCGCTGGCATGTATTGGACGGATGCTGAAGCGTATGCCGAGGCGCTTGGTGGGCATTTAGTAACGATTAATAACGCGGCTGAACAGCAATGGCTTGCCGATACTTTTGGTTCGGTAAATCCATGGATTGGTATAAGTGATGTGGCTGATAAAGGCACGTGGCTCTGGAGCGATGGTGCTGCATCAAGCTATAGCAATTGGGAAAGCAGCCAGCCCTCAACATGGGGCAATTATAACCATGGGTATCTGAACTCCAACGGTTTGTGGTATGCTGGTGAAAATTATTGGAATTACCGTGCACTGATTGAGTTTGAAAGCATGGGCACCCTTTCGGCAGCTACCGACCAAAATGTGACCAACTATCTGCTTGATGTGAAGGTAGAGGATAGCGTGTCGCCTCGTGTTGATATGGTGAGTTTGCCAGCAAATAACAGCACAATTGAGCATCTCTTTGGAGCTTCCATTTCAGTAACCATGAGCGAAAAGCTTGATGCTGCAACGGTGAAAGCAGGGTTGCGTGAAGTGTGGGAGCACAACGGTCACTACTACACGTTGACCGATACAGCAATGAGTTGGACGGATGCTGAAGCAGCCGCTGCGACGCTTGGTGGACACTTGGTAAGCATTAACGATGCGGCTGAAAATAGTTGGTTGCTTTCCATGCTGGATGGTCGTTATAGTAACGTGTGGACAGGATTGAATGATGCGGCAATTGAAGGCGCGTGGCGTTTAGCGGATAATTCAACTATCACTTACGTCAATTGGGCACCTTACGAGCCATATTACCAGTGGGATAGTAATTACGACTATGCCTACATGAATAGCAGTGGTCAGTGGGGTGCAAGTTATGCCAGTAGCTCCATGCGTGGTGTTATCGAAATTGCAGGTACTGATTCCGATAACGATGGTATGCCTGACCAGCTTGATCCTTACGTCAACGATCCTTATAACGCATGGGATTTGCGTGAAGCGGGCGCTGATGGAAAATTCGAGACAACTGATGACGTCATTCACCGCTTAACGCTTAACAGCAAAGGCTACGATGGTGGCATCAACATTCATTTGCTGATTGAGGATGGTTCGCTTAATGCTGGTTCTTACCGCTTCATTGCAAATTCCACCCTTACCGATATTGTGGGCAATGCGCTTGATGGCAACCACAATAGCGTTGGTGGCGATGATTACGTGCATTACTTCACCATTGCACCACCTGCCGGTATTACTACCGAAGGCGGGCGCAACAACATTATGCTCAATGCTACGTTGCTGCCACTTTCTCAAGATCCTGCAGGACGAGGCTTATGGCTTGGGCATGGCATAGGCAACCAGGATCCTGGCTTTGTGTATGAGTCAAGTTTAGACCCCGATTACTGGCAGGTTGAGCTGCAAGCAGGCGATGTCGTTTCCATGAGTGTCAATACACCACAAAGCCCGCTTAATCCATATCTAACCCTATACGATGCAAACGGTAACCATCTTACGGCGAGCAATGATGAAGGTCCTGATTCCGATGCCTTTATAAGCCGTTATGCTGTAACGGAAAGCGGTATCTACTATGTGCTGGTTGGTAAAGATTATTACAGCGGGCTTGGCAACTACGAATTGCAGGTTGATGTGGCGCGTGGCATTCAAATGGAGTACGATGCTAACTACTCCAACGATTCACTTTCGGGCGCGAATGTACTAACCTTTACGCAAGCAGGTTCTCAGCGTATTGCTACCGTTGCTGGCAACATGATGAGTGCGGGCGATGGGCAGGTAGATGACGACACCTACGCGCTTGGCACTATTGAAGCAGGCAACACCATTTTGCTTGGCATTACCATTCCCGACATGGGCGATTTACGTCCGGTGGTTGAAATTTACAATGCAAACGAAGAGCTTGTTGGGCTTGATCCCAATCCATCCTCAGGTGTTGCACGCTTTGATGTAACCACTACAGGCACCTATTTTGCTCGTGTACTGCCATTTACAGGAAGTGGCAGCTTTGGGCAATACCTGCTTGATGCTGCCATTACGCCAACGGCTGACGCGCAATTTGCCGACTTAGCGGTAGCCTCCATTAGTGCTGCCGCCACAGCACAAAGCGGCGCTACGCTTCATGTTGGCTGGAGCGTAGGCAACTATGGCAAGATTGCAACTGAGCAAAGCACGTGGTACGATCGCATTGTGCTGTCGCTCAATAGCCGCCTTGGCGATGCCGACGACCTCTTGCTTGCAACGGTGGAGCACAATGGCGTGCTTGATCCCGCTACGTCTTACAACGCTTCGGTTGATGTAGCGTTGCCAACATTGCTTGAAGGCGATGTTCGAATTTTTGTAACCAGTGATGTTGCCGACGTGGTTGAGGAGAGCTTCTTTGAAATCAATAATACAGCCGAGAAAGAAATTACAGTTTCGCTTACTCCTTATGCTGACTTCTATGTAGCAGAAGCCTCCATGCCATCAACGCTTCAAGCTGATACAACGTTTACCGTAACAGCTACAATCCACAATAGTGGCACCGGCGCACCGGGTACAGGCATTCCAAATGAAAATGTCAACACATGGAGCGATAAGTTGGTGCTTTCCAGCAACACTACACTTGGCGATGCTGATGATCAAATTCTTCAAACCATTGAGCATACCGATGGACTGGCGGCTGGCGCTTCATATCAGGTGAATTTTGACGTTGCCTTATCGGCAGTGCAACTGCAACATCATCTCTTTATTGTAAGCGATAGCGGTGATGCGGTGTTTGAAGCCTACAATAGCGGGATGAATGAGCGTCGCGTCAACCATCTACCCGAAGGAAGCGTAGTTATTAACGGCAATGCAGTGCAAAGCACAACTCTTACGGCAACCCACACGCTAAGCGATGCTGATGGCATGGGCGATCTGCTCTACCAATGGTATGCTGACAGCGAAGCCATTGCAGGCGCAACGCAAACAACCTTGTGGCTTGATGATTCTTTCATTGGTAAGCAAATAAGCGTTGTCGCCCATTATGAAGATGGCTATGGCATCGAAGAAGCGGTTGAAAGTACGTCAACTGAAGCCGTAGTAGCCGACACAACAGCGCCAACAGTCGTTACTTTTGCACCAACTGACAATGCAAGGGAGGTTGATGTTGCAGCCCCAATTGTGGTTGAATATAGCGAAGCTATTGAGCGGGGAAGTGGCACCATTTCTCTCCATACCGGTAGTCCGCAAGGCACGTTGGTGGAAAGCTACAATGTTGCCAGCAGCTACAACTTGCACATTACAGGCTCAACGCTGACCATCACGCCAAACAATAGACTCGATGATAGCACCCATTATTATGTTGTGTTTGAAGAGGGAAGTATGCAGGATATGGCAGGTAACGATTATGCAGGAACGGTAGAATATGATTTCACTACTGTGATAAATCATGCGCCGATAATTGGGATTCCACACGAATTATCGTTTGCGGATAAGGTTGATTATGCAACAGGAAATGGTCCGACTTCCGTTGTGAGTGCAGATTTCAATGGGGACGGTAAGACTGATCTTGTTGTAGCGAACTATGGAACTAACACTGTTTCTGTGCTGCTCAACAATGGTGATGGTACCTTTTTACAGAAAGTGGATTACACTATAAATGGTTATCCTGTAGCAGTTACAACGGCAGATTTCAATGGTGATGGGTATGTTGATCTTGTAACTGCAAATCCGGGCAGCCAAACAATTTCGGTGTTATTTAATAATGGTGACGGTACTTTTGCTACACTAGTGGATTATAGTGGTGGCGATTCATGGAGAATCACAACTGCTGATTTCAATGGCGATGGTAAAGCGGATATTGCAGTGCCAAATCGTCAAGGAAATAATGTTTTTGTATTAATAAATAATGGTGATGGTTCTTTTGCCTCAAAAGTAGATTACAACACTGACTATGGCGCTGATGGTGTAACAAGTAGTGATGTTAATAATGATGGAAAGATAGATTTGATTGTGGCAAATTGGGGTAGTACTACCGTGTCAGTGCTGGTAAACAACGGCGATGGCACGTTTGCTCCAAAAGTAGACTATTTCACGGGCGATAGACCCATGACGGGAACAAGTGCTGATTTTAATGGCGATGGCTACACTGATCTTGTTGTAGCAAATGATTATAGTGACACTATTTCAGTTTTGATAAATAACAGTGACGGAACGTTTGGTACAAAAACAGATTATAATAAAACTCAGGTAGGTGAGATCACAAGTGCTGATTTTAATGGCGATGGCTACACTGATCTTGTTGTATCAAGTGATTACGGCAACATTATCTCAGTGCTAATAAATAATGGTGATGGCACGTTTGCAGTCAAGTTAGATTATGAAATGACAAGTAGTAGCAATGCCGTTACAAGTGTCGATGTCAATAGTGACGGCAAAGCAGACTTCGTTGTCACAAATCGTTATAGCAATACTGTCTCCGTTCTCATCAACACCTCGCCATCTGTTCTCACCCATTTTACCGAACAAATACCAGTGGCTGTGTGCAATGATATTACCATCAACGATCCCGATGGCGATGCAAGCTGGAACGGAGGTTGTTTGCAGGTACAAATTACGGCGAATGCAGAATCCTATGATCGCCTTGAACTGTCCGCTACGCCAAGTTCTGCTATTTGGCTTGATAGTGCTAACAACAATGCGCTGATGATCGGCGAACTCCACATTGGAGAGACGAATGTTGCCGGAGTGCAAGGAGGGGCTGCATGGCATTTCAGCTTTAATGAACATGCAACTAATGCCTTAGTGCAAGATGTCGCTCGTGCCATTATTTTTGCAAATAACAGCAATACCCCGTCAGAGCTTGAGCGCACGGTAACCTTTACAGTAACCGATACGTATGGCGACCATGCAGAGGCAGCACAAACCATTACTATTAATGCGGTTGATGACGTTGATGATGTTATCGCGCCATCTCTTGTTTCCTCCAGCCCCGCTGATGCCGACATGGGCGTTGTCGTTGACAGCTCCATCACTCTCTCCTTCAGCGAAGCGATCCAGCGGGGCATTGGCACGATTGCCATTCATGCCAATTCACCAGATGGCGATATTATTGAAAGCTACAATGCCGCCAGCAGCGCAAATCTCTCTCTTGAGGGCAAAACGCTCACCATCAATCCAACAGCAGTATTGCAGCATGGCACACACTACTTTGTAAGCCTTGATTCCGGCAGCATCGAAGATATGGCGGGTAACGATTTTGCAGGTATACACAACTACGACTTTACAACCGAAGCTTCCCTGCCGGATTTCCATGACCTGTATGGTAGTGTTACCTTCTGGAAAAATGGCATTGCAATCAGTGGTGTCAGTACAACTGCTGTCTCTGCGCCTATGGAAACGGGCTCGGAGCAAGTTGAGTTCCGCAATCTCCAGCACCAGGCTGATGGCAGTTACACCGTTGAACTTTGGGAAACCTCTGTACAAACGGATATCCATAGCTTGCAACTGGAGCTGTTGGTACCGGAAGGCTCAGAGGCAACATGGCAGCAAAGTACTGCTCTGCCGGAGAGCTGGACAGGAGTGGTTAATACCAATGTTGCCGGACATGTTGTGCTGGCTGGAATGGGTCTTGACTCGCTTGCTGCCGGTTCTCTGCAGCTTGGTGTGCTGCGGTTCAGTGCGCCAACTAATCCGGACAGCTTTGTGTTGGCAATTGCTGCCGGGTGGATTGGTGGTGAAGCTATTATGCCTGTTAGTGTCGCCTGCACCAGCAGCAGCACAAATGGCTCTTATCGCCTTGATGAGCTGTTGGGAGGTCAGTACTCCCTTGCTGCCGATAACCATACGTCGATCATCGGTAATGCAGTAACGGTTGATGATGCGCTGGCCGCACTGAAAATGTCCGTTGCCCTGAATCCAAATGAGGGTGGCGGTGCTGTCTTGCCGTATCAGTACCTTGCGGCCGATATTAACCAAGATGGTAAAGTGCGGGCAACTGATGCGCTTAACATTCTTAAAATGGCTGTTGGCATTGAGACCGCGCCTGAGAATGAGTGGATATTTGTACCCGAAAGTGTTGGCAGCGAACAGATGAACCGTAGTAACGTTGACTGGTCAGATGCTGATCTTTTCGTTGATCTCTCTCAGGAGACGCAGCTTGACCTTATTGGTATCGTCAAAGGTGATGTGAATGGCAGTTGGGCTGCATAATGCAGGTTATTTTTTGATTTTTATTGTCTTGAACCATGATTTTATTTCCTGGATGGAACTTGATTCTTCTCATCACAAAATCACGCCCATCCTTTAATCATGAGAATCATGGTTCAAGCCTCTTCCCGCTCAAAAATCTCTCCGATTGCTTGAGGAATGGCATCAACGACCATTCCAGATGAGACCAAGCTGGCGACGTCGCTGGCGAGGTCACCAGCCCGACCGTGAAACCATGCTGCGGCCGCTGCGGCATTGACGAGGCCAGCGCCTTTTGCTGCGAGAGCGGCAATCATGCCGGAGAGCACATCGCCCGAGCCTGCGGTGGCAAGCGCTTCAGTGCCGCTGGTGTTGAGCATTGTCAGGCCGTCGGAGGATGCAATGACGGTGGGATTGCCTTTCAGCAGAACGGTTACTCCATGCTGATGGGCAAAGAGTTGTGCGGCTTCAATCGGGTCTGAAGCAATCTCTTCAGTTGGAATGTTGGTGAGACGGCTGAACTCCCCATAATGAGGCGTGAGCAGCACATTTTTGCATTGGCTCAAGATCCTGGATAGCCCAGTCGATGAGATGGCATAGAGCGCATCCGCATCAAGTATCAGCTTTTTGTCGGCGATATCCGAACTGGCGAGCAGCTCTTTGACCAGTGCAATCGTCTCCTCGTCGCGCCCGATGCCGCATCCAATCAGGATAACATCTGCCCAACGAGCTTTTTCGAGAATGGATGCTTTATTTCTGCCTATAACAACCGTTTCCGGGGCTGCAAGGTGCATGGTGCTGGCAAGGGTGAGAGGAAGAGAGACGCAGACATAGCCTGCCCCGGTTTTGATGGCGGCCTTCGCAGAAAGGATGGCGGCGCCAACCATTGAGGAGTCTTCTGTTTGCGATCCGGCAATGATCAGCACTTTGCCGTTGGTATGTTTGGCGCTTGATGGTTTGCGCAGGATAAACTGTTCGGCGGCAAACCCTTGGTCAATCAGCAGGCATGAGGTTGGCTCAACCAGAAAACGGGGAATCGAGATCTCCGCTACGTGTACTTCACCGCAGCAGTTCGGGCCGTCATTCAGGTAAAAGCCACGTTTCAAAAAAGCCATGGTTATGGTCACATCAGCCTGAATGGTGGGAGTGGATGAGCCGCCGGTCGAGGCATCAAGACCTGATGGAATATCGAGGGAAATGGTCATTGCTGCTCTTTCTCCACGAAGCGTATTGAGAAGTTCAATACCGTCTGAGAGGGGAGGGGCAAGCTCTATGCCGGGTTTGCCGAGGCGAAATCCGGTGCCGGTCATGGCATCAACAAGAACATCATACCGACTTTCGTCAAGAAATGGCCTCGCTTCATCGATGCTCGTAAAGATGCGCAGGTTGGTCAGATGCTCTTCGTAGGCTTGCAAAATGGCGAATCCTTCGCGATTGACCCCTTGCAGCACACTTTGCGGGTAAAGCAAAACAAGATCAACCGAGGCAGCGTGATTAAGGAGATGGCGAGCAAGCACAAAGCCGTCGCCACCGTTGTTGCCTTTGCCACAGAGAATCAGAAAAGAGGTGTCAGCAAGCGACTCTCTCTGCAGTGTCTCTTGTGTGAGCCGGAGGCACTCACTTCCGGCAAGCTCCATAAGACGAGCTTCACCAATATGGAGCAGCTCTATTGCCGCCTTGTCGGCCTTTTGCATCTCTATCGCAGTAACAACAGGCAACATTATGGTTCCTTATTTTCTTGAACAGGCAGAGTTACAGTTCGTCAAGGTGCAGGGCATGTTCGAGAGAGTGATAGTAAGCATTGTTAAGATCATCAATCGTAAAGGCAAGAATCTTATTGCCGTTCAAGGCTATCGATACCTCCTGCGCCACAACTTGTCCTATTGCACAGAGTGGTACGTTGTATTTTGCAGCGGCTTCCATTACCTCCTGACTTTTGTCTGGAGAGATGCTGATCACGACTCTTCCTTGCGCTTCCGAAAAAAGTTGCTGCTGGATACGGAAAAGGGAGTTCTCTGCATTTTCCAGATCGACGGTAAAGCCAAGGGGTGCTTCGGCATGCATGATGGCTTTTTCAGCAAGAGCAACAAAAAGACCTCCATCAGAGATGTCATGCGCCGAATGGATAAGTTTCTGTGCAGCCACAGATACAAGGAATCTCTGGATGTTTGTTTCGTGCTCAAGATCAACGGAAGGGGAGTCCTGGCCGGGTGTGCCATACTGCATGACAAGGTACTCAGAACCGTCCAGCGTCAGCTCGGGATCGCCTGCCAGCAGAATAAGATCACCGGCGGTAGTGAAGGTTGAGCCGACAAGATTGTCAATATCGTCAAGCAGACCAATCATCCCGATGGTCGGGGTTGGATAGATGGCGGTACGGACACCGCCGATAAATGTTTCGTTGTAGAAGCTGACGTTGCCGCCAGTAACCGGCGTGTTGAAAGCTCGGCACGCTTCGCCCATGCCTCTGACCGACTCCTTGAACTGGAAGTATACCTCTGGTTTATAGGGATTACCGAAATTGAGGCAATTGGTTATGGCCAGTGGCTTTGCTCCGGAACAGGCAATATTTCTGGCGCATTCAGCCACGGCAATTTTGCCGCCGGCCAACGGATTGAGATAGACGTAACGGGCATTGCAGTCCGTTTTCATGGCGATACCTTTATTTGTTCCCTTGATACGGATTACGGCGGCATCGGTATGGCCTACCGGAGTAACCGTATTGGTCTGCACCATGGAATCATACTGCCTGTAGACCCACTGTTTGCTGGCAATATTGGGGCGTGAAAGCAGTTCGAGAGCAATGGTGTTAAAGTCAAGGGTGCTGTCGTCAACAAGCTCTGCAACTGGCGTCATCGGCTTTTTTTCAACAGCTTCGCGGATATAGACCGGTGCACCTCCTCCAAGCACAAGCGATTCGGCTGGAATTTCGACCACAACTGTCCCATGGTGCAAAACCCTGAGGTGGTTGTCGTCTGTGACACGTCCGATGACGCAAGCCTGAACATCCCATTTTTTGTACACCTCAATGATTTTCTCCTCAAATCCTTTTGCAGCGACAATAAGCATGCGCTCCTGAGATTCGGAGAGCATGATTTCATAGGCGCTCATACCAGCTTCCCGAATTGGCGCAAGATCAAGATCAATCTCTATGCCGCCTGATCCTGTTTTTTCAATGCCTCTGGCGCTCATTTCGGAGGTTGAACTGGTGATTCCAGCGGCGCCCATATCTTGCAAGCCAACGACATAACCGGTAGCAATGGCTTCAAGGGTTGCCTCAAGCAGCAGCTTTTCTGCAAAAGGATCACCAACCTGAACGCTTGGACGTTTGTCTTCAGAGGCTTCACTGAGATCTTCCGAGGCGAATGTTGCGCCGTGAATGCCGTCCCGTCCGGTGGCGGAACCGACAATCAGCACGGGGTTGTCTTTACCGAAAGCGGTGGCACTGACAGTTTTATGGTGCTCCACAATACCGACCGACATGGCATTGACCAGAGGATTGCCGGTGTAGCCCTCTTCAAAATAGATTTCACCTCCAACGGTAGGGACACCAAACGAATTTCCGTAATCGCCGATTCCACGCACCACGCCATCAACAAGATAGCGGACATGAGGGTCTTTCGGCGAACCGAACCGGAGAGAGTTGAGTGAGGCGACCGGTCGAGCACCCATGGTGAAAATGTCGCGGTGAATTCCGCCAACTCCTGTTGCAGCTCCCTGATAGGGTTCAACGGCTGAAGGGTGGTTGTGTGACTCAATCTTGAAAGCTACGGCCAGATTGTCGCCGATATCAACGAGACCAGCGTTCTCCTCGCCTGCGGAGGTAAGCAGGGCCGCACCTTCCCTTGGAAGGGTTTTGAGCACGGCAATGGAGTTTTTATAGCTGCAATGTTCTGACCACATGACGGAGAAAACCCCAAGCTCGGTAAATGAGGGGGTTCTTCCAAGAATAGCAAGTATTCTGGCGTACTCTTCAGCATTCAGGCCATGTTCTGCCGCAAGGGCAATGGTGACTTCCACTTCGGTATGTTTCATTATGGAGCAGTAAACGTTTCAATGGTTCATGGCTGCTGGCCGTGACAGTTTTTATATTTTTTTCCGCTTCCGCAAGGACAGAGATCATTGCGGCCAGGCCTTTTATCTGCGATGATCGGCTGCTGCACGCTCTCTTCATTCTCTTCAATCTCTTCAACGATGGAGTAAACGCTTCCTGCAGAGGAGTGCTGGGCCACCAGTTTATCCTGTCTGACTGCAGCTTTCCGCTGGCGCTCTTCCATCTCGTTTGCCTCTTCAGGATCGACAGGAAACAGTTTGAATGCAAGTGAGAGCGTTTCGAGTTCTATGTCAGTCAGAAGATCAATAAAGAGACGGAAGGCCTCCTGTTTGTACTCCAGAAGGGGATCTTTCTGGCCATAAGCGCGTAAATTGATTCCTTCACGAAGTGAATCAATCTCCCGGAGGTGCTCTCTCCAGCGGAGATCAATAACACTCAAAACAGCATATTTTTCAATCTGTCGCATAATCTCTTCGGGTACCGCAGCCTCTTTTCGACGGTAGAAGGCGAGTGCGGTGTCATAGAGTTTTTCTGCGGTTACCTCTATGCCTTCGCGTTCAAAAGTCGCCCGATCAGGCTTGAACTCGATGGAGAGCTCGCGCATCAACTGCTCTTCAATGCCATCGACATCAAAATCCTTGTGATATTTTTTGACGACCGTATCGCTGTAATCTTTCAGAAGGTCAATAATATCACTGGTCAGCCGTTCTTTGATGAGACCGTTTTTACGCCGCGAATAGATTACCTCCCGCTGTTGGCTCAAGACATCATCATATTCCAGAAGGCGTTTACGAATAGAAAAGTTCTGCTCCTCAACTTTTTTCTGTGCCCGTTCAATCGATTTCGTGATCATGGAGTGTTCAATCACATCGCCCTCCTCATGGCCAAGACGGTCCATAACGGAAATTACCCGGTCGGAACCGAAGAGGCGCATTAACTCATCTTCGAGGGAGACAAAAAAGACTGATTCACCGGGATCACCCTGTCGTCCGGCGCGTCCACGGAGCTGGCGGTCGATACGCCGGGACTCGTGGCGTTCAGAACCAAGGATGAAGAGTCCGCCAAGTTCGCGTACACCAGGGCCAAGCTTGATATCAGTTCCTCGTCCTGCCATGTTGGTGGCAATGGT